>JADLBJ010000063.1 GCA_020847765.1 Dehalococcoidia bacterium
GATTGTGTGGGAAGAGGGCGGCGTCGTGTGCCGCGCCCGGCTCGATTGGCTCCACGACGGCGGCGCGTTCGTCTCTGATCTGAAGACGACGAGCCGGTCGGCGAACCCGGACGAGTTCACAAGGTCGATCTTCTCGATGGGCTACGACATCCAGGTCGCCGCGTACACGCGCGCGGTCGAGCGGACGACCGGCGTCACCCCCGAGTTCCGGTTCGTCGTCGTCGAGACCGCGCCGCCATACGCGCTCAGTGTGATCGCACTCGGCCCTGCCGCGTTGACGATCGCGGAGAAGAAATGGGCGGACGCGGTTAAGACGTGGAAGCGATGCTTGGACCGTGACGAGTGGCCGGGGTATCCGACGCGGGTCGCGTACGCGGAGCTGCCGGCGTGGGAGGAGTCTCGTTGGTTGGAGCGCGAGCTGAGGGAGATCGCGTGACTGTCGAACTGCTTCCCGGCCTTTGGAGCGAAGGATCGCCTGTGATCCACCTTCGCATCGACAGCGACGACGAAATCCGCGCCAAGTGCGGTGTCTTCTGGCGCGAATACACCGGTGGTGTCTGGGAGGGAGAGGTCGCGCTTGATGACGAGCGGATCTGCAAGAAGTGTCGTCTGTTCTGGCACAAACCTCGCGTTACCGTCCCAACGGGCTTTACCCCGATCGAACCCAGGGAGAAGGCGTGACGTTCACGTTCCGCCCAGCGAAGCGTGAGAGCGTCGGCCTCCTCATCGGCCTCGCCGGCGCCAGCGGCTCCGGCAAGACGATGAGCGCGCTCCGGATCGCGACCGGGCTCGCCGGCGACAAGCCGTTCGCCCTCATCGACACCGAGAACGGCCGAGCATTGCACTACGCCGACCAGTTCCGGTTCGACCACGGCGAGCTCCGAGCGCCGTTCCGGCCGGCCGCCTACGCCGAAGCGATCGCCGCCGCCGACCAGGCCGGCTACCCCGTGATCGTCGTCGACAGCGCCTCCCATGAGCACGCCGGCGACGGCGGCCTCCTCGACTGGCAGGAAGAGGAGCTCCAGCGGATGGCCGGCGACGACTACCAGAAGCGAGAGCGGGTGAAGATGGCCGCCTGGATCCAGCCGAAGCTCGCGCACAAGCAGTTCGTGTCGAAGCTCCTGCAAGTCCGAGCCCACCTGATCCTCTGCTTCCGGGCCGAGGAGAAGATCGAGATCGTGAAGGAAGGCGGGAAGACGATCGTCAGGCCGAAGGCGTCGGCGGTCGGCCTCGACGGGTGGATCCCCGTCTCCGAGAAGAACCTCCCGTACGAGCTCACGCTGAGTCTGCTCCTGACCGCGGACGCGCCGGGGCTGCCGAAGCCGATCAAGCTGCAGGAGCAGCATCGGCCGATGGTGCCGCTCGACCAGCCGCTAAGTGAGGAGACGGGCCGCCTGCTCGGCGAGTGGGCTGCAGGTGGGGCCGACGCCGAGGCCGGGCTGCGGGCGAGGCTGCTCGAGCTCGCCGACCGGGCCGGGAAGCGCGCCGAGGTCGAGAAGGCGTTGGAGACCGCCCGGAAGCCGGACTGGTATCGGCGGTCGGTCAAGCGGCTCGAGGAGGCGCTGGCGGGTGGGGACGCTGACTCGGCGGCCGATGTCCAAGGTCGGCAGGAGGCTCCCGTCGAGGAGTCCCCACCCGCGAGCGACGAGGCACCGCAGTTCGCGATCCCCGTCGGCGCCCGGATCCCCGAAGACAGAGGATGACGATGGGCGTCAGGATTCTTCACGACACAGACCGGGGGCTCGCCTGCCTCTACGACTCCACGTCGGGGGTCGCGTTCGGCCCCGTGTTCGAGGAGCACGAGGACGGCCGGACAGCGTTCGAGATGGCCGAACGATTCCTCGCGATCACCGGGGACGCGCGTCGCTGCTCGCCCGCGCTGCTCGACGCCGCCTGGGCACGCGCCTATCAGGAGGTTGACCTGTCGTGACCGGCAACGCGAAAGCCCGCCGGTACCTGGAGGAGATCCTCACCGGCGTCCGGTTCGGCTGCCAGTTCGCCCATAAGGCGACAGACGGCAAGCCCGACTACTGGGACGGGTTCGCCGCGGCTATGCGTACGGTCGACGAGCACGCCACACGGCTGATCCGGATCCTCGACGACCAGGACGCCGAGGAAGCCGCCGCACTGGTCAGCAACGTGATCAACCTTGCGGAGCGGAGGCGCACCTCATGATCATCCTGTCGATCGTCGCGATCCTGTTGGCCGGCGCGCTGCTCGCCCTCATGCTCAGGATCACCGATGCACCCGAGCCGGTGCCGGAGCTGGAGGGGCCGGTGCCGCAGCCGGACCCCTCCCGCCGCCCGTTCCCATACGACCACGAGCAGTATCCGGGGAGCGTCTGATGCACCTCGACGGCGGCCGTCAGCGCATCCACGCGTCCGGCGCCGCAGCCGGCCTCGCCGTCCTCCTCCTCGTTTTCACCGGCATCGGATTCCTCGCCGGCTGGATCACCGGAGCGATGCTGTGACTGGAGCGGGGGGGACGTTGCCGGTTATCGATCGGCACGTAAGGATGCGCGAGGACGCTCTCGTGCGCGACAAGTCGTATCAGCAATGGCCGATCGGGAAACAAGCAGCTCGCTGGCTCGAGGCGCTCCGCTGGGAAGACATCGCCCCGAACAGCCGTGACGCCTACGAGATCGCGGTCGCACGCTTCGCCGAGGAGTTCCAGACCTTCACCGGGCTCGCCGAGTTCGCACCCGAAGACGAAGAGCAACAAGCCGACGTGCTCGGGCTGCTCCGCTGGTTCCTCGACAAGCACTGGGGCAACGCGGCGCCCGCCACGCGCCGACTCCGCCAAGCCGGGCTGAAGAGCCTCTTCCGCTGGGCGGCCGAAGAAGGGCTGATCGGCTACAACCCGATGCTGAAGATCAAGCCGCCGAAACGGCGGAAGTCCGGGCGCAATGCCCACGCCCGCGAGACACTGGTCAGGCTGGTTCTTTCCCAGGACAGCCTCCGGGACAAGTGCGCCGTCCAGTTGCTCGCCCGGCTCGGCCTACGCAAGAACGAGCTGCGGCTCCTGAAGATCCGTGACATCCGGCTCGACACGGGTGTCCTGCTCGTCCAGCACGGCAAAGGTGGCCGAACCAGGGCGATCCCGCTCGCGCTCGAAAGCCTCAGCCGAGACCTCTGGTTCCACATCCAGACCGACCACCGTCGCCCGGACGAGTACCTGATCTACCCGAAGACGGACCGGGCCCGGCCGATGGACCACTCATCCGTCCACCGCTGGTTCAGACGGTGCCTCAACAAGGCCGGACTCGCCGGGTTCCCGCTGCACGAGCTCCGCCACAGCGCCGCGCAGGAGCTCTATTCGCTCACCGGGAACCTGCTGCTCGCGACGATGCTGCTCGGCCACGAGTCGGTAGCGACCACGGAGATCTACTTGCACCCGACCTCGGAGGACCTCGCCGCCGGGCTGCGGCAGGTGGAGGCGGCCTGGTCTGAGCAGTTGGTCGAGTACCGCGTTTTCCACCAGTCGCGTTCGTGAGTTAGGAGATGACCGTGATTTCCAGCCATTTTGGAACGTCCCGCACGATAACGCGCGGCACATGGCGTTCCCTGATCGGGGAGCGTCATGCCGACCGTCGCCTCTGACGTTCGCCGGCTGCTAACCCGTCTGCTCGAGCTCGCCGTTCTCGGCCCGGCGGTTCGAGGATGGTAAGGCGGCTGCTGCTCGCGGTGAACCTGATCGCCCTGGCGATAGGGCTCGCGTGGCTTGGCCTGGTCGTGTCGGGGGTTGTCCGGTGACCGTGGTGTTGCCGCCGGAGCAGCTTCTCGTTCATGCCCGCGTGTTCCTTGGCCGTGGGGAGCAGTTGCCGTACTCGGTCGGGGTGCCGCTCGTGTTCGCGTTCGAGGAGGCGCTGGAGGAGTTGCGGCGGTTGCGTGACCGGGTCGTGGTGTTGGAGCAGGAGCGGTTCGCGTGACCGCCGGCTCCTTGAAGGGGCAGGGCCGCGCTGTGAACGCGGCCCCAGGGGTGTTGCTGTGCCGCCGGAGGGACGGCCGGTTGAGCCTACGCGCAGCGGATGACGTTGCCCTGCTCCCGGACTGTCAAGCGACATCGGAGGCATGTGCGTTCCGTCCTGACACTCGGATTGGTTATGGCATTCATCTTCACCGGCTCGGCGGCTGCGGAGAAACCCGGCATACGGCCGGACGCGCCGCCGAAGAGTTGCAAGTCCAAGTGGTGCGAGAAGGTGCGTACCACCCTGCTGATTGCCGACCGGATCGACGACGTGCTGGCCGGGAAGGGCTCCCCGATGTTCGGCCACGGCGTCGAGATCACAAGGGCGGGCCGGGTGACGAACACGAACCCGTTCCTGTTGTTGGGGATCGCCGGGTTGGAGTCAGCGTACGGCCGGTTGATGTGTGGGCCGCCGCTGAACGCGTGGGGGATCGGCGCCTGCGGCTACTGGGACACGACCGGCTGTGTCGGCGGCGGCTCCTATTCGCGGTGGGTGCTGGCCGGGTCGTGGCAGCGGGCGTTCACGGGTGCCGCCCGGTTCCTCGAGTGCCGTTGGCCGGGTCACCGGTCCGTGTACTCGCTGCGTGGCTACTGCGCGTGTGGTGGTTGGGCGGAGCGGGTTGCGTGGCAGATGCGGTCGTTCGGGTCGGGGCCTGGGTCGCGATGGAAGCACGCGGTCGCGGCGCTGCCATAGCAGAGCTCGAGGAGGCAGCGTGACTGGGCAACTGTCGATCCCGCAGTTCGAGACCTGCCGCGAACGCTGCGAGAGGGAGACCGCCGAGTCTCTCGCGATCGACCCGTCGGCGCTCGAGATCGGTGCCGAGCGGAACCTCGTCTACCCGGGGCCGCGCGGAAAGCGTGGCTTCCCGGTCTGCGAGACGGATGGCTGCCGTCGTGAGGCGATCGGCCCGTTCTCGTACCACTGCACCTCGCATTGGAGGGAGGACGGGTGAGGGCGGCCTGTGTGTTGCATGAACGGAACGGCGGCTTCTACGACCGGTGTTTGGAGTGCCACCGGAAGGAGGTTGCCCGACTGGCCGAGGCGTTGGAGCGTGTGGTCGCGGCAGCCCGGGTCTGTTACCAGGCGGCCCCGTCGGCGCTCGAACGGGCGGCGGCTGATCTGGGTCCTACCTTGGCCGCCTGGGATGCGCTCGGGAAGGAGGAAGCGTGATCGAGATCAAGCATCGCGACGGGCGCGCCATCTACGTCGCCGAGCACGCCCAGGATGTACGTGCTGCACTCATCCAGGCGGTGAGAGAAGGCGCCGACCTCGGGGACGCCTACCTCCGGGGCGCCTACCTCCGGGGCGCCAACCTCCGGGGCGCCAACCTCGGGGGCGCCGACCTCGGGGGCGCC
>JADLBJ010000064.1 GCA_020847765.1 Dehalococcoidia bacterium
CGCCCCCGCCGCGCGAACCGGAAGCGGCCGGCGTCGGGCCCCAGAGCGCTCCGCTGCCCGTGCCGACGCCCTCGCCGGCGCCCACGGGGGCGGGCCGCCGGCGGACGGGTCGCACGCCGCCGCCACTCTGAGCGTCCGCGCGGTCTTTCCCGCTGGTTGACTACTGCGAAGTGGTCACGCAGCCTTCGAGTCAGCTATGCGCGGGAAGGTCGTCTACGAACGGTTGCGTCGCCGCGGCGCGCTGGCGGCCCTGCTGGTGGTGCTGGCGGCGCTGCCGGCAGCCCTCGCAGAAGCCCACGGCCCCGGCGAAGTCGCACCCCAGTCGCTCCTGCCCTGGAGCGGCTACGAGGCCGGGCTCGTCGGTTATGACATCTCCTGGCCGCAGTGCCCGGGGAGCAACTTCCCGGCGCCGCCGTTCGACTTCGCCGTCATCGGCGTCAACGACGGCCGCGCCATGACGAAGAACGAGTGCTTCAGCGCGCAGCTGGCCTGGGCGCGGCAGGCGCCCCACGGGCCGTCGCTCTATCTGAACACGAACTCGCCGCCCGAGGGCTACACCCACGCCGACTGCAAGAGCACGGAGAGCGGCTGCCTCGCCTACCACTACGGCTACGAGGCGGCGACCTTCGCCGTCAAGGCGGCCGGCGCCGCCGCCGCCGGCATCCAGTCCTACTGGCTCGACGTGGAGACGGGGAACCGCTGGTCGGAGAACAAGGAGGACAACGCCCGCGTCCTCCAGGGCTTCGTCGACAGCCTGAAGGGGCAGGGGAAGACGGTCGGCATCTATTCGACCAGCTACCAGTTCGGGCGGATCGCGGGGAGCTTCGCGCCGAAGCTGCCGAACTGGGTGCCGGGCGTGGCGCACGGGCCCCAGGACGGGCCAGTTGCCTGCCGCGAGGCACCGGCCTTTGGCGGCGGCACGGTCGTCATGGTGCAATGGACCTGGACGTACGACGGGAACTACGCCTGCCCACCCTCGCCGGGCCCCTACCGCGTGACGGGGGCGATGCTGGGGAGCAGCTGACGGGCCGACCGGCGCTACTTCCCGGCGAGGAGGGCGGCGGCGAGCTGGACGCGGTCGAGGTAGCGCTCCTGGCAGCTGCGCACGGTGCTCTCCACGGCCGCCCTGTCCTGGCCGGCGCCTACGGCGAAGCCCAGGCGGGCGCCCTCGGCCATGCGCGGGTCGCCGGGACGGATCACGTCGACGCCGGCGTCCGTCATGCAGGCGAAGGTGGCGTCGTAGGCGCTCTGCAGTTCGGCGGCCGAGACCGCGCCGTCTGCCAGGATGGCGTCCTGGAAAGCGGAGCCGCCCGGACCGGCGCGGCTGACCATCTCCAGGACGGCCGCGCGGTCGTTGCGCGGGGCCGCGTGCGACCCCTCGGCGCGGATGCTGGCGACGAGCCCGACGGCGAGGGCGGCGAGGGCGAGGATGCCCAGGGTGACGCGCGTTCTCATGTTCTGCCTCCTGTGTTCGCGCAGCAGGCGGGAGCGTGAGTCAGCAGGCATGGACCGCTCCTGTGCCGGGGGGCGCGGCGCGCCTGCCTCGCAGCAGACGAGGTGCCGCCGACAGGCTAGCGGGCGCCCGAAAGCGCGGTCAACGCGAAAGAGCTGTCTTTACCTGCGCGGGAACGACCGGCGGAAGCGCCGGCGAAGGGGCCCTGGGTGGCGGTTCGTCGCCGGAATCAGGCCAGCGCGTGGAGCGCGACGAGGGCAACGAGCGCCCCGGCGGCGAGCGCCAGGCGGATGAGCGCGGCGGTCGGCACCCAGTCCTCGGCGGCACCCAGCGGCCGCCGAACGCCAAGCCAGCGCGGAAAACGGATCCTCATGCCTCCACCCTACCGCGACCGCGCGCTATGGGCCTACCCCCAGAGGGCCTCTTTCTCTCATTCCTGTGGCTACCTCCTCTAGAAGTCGTCTATAGCAGGTTGCCAGCCGACACGATGCCCGGCCGTCATGCGCCGGGGCGAACGCCTGCCGCGAACGCGGTCCGTCGCCGTACCATGAGAACGCACGTGTCGAACAAAGACGTGGAGCCGTCCATGCCCATCGACCTCCCCGACGCCGCGACCGTCGCCGCGCTCGACGTCCTCCTCGAGGAGTTGACGGCCGCCCTCGTCGCCATCACCGAGCGAAGGGGGCCGAAGCAGGCGCTGCTCCACGGCGGCGACTGGGCGGTGCGCTACCACGGCGGCCAGACGGCCCTGACCCTCCACCTCCAGGCGCGGCCCGACCTGCCCGCCGCGAGCCACCCCAACGACTACCAGCTCGCGCTCGTCTACCGTTCGCACCTGGAGCGCTGGGGCCCCGCGCACGAAGCACCCCAGTTCCTCGTCGAGTACACCTTGCGCAAGCCGCACCGCTGGGAGGAGCAGGCGCTGCGGGAGCTCGCCCTGGAGTCGATCGCCCTGCTCGTCTACGTCTTCGGCTGCCCGCCCGGCGCGCTCCGGCTCGAACGGCGATGACGGCCCCGGCCGAGCCGACGACCACGATCGACGAGGAGACGCTGAAGCGCACCCTGCCGCCCTGGCGCGTCGTCCTCCACAACGACGACGTCAACAGCATGGACCATGTCGTGCGCGCCCTCCTCCGCTCGGTGCCCTCGCTGACGACGGAGGAGGCGAGCGTGATCATGCTCACGGCCCACCACCAGGGCCAGGCCGACGTCGTCACCTGCCCGAAGGAGGCGGCCGAGCACTACCGTGCCCGCCTGCAGAGCTTCTCCCTGACGGCGACGATCGAGCCCGCCGGAGCGCGGTGATGGCCCTGCAGAACCGCGTGACCCCACTCGGCGAGATCGTCGCCACCCCGGAGCGGGGGACGTTGATGGGCAACCGCGGCGGCTGCTTCCACGACAGCGCGCGCCGGCTCGGACGGCGCCGCTGGACGAGCGCCCGCTGGATAGCCTGCCTGCTCCAGTACCGCGGCTGGCACCGCGAGGTGATGACCCCGGGCCGCTACACCGAGCTCTTCTTCCTGGACGAGGCGACGGCCTTCGCGGCTGGCCATCGCCCCTGCGCCCTCTGCCGGCGGCCCGATTTCCGCCGCTTCCTGGTCGCCTGGGCGGAGGGCAACGGGCCCCTCCTCGGCGGTGGCGTCGACGCCGTCGACCGCGTGCTCCACGGCGAGCGGCGGGCGAGCGCGCCCGGGCGGCCGCTGCCACCGGCCGACCTCGCCCGCCTGCCGGACGGCGCCTTCGTGGTCGCGGGGGACGACCCGGCGGTGCCGCTCCTCTGGCAGGGCGGGCGGCTGCTGCGCTGGACGGCCGGGGGCTACCTGCCCGGGCCGCGCGCGACGCCGCCGGGGCTGCGCCTTGTGACGCCGCCCTCTCTGGTGCGCGCCCTGGTGGCGGGCTACGCGCCGGGCGTCCACGACAGCGCGGCGAGCCGGTAAACGGTCGGTCAGGCCTTCCCGGAGCGTGACGAAAGGCGACGCTAAGATGTGTTAGCTCACATCCTGCTCACATCGTTTTCGAAGAATCGGGCGGGAGACTCGAAGACAAAGCAGCCGCAGGCCACGACAGCCAGGAAGACAGCGATGCGCAGGTGGTGGTTCCGCAATCTCCCCGCCAAGGCGACGATCCTCGTGCTCGCCCTCGCCGCGGCCCTCGTCTTCTACGGCCTCATCCAGGCCTCCCCCGGGGCGTCGACGGCGAGCGCGCAGGACCCCCCGCCAACGCCCACGACGTCCCCGCCAACGACCGCGACGACCGGCCCCCGTTCGACTGCGACGCCGCCTGAAACATCCAGCGGCGAGCAGATAGCGCCGGCACCGACGCCTGCGCCGACGCAGGCGCCACGCGCCCGCCGCTCCCGGGGCTCCTGACATGACGACGAGCGGGGTCTGCCCATGACCGACGTCAACATCCCCTGGTACCTGAGCCGCTCCACCGGGATGGTGGCCTACCTGCTCCTCTTCACGACCGTCATGCTCGGCCTCTCGATCCGCACCCGGGCCCTGGATCGGCTGGCCGCGCGCTGGCGGGTGACCGACCTCCACCTCTTCCTGTCGACGCTCATGCTCGTCTTCGTGGGCGTGCACGCGGCCATCCTCTTGGCCGACAGCTACATCGGCTTCTCGCTCGTGCAGGTGCTGGTTCCGTTCACGGGCCCCTACCGCAACCTCTGGACGGGGCTGGGGATCGTCGGCGCCTACCTGCTGCTGGTCATCGCCCTGAGCTTCCTCGTGCGGCGGCGGATCGGCTACCGCGCCTGGCGGGGGCTGCACTACGCCACCTTCGTCGCCTACCTGGCGGCCCTGGGCCATGGCGTCTTCGCGGGCACGGACAGCACGCAGGCCTGGGCGCAGGCGATCTACGTGGGCACGGCGCTCCTCGTCGCCGGCTTCGTGGTCGGGCGCGTGGCCCTCTGGGCGCGCGGAGCGCACGCGCAGGCGCAGGCGGCGGAAGAGGCGCGGGCGGCCACGCCGGTGACCTTCGTTCCGGGGCGACCGGCGCGGCCGGGGCCGCTGGCCGCAGCCATGGCAGCCAGCGAGCGGCGTCGGCGCGACGAGACGATCCGCCGCCGCGCGGGCCTTTTCAGCGGCGCCGCGGTGGCCGCCGTCGCCGCCCTCCTCGTCGCCTGGGGTGCGGGACCCTTCAAATGGACTGCGTCGGGCAACGCCGAGGGCGGCCCCGCGGACCAGCTGGCGGTGAGCGTCGCCCCGGGCGGGGACTTCAGCGAGCCGTTCCGCGGGAACGTCGCCAGCGCGCGCGACCCGGCCACGGGCGGCCTCCGCCTCACCGGCACCCTCCACGGCCAGGGCGCGCACGACGTCACCCTGCGCTTCGACCTTTCGCTCGAAAGCCGGGGCCGCCGCCAGACAGTGACGGCGAACACGGCCAGCCTGACCGCCGCCAGCGGCAGCGTCCTCTGCAGCGGCAGCGTCGTCCGGCTGGACGACGGGGGCGTGGCGGTCGACTGCCAGGGGGCGGGCCCCTATGCGGGCCAGACGCTGACCGTGACCGGCTCCTTCGACGGCGGCGACGAGCGGAACGTGGCAGGCACGCTCGCCGTGGAGGCAGCCCACACGGGCTAGGGCGTCGCGGCCGGCAGCCGCCCGCCCGGGAAGGACCGCAGCTGGTGTTCCTCGCGCTCGACACGCTCTTCGGGCTGCCCGCGCACGCGCTCGTCGTGCACGTGGCGGTGGTGCTCGTCCCGCTCTCGGCGGTGGCGATGGCGGGCGTGGGCTGGCGGCCGGGCTGGCGGCGCTCCTACGCGCTGCCGATCGCCGTCCTCGCCATTGTCGGTGCGAGCGCCGCCCTGCTCGCCGCCCAAAGCGGCGAAACGCTCGAGCACAGCGTGCGCACGGCGGCCGAGACGGCGGGGGCCGGCCGCGTGCGCTTCGGCGAGCACCCCGAGCAGGGCGACACGGCACGCTTCTTCGCCGTCGTCTTCGCCCTGGCGGCCGTCGCCTGGTGGGGCGTGGACCGCTGGCACAGGCGCTTCAACCTGCCGGCCTGGGCCCCGCTGGCCGTCTATGGCGTGGCTCTCCTGCCGGCCGTGGCCGCCGTCGTCTCCATGGTTGTCGCCGGCCATTCGGGCGCGACGCTCGTCTGGAAGGACGTGGGCACCTTCGCGGCCAGCCGCTGAGACGGCGTCGGCTCAGCCCACCTCCAGCACGACCTTGCCGAAGTTCGCGTTCGACTCCAGGTAACGGTGCGCCTCTGCCACCTCGGCCAGCGGGAAGACGCGGTCGACGACGACCTGCACGCGCCCGGAGGCGACGTGGGGGAGGACGCTCTTCTCGAAGGCGCGGGTGGCGAGCGCCTTCTCCTCCAGCGGGCGGGCGCGCAGGGTGGTGCCCCGCACCTGCAGCCGCTTCATGACGATCGTGCCCAGGCTCGCCGGCGCGTTCGTCCCGCCCATCAGCCCGACCAGCACCATGCGCCCCTTGAGCGCGAGCGCGCGCAGGTTCCGCTCCCAGTAGTCGCCGGCGACCACGTCGAGGACGACGTCGACGCCACGTCCGCCGGTCGCGGCCAGGGCTGCGGCGGCGAAATCCTCCGCGTGGTAGTCGACGCCGACGTCGAGGCCAAGCGCCTTCGCCCGTTCCAGCTTGGCCGCGCTGCCGGCCGTGCCGACGACCAGGGCCGCGCCCATCACCTTGGCGATCTGGACGGCGGCGACGCCCACGCCCGAGCCCACGGCGTGCACGAGCACGGACTCGCCGGCGACAAGGTCGCACTGGCGCAGGGCGTCGTGGGCGGTGATATACACCTCCGGGAGGGCGCCCGCCGCCTGCCAGGAGAGGTTCGCGGGCACCTTCATCGCCAGGCGGTGGTGGATGACGACGCGCTCGGCCTGGGCGCCGCCCGCGAGCAGGCCCATCACGCGGTCGCCGGGCGAAAAGCCCTCCACCCGCTCGCCGACGCTCACCACCTCGCCGGCGAACTCCAGGCCGGGCACCTCGAACGGCGGCTTCGGGCCCGGCTGGGGATAGCCGCCCTGGCGCTGGATGACGTCGGCGCGGTTGAGGGCTGCCGCGCGCACGGCGACCACCAGGTCCTCCGGCCCACCCTCCGGGGCGGGGACGTCGCGCAGCTCGAGGACCTCAGTGCCGCCGGGGCGAGAGATGACGATGGCTTTCATGGCCTGCGATTGTGGCCGCCCGCCGGCTGGCTGTCGAACGGCGCCGGGCGCTCCCGCGTGGCGGCGGGCTCGGGTACGCTGCGCCGGTGTTCATCGTCCTCGAAGGCGGCGAAGGCGCGGGCAAGAGCACGCTCATGACAGCGCTGGCAGACCACCTGCGCGCCGCCGGCCGGGACGTGGTGCTGGCGCGCGAACCGGGGGGCACGCCCGCGGGCGAGCAGGTGCGCGCCCTCCTGCACGACGAGCTCACCCCCTGGGCGGAGACCTTCGCCTTCCTCCTGGCCCGCGCCGAGCTCGTGGCGCGCGTGCTGCGGCCGGCCCTGGCGCGCGGCGCCGTCGCCCTCTGCGACCGCTTCTCGCCGTCCACCTTCGCCTACCAGGGGGCGGGCCGCGGCCTGGCGGAGCTGGCACTGCGGGCCGCCGACGCCGCCGCCCGCGACGGCCTCTGGCCGGACCTCGTCCTCTACCTGGACGTGGAGCCGGCCGTGGGGCTGGGACGCAAGCACGGCGAGGCGGAGGCGATCCGCACCGGGCGCGAGGGCCTCGCCTTCCATGAGCGCGTGCGGGCGAGCTACCTGGCGCAGGCCGCGGCCGCACCGCCCGGCGCCTGGCTGACGCTCGACGCAGGCCGGCCGCCGGACGCGGTGGCCACGGCCGCATGGGCAGCTGTGCAGGGCCGCGTGGGCTCCAAAGAAAGGGACGAAAGACCGCCCGCGTCCTCTTGACGGAACGTGTAAACTGCTGAGGCCGCAGCGCATCCCGGCCAGGAACCCGCGTGCCAGACGGGGGATTGGCCCACTGCCCCGGCGAGGCGAGCGAGCGACGCATTGCTCGACCGCGTAGTGTGCGCGCCTCCCGGACCAGCATCGGAAGGGATTGCGATGTCCAAACTCATTCGCAGCCTGGCCGCGGTCGCCGCTCTTGGTGCGGCGCTCACGGTGGGCGTCTTCGCTATGGGCGGCTCGTCGACCACAAAGGCCGCTTTCTCGAACGTCTCCTGCGACCCGAACAACGAAGTCGTCGTTCTGCCCGGCGCCTATAACGCCGGCGGCAGCGGCTCGGCGGCGGGTATCAACATCTCCGGCAACTTCTTCTGGGGCTTCGGCGGCGGCCCGGCGAACATCTCCTGGACCACCGCCGCCAAAGTGACCGGCAACCTCGGCATGCCCGGGGACCCGGCTCCCGGCACCCTCAACGGCAACCTGACGCTGACGATCAAGCCCACCGGCGTGGGCGCGCCGCCGAAGGCCGTCTTCACCTCTGACTGCATCGCCTTCTCGCTGGTGGACTCGAACCATTACGTGGCCGTCTACCACGGCTGGTTCAGCGACGTCCCCGGCTGGATCTGGAGCAACGAAGAGGCGCTGGTCGCCTTCGTCTACTCGCGCGGCGTCCCGGCGGGCTGGGCGCTCGACATCGGCGTCACCTTCAACTACGACTGGATGTCGAACACCTGCTACGTCGGCCCCGACCTGCAGTTCGCCATCGGCACCGCCAGCGGGAACATGTACCTGCCTGGCAACAACCAGAACAACGTCTGGATGGGCCGCCGCGTCACGAGCTGCGACGGCAACTGGGCGTGGTGGATGCCGGTCTAACGATCGGCCCTGTCAACGCTGCGAAGGCCGCCGGCAAACACCGGCGGCCTTCACCTTTTCCTCGGGGAAGAGCGAGCGGTCAGCCGACGGGCACGAGCTGGCGCCGGCGGAACGGGTAGACGAGCTGGGCGAAAAAGCCCTCCGGCAGCGGCTCGCCCGCCACGCCGAAGACCACCGGCTGTCGCCCTTCGGGCAGGTAGAGCGTGCCGAAGAGCGCGTCGAGCCAGGGGAACATGCCCGCGAAGTTGCGGTCGAGCCCTTCGCGCTCGCTCGTATGGTGCCAGCGGTGAAAGACGGGACTGGCCACCACGTAGCGCAGCGGGCCGAAGCGCCAGGGCACGTTCGCATGCTGGAAGATCGCGTAGACGGTCAACAGCGGGACGAGCGCCGCCACCTCCCGCGCGTCGAAGCCGAGCAGCACGAGCGGCAAGGCCTGCGCTGCCCGCTGCACGATCTCGTTCACGGGGTGCACGCGCACGGAGGAAAGCCAGTCCAGCTCGACCGAGGAGTGGTGCACGGCGTGGAAGCGCCAGAGCAGCGCGCGCTCGTGGAACAGCCGGTGGGACCAGTAGCCGATCAGGTCGAACAGGAGCAGGAGCTCGACAAGCTGCAGCGCGAGCGGCTGCTCCGAAAGGGCCGTGTTTCGCCGCGCGAAGGCGCGCAGCGAGTCGCCGTCCGCGCCCGCGCCGAAGAGCAGCGCCACGCCCGCCGCCACGGCGACGACCGCCACCAGCGCCAGCGGCTTGCTCACCAGCGGGTCGAAGAAGAACCAGGCGACGTCCGTGCGGAGCGACTGGCGGGAGCGTTTGCGCCCGCGCAAAGCGGGCCAGAGCCGCTGCAGCCCACCGAAGAGGCCGGCCAGCAGGACCAGGGCGAGGACCAGCGCCAGGAGCCGCACCATGGAAACCTCCAGAAATAGGAAGATACCTGCCGAGAATAGACCTGCGGCTGCCGCCTGTCCATCCCGCCAACGATCGTCCAGTCTCCGCCGGCCCGGCCGTGCTTCCGTGCAAACTGGAACCGCCCGGGTGCCGCGCTCGGCAGCGGCCGGCTGGAGCGGCTGCCCCCGCCGGCCGCGGAGTGACGCACCGCGCCTACTCCGTTCGGTGGGCGAGCGTCGCGGAGGCCTGGGCGAGCGGTGTCACGCGCAGGTGGTCGACGTTCACGTGCGGCGGGCGCGTCACCGCCCAGGCGATCGCGTCGGCGACGTCGTCGGCGACGAGCGGTTGCAGCCCGCGGTACACCTGTTTCGCGCGCGCCTCGTCGCCGCCGAAGCGAACGACGCTGAACTCGGTCTCCACCATCCCTGGGTCCACCTCCGTCACGCGGATGGGCTTTCCCAGCAGCTCAACGCGGAGCGTCTCCGTAATGGCGACGACGCCGTGCTTGGCCGAGGTATAGCCCGCGCCGCCCGGGTACGACTCGAGACCGGCGATGGAGCCCACGTTGACGACGTGGCCGGCGCCGGAGGCCTCCAGGGCGGGCAGGCAGGCGCGCGTCATCAGCATCAGGCCGAAGACGTTCGCCTCCCACATCGTCCGCCAGTGCTCGTCGACCGCCTGGGCGAGCGGTTCCAGCCCCAGGGCGCCGCCGGCGTTGTTGACGAGGACGTTCAGCCGGGGCAGCGACGCCGCGAAGGCCTCGACGCTCGCTCGGTCGCTCACGTCCAGCGCCAGCGCGCGGCCGCCCGTCTCGCGCGCGACCGTCTCGAGCTTCTCCATGCGCCGAGCGCCGAGGACGACCTCGAAGCCGGCGGCGGCCAGGGCGCGCGCGGTGGCGGCGCCGATGCCGGAGCTCGCGCCGGTGACGGCGGCGACGGGCGGGCGGCCGTCGGGTGTGGGGTTCGCGGTGTACGGCATCGCGCTCCTCCGGTGGGGGTTCGCCCACGATTCTGGGCGGGCCGCTCCTTGGCGGCCACCGGCGCCCCCCCTGGCGCTGACCGTTAACGCGCGGCCCCTCTATCATGCCGCCTATGGGATCGCTCGACGGCAAGACGGCGCTCGTCTTCGGGGTCGCCAACGACCATTCGATCAGCTGGGGGATCGCGCAGGCGCTCGCCCGCGAGGGGGCGAAGCTCGGCTTTTCGTACGCGGGGCCGAACCTGGAGAAGCGGGTGCGGCCGCTCGCCGAAAGCCTGGGCGCGACCTTCGTCGAGCAGTGCGACGTTGGCTCCGACGCCGAGGTCGCGCAGGTCTTCGCCCGCGCCAAGGAGGCCTTCGGCACGTTTGACATCCTTGTCCACGGCATCGCCTTCGCCTCCCGCGAGGATCTGGCGGGCCGCTTCGTGGACACGAGCCGCGAAGGCTTCCTGCTCGCGCACAACATCTCCGTCTACTCGCTTGTCGCGCTGACGCGGGCGGCACTGCCGCTCTTCCCCGCAGGCGGCGGAGCCGTGCTCACGCTGACGTACTACGGGGCGGAGAAGGTCGTGCCCAAATACAACGTCATGGGCGTGGCGAAGGCCTCCCTGGAAGCGACCATGCGCTACCTCGCCTCCGACCTCGGCCCGCAGGGGGTGCGCGTCAACGCCGTCAGCGCGGGGCCGATCCGGACGCTGGCCGCGAGCGGCATCAGCGGCTTTCGCGACTACCAGCGCAGCTTCGCCGGCGCCGCGCCCCTGCGCCGCAACGTCACCATCGAGGACGTGGGCAACGCCGCCGCCTTTCTCTGCAGCGACGCGGCCCGCGCGATCACGGGCGAGGTCGTCTACGTCGACAGCGGCTACAACATCATGGGCATGCAGACGGCGGAGGAGAGCTGACGGCCTTTCCCCCTGCCTTACCGGGCATTCCTTCCGCCAAAGGGGGCCCGCCCGTACACTCCGGACACCAATGGAGTCCCCCGTTCGCTCCGCCTGGCGGCTGCCGCTCGCCTTCTTTGCCTGCGCCGCCGCCTTTCTGCTGGCGGCCGCCTGTGGCGACGGCGACGCCCCGGCCGCCACGCCGCCGGGCGACGGCAGCGCCAGCGGCAGCAGCCCCACGGCCGCGGGCAACGCCTCCTTCGACCGCGCGACGGAGCCCAGCGTGGCCACCCCCGCCAGCAAGTACACGATCCTTCACGACGACGTGGGCAGCGGCTACCTGACCGACATCAAGAACACCTTCGTCCTCGACGCACCGGCCTACGCGAAGACGGCGGCCTTCAACTCCGCCTCGGAGGGCGAGGCGCTCCTCAAGCAGTGGGGCTACGTCAACGGCTACGAGTCAGCGCTCACGCCGGAAGGCGGCGACCCCTCCCTCCTCAACGGCGCCGTCGCCATCCGCATCGAGTCGCACCTCTTCGGCAGCGTCGACGGTGCGAAGAAGGCGTACGACTACTTCGTCGGCCGCCTCTCCAAGAGCGGTGCGGGGGCCATCAGCGCCGGTCCGGTGGTGAACCAGTCGAGCGCCTTCAAGGGCATCAGCGACAAGATCCGGAACTCGACGATCGACCGCGCCATCCACGAGATCGCCTTCCGGCGGGGAAACCTGGTCGTCCTCGTCCTCACCATCGGCGCCGACCCGCTGATGAAGGTCGACGTCGTGCGCAGCCTCGCCCTCGTCGTCGACCAGAAGGCGCTGGGCACGAAGCAGGCGCTGGAGCCGACGCCGACGAGCAACTACACTCCGCCCGCCTATACGACTCCGGCCACGCCCGCGCGGACGCCGACGGCCTCCGCGACGAGCAGCGCGGCGCGGTGAGCCGGGCGGCGCCGGCCTTCCGTCCGCGCGGGGCGCCCCCACCGCGGCGGCGCCGTCCCCTTCTGGCGATCGCTGCCGTCGTCCTCGTCGCTCTGGCCCTCGCCGGCGGCCTCACCGCCTTCTTCCTGACGCGGGACGACGGCCCCTCGGGGCCACCCGTCGGCGCGAGCACGGGCGGGACGCTCGGCGGACCGCAGCCCGTGGTGAAGGGGCCGGTGGCGCCCTACCTCGCCCAGCTCGGCGACCTGCCGCGCGGCTACGTCGTCTACCCCAACGACACCTTCGGGCTGAACGAGCTCGCCTTCGCGGCGAAGGGCCCCTTCAAGTCGGTCGCAGACGGTCAGAACCTGGCCCACCGCTGGGGCTACGTCGACGGCTACCAGGCCTCCTACTACCCGGACGGCTTCCTCGCCGGCGTCGTCCAGGGTGGGTATTACGTGCTCGTGGAGGGCTACCTCTTTTCGAACCTGGACGGCGCGCGCGAGGCCTACCAGACGTTCGAGGACTACTATCGGAACGCCCCCGGCTCCCTCCAGGAGACCGTCCAGGGGCTGGGCAACCAGTCGAGCGCCTGGAAGCTGCTCCAGGGGACGGTGGGGACGACGGAACTTCCCGCCGTCTACCATCGTTTTCTCTTCCGGCGGGGCACGCTCGTCGCCGTCGTGCAGACGTTCGGTGCCGACGCGTTCGTCACGGTCGACCGCGCGCGCGACGTCGCCGTCGTCGTCGACGAGAAGGCGCTGGGAAACCGGCCAGCGCCCACGCCGACGCCGAGCAAGACGCAGACGCCCACACCGACGGGAGGATGAGTGAGAGCTGAGCGGCGCGGCAGCGGGCGACGGGCGGCGCTCCTGGGCGCGCTCCTCGCCGCTGGCCTCCTCTTCGCCGGCGGCCGGGCGCGGGCACAGCAGCCGCCGACCCCGGGTGAGCGCGTGGTCGTCCAATACGCGACGGGCGTGCACGCGCAGGCGGCCGGGCCGGGCCTGCCGGCGCCTTCGCTGGAGGAGCGCGGCTACCGGGCAGTGACCGTGCCCGCGGGCCAGAGCCGGGAGCAGTTCATCGCCGAGCTGCGGCGCGATCCGAACGTCGTCTCGGCCGAGCCCGACGCCCGCGTCTACGCCGCCGTCGTCCCGAACGACCCGTACTACACGGCGAACCAGGCGGCCTACATGGCCCAGATCAACGCCCCCGCCGGCTGGGAGCTGGAGACAGGCAGCCACACGGTCGTCGTCGCCGTCCTCGACACGGGGCTGGACGTGACCCACCCGGAGTTCGCCGGGCGACTCTGGGAGAACGCGCGCGACGCCACCGCCGACGGCGTCGACGACGACGGCAACAAATGCACCGACGACCGCTACGGCTGTCGCTTCGTCGACGTAACGAGCCAGAACGGTGCGGGTTGCGGCTACACGAGCTCGGCGCGCACGGGCGCTATCGCCGACGACCACGGCAAGCCGGGCGACCGCGACCATTCGCACGGCACGCTCGTCGCCGGCATCATCGGCGCCGCGGGCGACAACGGCGTCGGCGTCAGCGGCGTCGCCTGGGACGTGCGCCTGATGACCGTCAAGGTGCTCGACTGCGGCCCCTTGGGCAGCGAGCCGAACGGCAGCATGCTGAACGTGGCCCAGGGGATCGACTACGCCCGGCGGATGGGCGCGAACGTCATCAACCTGAGCCTTTCGACACGCGCCGGCGACACGAGCGGCGACATCCAGGCGTTGCGCGACGCTATCCAGGCGGCCAGCGACGCCGGCGTCATCATCGTTGCCGCCGCGGGCAACCACGGCGCCGGCGACGCCCAGGTCAGCCCCGGCTATCCCGCCGCCTACACGCAGTACGGGAACGTGATCGGCGTGGGTGCAGCCGACGCCAACAACAGCTGGGCGACCTTCAGCAACTACGGCCCGGGCGTGGACTTCGCCGCCCCGGGGCTGAACGTCGCGGGGACGACGCGAACGAACCTGGGGCTGAGCGCCCCCTACGGCGCCCAGAGCGGCACAAGCGTGTCCACCCCGCTCGTCAGCGGCTTCTTCGCCCTCCTCGTGGGACGCAACTCGACTCTGCCGGCGGCGGACTACCTCCAGATCGCACGCGCCACGGCCACGCAGCCGCCGCCGGGGGCCGGCCCCGACAACTGGGCGGGCGCAGGCGTCGTCAACCTCGGCGCCGCCCTCGCCCGCATCCCGATGACGCTGACGGGTGCCGCCCTCAAGGACTGGAAGGACGTGCCGGCCGGCACCGACGTGCGCGCCTTCGTCGGCGCCGTCGACTGCGGTGCGACGCTGACGACCACTTTCGGGCCCTCGGCCCGCTACAGCTTGCGCGTGAAGACGGACGCGGAGGTGGCCGGCTGCGGTGCACCGGGGCGCACGGTGCGGCTCACGGTCGGGGGGCAGCCGGCGGAGCCGACTTTCACCTGGGGCCTGCGCAACACGGACCTGGGGCTGGTCAACCGGGACGTGAGCAGCGTCTCGCCACCGCCCGGCGCGATCGTCGTGCAGACGCTAAACGGCGGCTGGAGCAACGTCGCCCAGCTGGACCCGGGCGGGCCGCTGCCGCTGGCGCTGGCGAACCTGGGCGTGCCCTGGACGAGCGTCCTGAAGTGGGATCCGCAGAAGGTGGTGGTGGACCGGCTGGGCTCCTACCGGCACTTTGCGAAGAACGCACCAGCCTACGCTGCCGACCTCTCCGAGCTGCGGCTGTACGACGCGATCTGGGTCGACGCGGGCCAGGGGAACGTGGCGAGCCTGAACCCGAACCCGGCGGCCGGCCGGCTCGTCTTCCTGCAGCAGGGCTGGAACAACTTCGTCTACACGGGCTCGAACAGGGCCGTCGGCGACGCCCTTTCCGGGCTGGCGGGC
>JADLBJ010000065.1 GCA_020847765.1 Dehalococcoidia bacterium
ACGACCAGCTTTGGGTCCTGTGTCGTGCCCGCCGCCTCGGAGGGCTGCGCCTCTACATGCTCCGGGATGGATGGGGCTGACGCGCTTTCAAGCGTGTGACAGTGGACGACGATAGGGGTCGTCCCGATCTTGTTGATCGCTGAGCGGAAGCTGGAGCCGTTCTCGCTGAAGTCGTTGTAGCCGGTGATGCTCCAGGCGGATGTGGGATAGGTCGCCAGGAGGGTGTAGGTGGTGAGGTTGGCGCCCGGGATCCAGTCCGCAAACTCTAGCGTCGCGCCCCAGTCGTAGCTCCGCGCCCGCAGCTCCGTGTCGAAGGTGCTGCTATCCGCGAGGCCATAGAGGGACAGGACGACGGAGGTGATCGTCGCGGCATCCGGGATGCTGGACGTGTCGAACGACACGAAGGCTTCGCGAACGTAGTACGCAGTCGAGGAACCGCCGATCTGGATCCGCGTGCCATCGACGAGCTGGCCGCCCGTGCCGGCGCGGGCGACCGACCAGGTGCCGCTGTTCGAGCGCAGGTAGCCGTCGGCCGCGTCGGAGTAGACGGTCAGGGTCGCCATGGGCGCCTACTTCCTCGCGACGGTCGCGACGGTCGCGACCGCCAGACCCACGATCTCGCGAAACGCCCCGGCCAGGTTCTCCTCGACGTTTGGGCGATCGATCTCGCTCCCCTCGGCATCGACTTCGCGCCGCCAGGTCCCGTTCGACGCCAGGATGGGCGGGTTGCGGAAGAGGTAGGGGTTGTCGACCGGGATGGGGAGACCGCCGCGCGACGCCTGCACCCAGACAGCAAGGAGCCCGTCCGGGGTGACCTCGGGTCCACGCGTCACCTCGATGGCGATGTCGCCGTAGGCGAACGAACGCAGGCCGGCGTTGGCCGTGGCGAGCGCCTCCGCCTTGAGCCGCGGCCGCTCACCACGAGGTCGCGCCGCCAGGGCGCGCTCCAACGTCCCCTCGGCGGGCTTGGGCGCGTACTCCCGTCCCGGGGTCGTCACAGGCTAGACCAGCACCCAGGTCTGGGTGAGCGTGAGCTGCCAGGAGGCGGACGACGTCTTCGTCCCGAGGGCAGACACCAGGCGCGAGAGCATCTGCGCGCCGGAGAGGGCGTTGAAGACGCCGATCTCGTTCCATGCGAAGTTCGCCTCGGAGGTGCCGAACGTCGCACGGTAGGTGACGACGTTGGCGCTCCGGCTCGGGTAGGTCGCGTCCATGGGCTTCCTGAGCTTGTTGGAAGCGGCCTGGAGGTCGGTCTGCGCCGGGTCGAAGGCGGCGCTGCTGTCGCCCACGCCGAGGTGGGCGTTGGCGGCGTTGAACTTCGTGTAGGTCGAACCGCCGATGACGGCGTCCGCGGACATGTCGCGGGCGAGGTTGACGAGGGCCATCTCACACCTCCTTCGGAGCGCGGCCGGCGAGCTGGGTCACCGTGCAGCCGCCGGGGTCGTCATCGTGGACGTCGTAGGTGACCGTGTCGGAGACGGCCTCCCACTTGCCGCCGGCCCGGGCGAGGGCGACCGCTGCCTGGGAGTCGAAGCCCAGCTCCTCGTCTGCTGGAACGGTGATGCGCTCGACGAGCGTGCGGGTGCGGTAGACGGTTGCCATTCAATCCTCCTCAGCAAGCGCGGCTTCGAACTCGGCGAAACGGTCGGGGTCTGAGACCGGCTCGCCGTCGAGGGTGTAGACCGCGACACCTTCTGTCGGGGCGCACTCGGCGTCGTGCCTGCCGTCCGGCCGCTCGGGATCGTGGTCGAAGCGGGCGACCTCCAGCCGCTCCAGCAGGCGCGACCGCGCCCGGTCGTCAGTGGTACGGGGCATAGAAGCTCCACTCCAGGTCGAGATTGGGGACGCCACCGTCGGCGTACTGCATGGCGTTGGGGCCTGGCTCCAGCTGCATGAAACCGACCTGCGTCGGCCCGAGGGTGACGAGGGCGTAGTCGTCGGCGTAGACGGCGCCGTTCGTGTCGCTCCAGAGAACCTGCATCCGCTCCGTGTCCACCTTCAGCTCCGAGTCGACGCTGACCGCGTCCCGGCTGGAGGCGAAGCTGTAGCCGTTCGTGAGGTTCGTGAGCGACGGGTTGGTGAAGCCGCTCGCGGCGTTTGCGCGGAGACGGAAGACGGCGAAGCGCGCCGGGGCGTTCCCCGGATTGGTGATCGTGAGGGGGTAGGGCGATGTGGTGATGGTGACCGAGCCCGTCGTGGGCGCGGCCGCGAACCAGTCCGAGTAGCGGGCGAAGCGGAGAGTGACCGGGACGTTGAAGCAGCCGTTGACGTCGACCTGGTAGGACGGGCGGGCGAGGAGCTTCGCCCAACACCATCGCCGGGTCGTCACGGAGTCCAACTGGTAGAGCTTGCCGAGGCCGATCCGGCGCAGGGTCGTGACGGAGTCGTCGAACTGGCCGTCGGCGTCGGCCGCGCTCGTGCCCCAGATCGTGAAACGCAGGGCCTCCTCGCCGACCGCCTTCGGCCAGGGCGCAGCGCCCAGGAAGTCCACTGCGTAGTCGGCGCCGACGACCGGCGCCTCCGCGCGCCGGAAGGCCTGGGAGGGCTCGTACTCGTAGTCGTCCACGGGGAAGGCGTAGCTCATGAGCCCGTCGACCGACTCGAACTTCTCCAGGTACCGCACCGAGGCGAGGGTCATGCCACACCTCGCGCGCGCAGTGCGGCGGCCAGTCCGTAGGCGAAGTCGTTGAGCGACTGGCGGCCCTGCTCCGGGTCGCGGGCGTAGATGACGACGTCGCCGGTCGTGACGGTAACGCCCTCGCGCCCGGCTCCCAGCGACAGAAGCTGTCGCGTCTCGCGGCCCGGCAGGACGTCGGCGCCGCGGGGGAGGTGCACCAGCTCCGGGCCCTCCTCGCCGACGAGGGCGAGGCCGCCGCGGAAGTCGCGCACACCGCGAGCGAGCTGGATCAGGGGGAAGCCCCACGAGAAGCCGGGGATGCTTCCCGGCCCGGGCGGGTCGAAGCCGGGGACCTCGATGCGGACGTTGTCGTGGAGCCAGCGGAGGGCGCGGTTCACCGCCGCGCGGAATGCGTCGATGAGCGCCTGGGCGATGTCGCCCACGTTCTCGGCGATGCCCTTGATGCCGGAGACGATGCCATCCTTGAGCGCTGAGCCGAGGCCGAGGGCCGCTTCGAGCATGAGCGGGACGAGGCCGGCGAGGAGGCTGATGGCGTTGCGGGCGGTCCCTTCGAGACCGTTCCAGACGGCGCCGAAGATGCCCTTCACCCCCTGCCATGCCCGGTCCCAGTCGCCGGTGAAGACGCCCATGAAGACGTCGACCACGCCCTTGATGACGCCGAGGACCATCTCGATCTGGAGGCGCATCTGGTCCCAGGCGGTCTGGACGATGAGCTTCAGGGCTTCGAGGGCGGGGCGGATGACGTCCTCGATCTCGTGCCAGTGCTCGCGCACGAAGCCGACGGCCGCCGTGACCGCCTCGCTGATCGCCGTGGCGATGGCCGCGACCGCGGGGACGAAGGTGCCGGTAATCCAGCCCGCGAACGCCTCGAAGGCCGCCTTCACCGCGTCCGTCGCCGTCTTCAGCGCCGGGTACTTCTTCTCCAGGTCGTCCCAGTTCTTGACCAGCCAGATGATCCCGGCGGCGAGGAGCGAGAGCGCGAGCCCGATGGCGACCACCGGAGCCAGGGCTGCGACGGTCGCGACCGCGGCCGCCGTTGCCGAGACCGCCCAGGAGACGAAGGCCGCGACCAGGGCGCCGCCGATGACCACGGCCACGCCCGCGAGGATCTCCTTGTGCGCGCCCACGAACTCCAGGACCGCCATGAGCGGTGGCTTGAGGCGCTCGCCCACCGCGACCGCGAGGTCGGCGACGGACGGCGCGATCGCGTCGAAGATCTCTTTTGCTGCCTGGAGCTTGGGCACAATGTCCGTAGCGACGAAGTCCCGCACCGCCGGGACGAGGCTGTCGCGCATCCAGCCGGCGACGACGCCGACGGCCGTCCCCAGCCCTTCGAGGATCGGCTTCGAGCCCTCGATCGCCGACGCCAGCAGCGGGCCGATGTGCTCGGCGAAGGCCGTCAGCGCGGGAATGGCCAGAGTCGCGAGGCCGGTTGCGACCGCGACGAAGGCTGGGGCGAGGCCGCGGGCGAGCGCCTCCTTCGCCTCCTGGATGCGCGCCTTCATCTCCGCCTGCTTGCGTGCGGCCGAGCCCGCTCCTTCGGCGAACGCCTTCTGCGCATCCGTGCTCTTCTCGAAGATCATCTCCTGGATGGCGAGCGCCTCGGCCTGCTGACGGGCGGTCCCGGTCAGGTCCTTCTGGCCCTTCTCCAGCAACCGCTGCTCGACCTCGGCCGCGCTGATCGAGATGCCGAGCGCCTTGAGCCCGTCCGTCTCGCCCAGGTACGCCTTGGTGAGGATGTCGGCCACCTCGGCCGCCGACTTGGAGCCGCCCGACCACTCCGCCAGCGCCCCGGCCAGGCCGATCGTCTTCGTGCTCAGGGCTGCGGCCTCGTCGCGGTTCATGCCCATCGGCACTAGCAGGTCCTGGAGCCCCGCGGCGAGGTTGACCGCCTGGCTCTTGGTGAGGCCCATGGCCGCGGCGTTGCCGGCGGCCCATTGCTGGACGACGGGGAGCTGGTCGCTGAAGACGACCGAGGCCTTCTTCATCTGGAGCTCTAGATCGCGGGCGGTGTCGCTTAGGCCCATGAGAGCACTCGGCCCCTTGGTGATCGCAGTCCCGAGGAGGAAGCCGCCGGCAACAGTCGCGACCTTGGAGAAGGCGCCTTCGAGGCCGCCGATCTTCGCCTGGAGCCCCTCGCCGCTCTGGGCAAGCTGCTGCATGGCGTCCTGCGCCGGCTTGGCATTGCCCAGGAAGACGATCTCCAGCTTCCGTTCAGCCATGGCCCTTCTTCAGCGCTTTCGCGTGCTCCTCCAGGTAGCGCCGCATGACGAGGAACTCGTCTGGGTGCAGCGCCCAGAACTCGGCCGGCGTCAGGCCGAAGACGTGGCAGAACTCGGGGAGGGCTCCGAGCCACCGCCGGCGCCGGCCATGGTGGGGACCAGGCTGGCGAGCTCGCTCACCTTCACCCGGCGGGCGTCCTCCAAGGTCAGCGCCGGGTCCTCCCGCCGCTTCACCAGCCAGACGAAGGCGCGGACGGCCTTCAGCGTCGGCTGCCAGCCGTCCTGGAGCTGCATCGGGTCGATGCCGGTCGCCTCGGCGAAGTCCTCCAGCTCCCCCAGGTCCAGCTCGTTGATGTCGAAGACGAATGCCATCAGCTCCCTCCAATGCGGGCCTGCGGCCCGAAGATGTCATCGAAGATCTCCGCCCACTCCTCCGCCGCGGTCCTGAGCCGGCGCCGGACCGTTGGCCAGAGGAAGTAGCCCTCGCGGCCGCGGTGGGGTGGGAATTGGCGGGTGCGCGGCCGGGCGCCGCCGCCGAACTCCTGGCCGTAGAACTCGGGCACCCGGGCGCCGCCCGCGGTCACGCGTGCCTCCCGGCCGGAGGCCTGGGGGCGGATGGAGCCCTTCGAGCGGGTTGAAACGCTTGCACCGGCGGCGCTGCGTGCTTCGTC
>JADLBJ010000235.1 GCA_020847765.1 Dehalococcoidia bacterium
ACCTGCTCCCCGTGCAGCTGTTCCGGTCGGGCGCGCCGGCGCGCTGAGTCGCCGGTCCACGGTCATCGTCGGGGCGGCGCGGTGCCGTCGCCCCGACGGCGGCCCGCCCTCACCGCCAGTCGATGATCGCGTCAGGATCCGGCCGCAGGGCCGGCTTGAAGTCCGTGCCGTCCGTCCAGGCGACGGGCGTCAGGCACACCTGTTGCGTGGTCGCGTACGGGATGCCCACGAGGTCGGCGACGACCTCCTCCATCATCAGGTGGATCGTGGTCCACGCGGTGCCGAGGCCGCGTGCCCGAGCGGCGAGCATGAAGCTCCACATCCCGGGCAGGACGCTGCACAGGGCGGCGGCCGCTGCGGCGCCGGTCGCTCCGTCGAGGCGCCGGTTGAGGTAGCCGATCACCAGCACAGGGCAGTCGCCCATGTGCTCCGCGAGGTACGCGGCGGACGACACGACGCGGCCCTGCTGGGCGCGCAGCTCGTCAGTGTGGCGGGGCAGCTTGCCCGCGAAGCGGGGCGAGGCCTCGTACTTCGTCCAGCACTGCGCGTAGACGTCGCCCACCGCGCGGATCACGGCCGGGTCGCGGACCACCACGAAGCGCATCACGATCTCGTTGCCGCCCGAAGGCGCCTGGAGGGCCATCGCGACGCACTCCCGGATGAGGTCGTTCGGGACTGGACGCGTCAAGTCGAGGCGCCGGCGGACGGCGCGCGTGGTCGAGAGCAGTTGATCGGGGTCGAGCGGGAGCAGGGTCATCGTGCGAGCCTCAGATCGCGGCGTCAGTTCCGGTCGAGCATCACGTCGAGCCCGGCGAGGACCAGGTCCAGCTTGGCCCGCGGGAGCTTACCGACGCGCTCGGTGAGCGCGCTTCGATCGACCGACACGGGTTGCGAGACGTTCGCGACAGACTCCTGGGCCAGTCCGGTCGTCACCGCGGCCAACCGAACGTTCCCTGGCGCGTCCGCCCAGCGCAGGTTGGACGACAGGGGAACGCAGACGACGGTTCGGATCGCACTTCGGTTGAAGGGATCGCCCTGCACGACCACGATCGGGCGTCGGAAGCCGGGCGCCGATCCCTCCGGGGATTCGAGGTCGGCCCACCAGACGTCGCCCTGCGAGATCACCACTCCGACCGCTCCAGCGTTCGGCGACCGGCTTCCCTCGCGAGGACGCCATTGTCGTCCGCAATGTCCGCGATGACGGCATTGAGGGCGTCGGTCACATCCTCCTCGGCGTGGCGTGCCACGTACTCGCGGAGCGCTCGGCTGTACAGCTCGCTCCGCGAGAGTCCGAAGCGGCGAACGAGGCGCTCGGCTTGCACGAACACGTCGTCGGGGACGGACACGGCAGTCTTCATACCGGGAGTATAACGACGGCTGGACGGAGGCCGCGATCACCCGCGGCGGCGCGACCTCGTCCGGCGGGCGGGTTGCCGCGCGCGAGGGACGGGCGAGGCCTCGTGGTGGCGAATCGATTGCCAGGTCTCGATCGCCCACTCGCGGTCGTCCGCCGTGATCGTTGCGAGCAGGACACGGCCGTGCGCGACGAC
>JADLBJ010000066.1 GCA_020847765.1 Dehalococcoidia bacterium
ACCGTCTATGTCCGCCTCTGGACCCACTTCAGCGACAACACCTACCAGTACGTGGACTACACCTTCACGGCGGTGAACGGCGGCGCCACGAAGGCGACGATCCTCTCGCCGACGCCCGGCACGACGCTCCCCGGCGCCACCGTGACCTTCACCCGCGACCCGGGGAACCGTATCGTCAACTACCATCTCTGGATCGGCAGCAGTCCCGGCACCTTCGACATCCGCGCGGACTACATGGTCAACACGGCCTACCAGATAACGACGATGCCGACGGACGGCCGCACCGTGTACGTGCGCCTCTGGTCGGAGTTCGACGACGGGACCTTCCAGTACAACGACTACGTCTACACGGCGTTCCATTGACGCGGGCGGCCGGCGGGCGTCAGGCGGCGCGGCCCTCCCGTTTCGCCAGCCAGGCAGTCCAGAGGGCGTCGCGCTGGCGGGCGCCGCGGCGGTAGCCGATCTGCGCGCCGAGGAACGTGCCGAAAAGCTGCGCGAAGAAGTAGCCGCCGAAGATGAGGACGACGAAGGCGAGCGCCGGGTGTCCGAGCCAGCCGGGCCCCCAGAGAACCAGCACCAGGAAGAGGACGCTCGCCAGGATCAGCCCGAAGAAGGCGCCCGTATGGACCCAGCGCGCCTCCGTCCTTTGCTTCGTCCTGTAGGCGCGCAGGACGTCCTGGGGGATCTCCTCGACGGTGCCGGCGGCAGCGACGTCGGTCTGGCAGAAGGGGCAGACGGTGTCGCTTTCGCGCAGGCGGGCATAGCAGAAGCCACAGAAGCGCCCCTTGACCGGCACCTTCTTCGCCAGCCGCTCCTCCATCTTCTCCTGGAGGCGGTCGAGGTAGGGGTAGGGGGAGAGGTAGCCGGCCACGCCCTCGCTGGCGGCGGGAAGCTTGCCGGCGGCGCTGCTGTCGGCCATGGCTCTAGCGAACCACCCTCGGCCCGCGCGGGCAAGGGCGCCGGCCGCTAACCGCGATGCTCGGCCCGGGCGCGCGCCGCCCGCAGCCGCTCGAGCGCGCGTTCCCGCCCGAGGATGGCCAGCGAGTCGAAGAGGGGCGTGCCCTGGGGGCTGCCGAGGACGGCCACGTAGAGCACGGCGACGAACTTGCGCAGCTTCTGCCCGAGCGTCTCTTCCAGGCTGCGGACGGCGGCCTCGACCGCCTCCCGCGTCCAATCGCCTTCGCCCACGCGGTCGAGCGCGAGGATGGCGGCGTCGAGCACGCGGACGGCGGCGGCCGGGCCGCCGGCGCGCTCCGTGAGCAGCGCGGCGTCGAACTCGGGCGCCTGGAAGCCGAAGAGGGGTGCCACCATCGCCGGGATCTCTTCGAGCCGAGCGACACGCTCCTGGAGGAGCGGCGCGGCCGCGGCCAGAACGGCGTGGTCGAGCGGCCGCGGCACGCTCGGCGGCAGGCCGCGTTCGGCCCAGGCGACGACGGTCTCCAGCCAGGCTTCGGGGCTCATCTGGCGGACATAGTGACCGTTCAGCCAGTCGAGACGGCCGGCGTCGAAGACGGCCGGATTGGGGACGACGCGCTCGATGGTGAACGCACTGGCCAGCTCCTCCCGCGAGAGCAGGTTCGTCTTCTCGTCGAGCGACCAGCCGAGCAACGCCAGGAAGTTCAACATCGCTTCCGGCAGGTAGCCCCGGTCCCGGTAGTCGAGCAGGGCCGTGTCGCCGGAGCGCTTGCTCAGCTTCTTATGGTCGGGGCCGAGGATGAGCGGGAGGTGGGCGAAGGCCGTCGGCGCCCAGCCGAGCGCCTCGTAGAGCTGCAGGTGCTTGGGCGCGCTGGAGATCCATTCCTCGCCCCGGATCGCGTGCGTTATCCCCATCGCCGTGTCGTCGACGACGACGGCCAGGTGGTAGGTGGGAAAGCCGTCGGACTTGAGGGCGACGAAGTCGTCCTGGAGGGCGTTTTCGAAGACGACGGCACCGCGCACGAGGTCGTGGAGGACGGTTTGCCCCTCGCGCTTCATCTTGAAGCGGACGGTGAAGGGCTCGCTCATGGCGCGGGCGGCCGACTCTGCGGGCGGGATGGTGCGGCAGCGGCCGTCGTAGCCGGGGGGCTGTTTGGCAGCTGCCTGCTGCGCGCGCATGGCGTCGAGCCGCTCGGCCGTGCAGAAGCAGCGGTACGCCTTCCCCTCGGCGATCAGCCGGCTGGCCGCCTCCTGGTAGAGTGGGAGCCGCTCGGACTGGACATAAGGCGCGTGCGGCCCGCCCACGTCCGGCCCTTCGTCCCAGTCGAGGCCGAGCCAGCGCAGGCTGTCGTAGATGCGCTCGACCGATTCGGGGACGAGCCTGTTCTGGTCCGTGTCTTCGAGGCGGAGGATGAACTGGCCGCCGCTGGCGCGCGCCTGTGCCCAGGCGAAGATCGCCGTGCGGACGTTGCCGACGTGGGGGTCGCCGGTCGGGCTGGGGGCGAAGCGGGTGCGCACCATGCGAGGTCAGACCATCGGCAGGGGGTCGGGGGCAGCCTCGGCCTCGTGCACGGCGGCGGCCGGCTGCTCGTAGGGGAAGGCTACCGCCTGCAGCCCGAGTGCGCGAACGGCGGCGCGGAAGTCTGCCGGCAGCGGCGCCGTCACCGTCAGCCGGCCGCCCGCCGGATGGGGCACGGCCAGCCGCCAGGCGTGCAGCAGCTGGCGGCCGTCGCCCCCCTTCCCGTAGACGCGGTCGTGGACGACGGGCACGCCGATGGCGGCCAGGTGGACGCGAATCTGGTGGGTGCGCCCCGTCTCCGGCCGTATGAGCAGCAGGGAGCGTCCGTGCGCCGAGCCGACGACCTCGTACTCCGTGCGGGCAGCGCGGCCGCGGCTGGCGATGGCCATGCGCGTGCGGTCGCCGGGGTGGCGAGCGATGGGCGCGTCGACGACGGCGTGTGGCCGCGGCGGGACGCCCTCGCAGAGCGCGAGGTAGCTCTTCGCCGTCTGGCGTGCTTCGAAGGCGCGGCTCAGGTGGGCCTGGGCGATGGGCGTCTTCGCCAGCAAGAGGACGCCGCTCGTGTCCTTGTCCAACCGGTGGACGATGCCCGGGCGGTCGGCTTCGAAGGCCGCGGCCGCCAGCGGGTAGCAGGCGAGGAACCAGGCGGCGACGTTCGGGCCGCGTTCCCCGGGCGCGCCGTGGACGGCCAGAGCGGCCGGCTTGTCGATCGCGACCAGCTCGTCGTCTTCGTAGAGGACGGGGAGCGTCAGAGGAGAGGCGACGGCCTCGTGTGGCGTCGGCGGCAGGTGCACGGTTAACCGGTCGCCGGCGACGACCTGGACGGATTTGCGCACGGCCTCGCCGTTGAGGCGGACGTGGCCGGCGGCGATGAGCCGCTGCAGGCGTGCGCGGCTCAGGTCGGGGCAGGCGGCGGCCAGGACCGCGTCGACGCGCCCGGCGGCGGCCGCTACGAGCTCCCGCTGGTCGTCGGACGCTGCGGTTCGCGTGTCATCGCCCAGAGGAGGCATACCACTCCGATGGTGATGGCCGAATCGGCCAGGTTGAAGGCCGGCCAGTGCGTGACCTTGAGGAAATCGACCACTTCGCCGCTGTTCAGGCGGTCGACGAGGTTGCCGCCGGCCCCGCCGAGCATGAGGGCCAGGCCGACACGCATGAGGGGGTGGGCGAAGCCCGGGTTGAACAGGTAGACCAGCAGCGCCGCCATGCCGATCAGGCTCGTGGCGGCGAGCAGCGGGCCGGCGTTCTGCAGGATGCCGAAGGCGGCGCCGCTGTTGGTGATGTGGACGATCCGGAAGACGCCGATGTCCAGGTAGCTGTCGCCCCGCTCCACCGTCTGGCGGATGGCCCATTTTGTCAGCTGATCGAGCCCGACGACGGCGGCGGCGAGGAGCAGGAACCAGCTGTCACCGCGCCGCAGGGCCAGGCGCCCGCGGGGCGGGGAGGCCGGCCCTCGAGCGGACACGTCTTCCACGGCTCCATCTTAGCAGCCGGCCGCCCCTGAGCGGCGCCTGCGGTCAGGGCGCCTTTCCTGCACGGCCCGGCGGTTCGTCTTGGCGGGGGTCGCGGCCAGCGGGCATACTGAAGGCTGAGCGATCCCCAGGAGTTCCACCATGGCCTCTGCCTCTGCTTCTCGCGAGCTGCGCCCGGACGGCAAGCTTCGCCTTCCGCCCGGTCAGCATCTGACTGCTGGCTGGCCCGTTCTCCACTACGGCAGCATCCCGCGCATCGAGCTGGCGAGCTGGCGGCTGCACGCCTGGGGCCTCGTCGAGGAGGAGCGTTCCTTCACCTGGGAGGAGTTCAACGCGCTCGGTCAGACCACCGAGATCAACGACATCCACTGCGTCACGACCTGGAGCAAGTACGACAACGAGTGGCAGGGCATCCCCTTCCGCGCCTTCTTCGACGCGATCGGCGTCAAGCCAGAAGCGAAGTACGTGATGCTGCACAGCTTCGGCGGGTACACCACGAACGTGCCCCTTGAAGACCTGCTGCGCGACGACGTGCTCTTTGCCCACAGCCACAACGGCCAGCCGCTGACGCCCGAACATGGCTGGCCGCTCCGCCTCGTCATCCCCCACCTCTACTTCTGGAAGAGCGCGAAGTGGATCGGCGGCCTGCAGTTCCTCGACCGGAACCGCCCCGGCTTCTGGGAGACCTACGGCTACCACATCTACGGCGACCCCTGGCGGGAAGAGCGCTACTCCTGACCAGGTGCTGGCCGGCTCGCCCCCTGCCGCGGTACGCTCCCTGTGAGGACGACCTTCCGAGACGCCGCCGCCTCTGGTGACAGGAGGAGAGGATGACGTCCCCCCAGCACTCCGCCTATGAGCGGGCCAACCGTCTTTCCGCCACGCTCCTGGCGTTTCAGCTCGGGCGTGAGGCCGACGCCCTGGCGGCGCTCGCCGAGGATGCCGCCTCCGGCCGGGCCGCGAAGACGCTTGTCAAGGAAGGGCCGCTGCGCCTCACGCTGGTCGCCCTGCGCGCCGGCGTCGACGTGGAGCCGCACCGCGTCGCCGGGGGCGTCTGCGTCCAGGCCCTGCGCGGCTCCGTGCGGCTGACGACCGACAGCGGCGAGGCGACGGTGACGGCTCAGAGCCTCGCCGTGCTCGAGCCCGGCCTCAGCCATCGGCTGCACGCGAACGAGGCGAGCGTCGTCCTCCTCACCATCCAGATGGAGAAGGAGACTGACTTGCCGGCGCACCTGGCGGCGGACTGAGCTTTAGGCCTGACGCGGCGGCCGAACGGCGCCCGCCGTGGCCCCCGGCCGGCCGCTGCCCCGTCGGTCCCTGCGTGCGACAATCGCGGGGATGGCGCCCTCGGGAAAGGCGACGGGTATGAGCCCCGCGGCCGGGCCGCGAGAGGTCGCCGGACAGCTGGCGGGCGCCTCGCCGGGCCCCTTCCCGGTGCTCGGCGAGATCGCCGAGTTGCCCCTCGAGGCCGTGGCCACTGCCTTCCATACGGACCTCGAGGAGGGACTGAGCGACACCGAGGCGCGCGCCCGCCTGCGCCAGGTCGGCCCCAACGACCCGGCGCCCGAAACCGGACTGCGCTGGCCTGGCATCGCCCTGCGCCAGCTGTCGAGCAAGCTGCTCTGGCTCCTGATCGCGGCCATGCTCATCTCCATGGGCCTGGGCGAATGGCTGAACGCCTTCGCCATCGGTATCACGGTCGTCATCGCCGCCGCCTTCGGCTTCTTCACCGAGTACCGCTCGGAGCGCGCAGCCGCCGCCCTTCGCTCACTGACTGCCCAGCGCGCCGAGGTCGTGCGGGAAGGCCTGCACGAGGAGATCCCCGCGACTGACGTCGTCCCCGGCGACCTCGTCGCCCTCGGCGAAGGGCGGATCGTGCCGGCGGACGGGCGCGTCGTCCTCTCGCAGGGCCTCCTCGTCAACGAGGCGATTCTCACGGGCGAGTCCGTGGCGGTGGCGAAGACGGAGGATCTGACCGACGGCGAGGCCCTTCGCCCGCCCACCGTTGTCTACGGCGGGACGACGGTGGTCGCTGGCAGCGGGCTGGCGCTCGTCGCGGCCACCGGCGCTGCCAGCGCCCTCGGCAGCATGGTCACGGCCATGCGCACGGCCGAGCGCCCGCCCACGCCGCTCGAAGCGCGCCTCGAGGTGCTCGGCAAGCGGCTGATCGCGGTCTTCCTGGCGCTCTGCGCCCTCCTCCCGGTGATCGGCTTCATCCAGGGGCGCGAGGCGCGGCCGATGGTCGAGCTCGCCGTCGCTCTCGCGATCGGCGCCGTGCCGGAGGGTCTTCCGGCCGTCGCCACCGCCGCGCTGGCAGTGGCCGTCCACCGCCTGGCAGCGCGCAAGGTGCTCGTCCGCCGCCTGGAGGCCGTGGAGACGCTCGGCTCGGCGACGACGATAGCGACCGACAAGACAGGCACGCTCACCCTGAACCGCATGGTCCTGCGCGCCGTCGTCCTGCCCGGCGGCGAGGCCGTCCGGGTGCGGGTCGACGAGTCGCCGGGCGCGCTGAAGACCACCCTCGCCCCGGACGGCGACGGTCTCCCGGGCGCCGTTCGCGCCGCCGCCGAGCGGGCGCTCGTCGTCGGCGCCCTCTGCAGCGACGCCGTGGTCGAATGGGACAGCGAGCACGGCTGGCACGCCCACGGCGACCCCTCGGAGGCCGCGATCCGCATGGCCGCCCAGGGGCTCGGCTGGGGCGGTGAGCGGCTGGACGCCACCTGGCCGCGGGTGGCCACCGAGCCCTTCACGGCCGCCACCCGGCTCATGCGGACGACCCACGGCACGGCCGACGGCACCGCCCTGCACGCGATCAAGGGTGCCTACGAGCAGGTGGCGGCCCGGAGCGCCAGCGTGCCGGCCGACCTGCAGGCGGCGGCCACCTCCTTCGCCGAGACGGGCCATCGCGTCTTCGC
>JADLBJ010000067.1 GCA_020847765.1 Dehalococcoidia bacterium
ACGCGTTTGGCTTCGCCTACAAGCAGGAGATGACGGAGGTGTGGCCCAAAGGCATCTTCACGATCCCCGAGGTGAGTAGCGTCGGCGTCACTGAAGAGGAGACGGTGGCGGACGGCGCTTCCTTCGTCTGCGGGCGGGCGGCGTATGCCCTGAATGCGCGCGGTCAGATCATCGGTGCCGAAGACGGACTGCTCAAGCTGGTCTTCGACGCCGCCTCCCGTCGGCTGATCGGCGTCCACGTCATTGGCGAGCATGCGACGGAGATCGTTCACTTGGGGCAGGCGGTGATCGTGCTCGGTGGCACCGTAGACACGCTGATCGACATGGTCTTCAACTACCCGTCCCTTTCGGAGTGCTACAAGTACGCCGCGTACGACGCACTCGGTCAGTGGGCGTCGTACGCGGCCAATGGTGCGCGCTGATGCGTGCGAGCCGGCGACGCCTGAGGATGCCGGTCGCGGCTGGCCCAGCGGTGGGCCCTGTGCGGCGGTGGCGCTGATGCAGTTCCAGGAGAGCTTCCGGGCGATGGACACCGACGTCGACCTGATCGTCGAGGCGACCACCCGCCCGCTCGACGCTTTCCTGTCCGTCCGCCTCCTGTTCGAAGACCAGGAGCAGCGCTTCTCGCGATTCCGTGAGGGCAGCCTGCTCAGCCGCTTGAATCGGGGCGAGGTGGTCGAGGACGAACGCTTTGCGGCGGGCGTGCTGCTGGCGCTGGCCGCCTTCGCCGAGACCGACGGGTTGTACAATCCTCTGGTTCTGCCTGCCCTGCGCGCTGCCGGCTACGACCGTACGTTTGCCCGCGTCGACGGCGGCATGCCCACCGCCCAGGCTGTCCCTTCGCCGGTCGCGTGCCTGGCGGTCGACGGCAACCGCGTGCGGCTGACCACCGGCGGGCTCGACCTGGGCGGCGTCGTCAAGGGCTGGACGGTGGATCTGTTCGTCGAAGGTTTCGCCGCCCGCTACCCTGCGCTCTTCCTGAACGCCGGCGGTGACCTGCGCTGCAGCGGGAGCGAGGAGGGAGTCGACGGCTGGCTGGTCGCCGTCGATCCGCCCGAGGGCGAGGCGCCGGTCTGGGAAGGGGCAATGCACGGTGCGGTTGCGACGTCGTCCAGGCGGCGTCGCCGCTGGCGAACGGCAGCCGGCGGAACCGCGCACCACCTCATCGACCCGCGCACGGGGCTGCCGGCTACGGGCGACTACGAACAGGTGACGGTATGGGGTGAGGCGGCCTGGCGGGCGGAGGTCTGGGCGAAGGCGGTGCTCATCGGAGGGCGGGAGACGCTGGCGGCGGCTGCCAGAAAGGGGATGCGTGTTCTGGCCGTGTGCGTGGACGGCAGCGTCGAGGCGGGAGACGAGAAGGACTGAAGCCGGAGAATCCTTCCTCGGGCAGGGTGCTGGCGGACTGTCCGTTCTGTGTGGTCGTGATTCGCCACCAGGGTGAGGAACTTGTCGGATAACGGGCGACGGCCGAAGGATCCCGTCATTTCGCTCTCGAATGGTTGACAGCGCGTGTACTATCGGCGCGACCAAACAGGTTGGAGGTAAGCTCATGCGAGTCCGAATCATGTTCCTGGCGCTGGCGGGGTTGGTTGTGCTCGGGCTGTTGCCCGGCGCTGTCTCGGCCGCCGGCCGCGTTCGCCAATACGGACCCTTCCCCAGCTCATCCCCCGACTCGGGCACCTGTGGCAACGACTGGGCGAACGACACGTTCGACCGCCACTTCAAGGTCGACACGCAGCCCAATGTGGATGGCACCTACACGATCGTGCAGGAGTTCAAGAAGGGCAGCTTCGTGACGATGGCGGGGGCGAGCCCGGGCGCCTGCGAGACGAACCCGGGAGGGACGGTCGCAGCGGGAGTGAGCGGCAAGATGCATGGGACCTTCACCATTGTCGTCAGTGGGGGAACGTACAACCCATCGGGGAACTGCCCGGCGGTTTGCACGACGGCCGCGTTCGTCCAGGCTGTCTTCGGCGCGGCGGCGACGTACGACGTGCCAACGTTCGAGTTCCACTACAGCGCTGGCAACAACGGCGAATGGAAGAACGCCTCGGCCGACCGCGGAGGCAACCATGGAGACATCACTGGCTCGCCCTGAAGCGACGAGGCGGCACGGGCCCATGGAGAAAGCCCCCGGGTTTCCGGGGGCTTTCTGGCTACGGCTTCGGACTGGCCTGGAGAGGTAGGAAGGGAAGCCGAAGGTGCGATGACCACTTGCCTGGCGAGCCTGGCTGGCCGTGGCCGCTGATGACCGGTCAGCGGCTGCGGGTGGTCCGGGCAGGATCGTCGCGGTTGCCGCCAGAGCACGAGGGCCCGGGCGGGAGCGGGGAAAGGGAGTTCCGCGACAATCCCGGCTCCGTGACTTCCACTCTAACGACCCTTTGTGAAGGCCGTTCGGTCACTTCGTAAACCGTCTGCAAATTCCCATGTAGGAACAGGGCCGAGCGCTGCGCGATTCGCCGGCTGCGGAACTAGACGGGAACGGCGACGCCGAGGCGGACCGTGGGCAGGGGCCCGGCGGCGAAGAAGCCGACGGCGACGCCCCCCTGGAGGAGGCTCGAGACGAACACCGCCCCGGCGGGCACACGCTCGGTGACGGTGGCCGGGGCGCGGACAGTGAGCGTGCCGTCGCTGATCTCGATTTCGTCGTTGTCGCTGATGCCCAGGCGCGCGGCGTCCTCTTCGCTCACCTGGATGCGGTCGTAGCGGTGCAGGCGGTCGGCCTCCGGGTGGCGCAGGGCGGCCGCGTCTTCAGCCGTGTAGAGGTCGCGTGCGCAGATGACGCGCATCCCCTCGCGCGCGGCGAAGGGTTCTACCGGAGCTATCGTGCCCTTCTGCCCGACCGGCATCGGGAGGCGCACGCCTTCGCCCACGAGCAGGTCGTAGGCGGTCTGGTAGACGGGGTGCTCACGCGTGATCTCGCCCAGCGCGTCGTCCGGGTCGTCGGGGAGGTCCAGGCCGAGAGCGGCACCCAGTGCGGCGAGGGCAGCCAGGCCGCTGACCGCCGCACCCTCGGGGTGAATCGCGGGCGCGAGCCGCTGGACGCGGAAGTCGCCCTGGGTGAAGGTCCCGCCAGTGGCGTACGGGCGGCCTTCGGCGATGACGGCAGAGGCCCGCCGTGCAGTCTCGTGGAGCACGTTGTCGACGACGACGAGGGCCGGTATCTGCGCGAGGGCGGATGCAGCACCGGGCAGGCGCAGGGTCGGGTCGTCGCGGAAGACGACGAGCCCGGCGAGGTCTGCGAGCGGGTCGACGGGGCCGCTGACGCCAACGCCGAGGTCCATCAGGCCATGGATGTTCACCTCGGCGGGGAGCACGACGAGGTTCTCGCTGGCTCGGTTACCGAAGAGCGCGACGGCCAGGTTGGCTGCGCCACCCGCCATGGCCGCCGCCTTTTCGGGGCTCACTGGGCTGGGGGCGCAGACGACGAGGGTGTCGTCGAGGGGCGCGGCCTTGAGGATGTCGAGGGCGCCAGCGAGGTCGGCATGGCCGTCCGGACCGCCACGCTGCACGGCTTCGGCCAGAGCGCCGGCGACCTGGCCCTCTTCGCCGGGGGCGGGCCGCAGCCAGGCGGCGGCGAAGTCGACGAGCTCGCTGCGGAGCGCGCCGATGACGACGAGCTGAGCGCCCTCGCGCACGACCGCGTCCTTGATGCGCACGCTGGCGACGTTGTGGCTCTCCTCGAGGTCGTCATGGACGAGGACGATCGTTTTCGAGGTCGCGACGCGGGTCATGTCGCCGGCAGCTCGCCATGTGCCGAGCCGTGCTTCGAGGGCGCTGCGGACGGCGCGCATAACGGGCCCGAGGGCGCTGTCGGCCGTCGTCGAGAAGGCCTCGCGGGCGATGCGCTGGGCGAGCCATGCCTCTTCATTGGTTGCGGTAGCGCCCACGAGCACGCCGACGCGCCCATTGGCGGCGCGGAGGACGCGCGCGGCTTCGGTGGCCGCCTCCTCCAGCGAGACGGGCACGTGGATGGCGCCGCGGCGCACGAGGTGACGGGAGAGGCGTTCGCGCGGCTTGAGCGAGTCGTAATGGTAGCGGCCGCGCACGCAGATCTGGTCGCTGCTCACGGGGTTGCCGAAGCCGGGGCGGACGATCACGCCGCGGCCGTCCTTAGAGCCGAGCTTGATGCTGCAGCCGATGGCGCAGGAATCGCAGGTCGTCGTCGTCCAGGTGTCGGGCTTGGAGACCCACTTGTTGGGGTGCTCCATCAGGGCGGCGGTCGGGCAGACGTCGATGCAGGCGCCGCTGAAGTCGCAGTTGCTTTCGTGGATGGCTCCCCCGGC
>JADLBJ010000068.1 GCA_020847765.1 Dehalococcoidia bacterium
AAGTATGGCACTCGGAAGAATGCCCAGCCCACTGGCCGCCGCTAGGCCGCGTGAGACGTTTCGAAACCGGAGAGCTGAGTCATGGCCCGACGCAACCGCCCCGAACGGCGCCCCACCCCGCCCGACCCGCGCTACAACAACGTGCTGGTCCAGATCCTCATCAACAAGCTGATGACCCGGGGCAAGAAGTCCACTTCGGAGCGCGTGGTCTATGGCGCGTTCGACCGGATCGCCGCCCAGACCGGGCGCGACCCGCTGGACGTCTTCCAGCAGGCGGTGCGCAACACGACGCCGGTGCTCGAAGTGAAGCCCCGGCGCGTCGGCGGCGCCACCTACCAGGTCCCCGTCGAGATCCGCCCCGACCGCCGCATCGCCCTTTCGATGCGCTGGGTCCTGAACTCCGCTCGCGCCCGCGGCGGCCGCTCCATGTCGGAGCGCCTCGCGAGCGAGCTCATGGACGCCGCCAACAACACGGGCGCCGCCATCAAGCGGAAAGACGACACGCACCGCATGGCGGAGGCCAACCGCGCTTTCGTCCATTACCGCTGGTAACGGGCGGGAGACCGTTACAGGAGACCCATGCCTCGCAACGTTGAAATCGAGCGCATCCGGAACATCGGGATCATTGCCCACATCGACGCGGGCAAGACGACCGTGACCGAACGCGTCCTGTTCTATACCGGTGTCACCTACAAGCTCGGGGAGACCCACGAGGGCACTGCGATCATGGACTGGATGGAGCAGGAGCGGGAGCGCGGCATCACCATCACCTCCGCGGCGACCACCTGCGAGTGGAACGACCACAACGTCAACATCATCGACACGCCCGGCCACGTCGACTTCACCGCCGAAGTCGAGCGCAGCCTCCGCGTCCTCGACGGTGGCGTGGTCGTCTTCGACGCGGTCGCGGGCGTCGAGCCGCAGTCGGAGACGGTCTGGCGCCAGGCCGACCGCTACGCCGTGCCCCGGATCTGCTTCGTCAACACGATGGACCGCACCGGCGCGGACTTCGAGCGCACCATCGCCATGATGGTCGACCGCCTCGGCGCCAATCCCGTGCCGATCCAGCTCCCGGTCGGCGCGGAGTCGGAGTTCGACGGCATCATCGACCTCGTCGAGATGGTCTGGTGGCGCTTCGGCGGGGAGAAGGGCGACAAGCCCGAGCGCAACCCGATCCCGGACCACCTCACCGAGGCCGCCCAGGCCGCCCGCGACCACCTGATCGAGTCGATCGGCGGCGTGGACGACCAGATCATGATCTCCTACATCGAAGGCCACGAGATCGGCGAGCACGAGCTCCGGGCGGCCATCCGCCGGGCGACGATCGCCAGCCTGGCCACGCCCGTGCTCTGCGGCTCCGCCCTCAAGAACAAGGGCGTCCAGAAGATGCTCGACGCCGTCGTCGACTACCTCCCGAGCCCGCTCGACATCCCGCCGGTGAAGGGCGTCGACCCCAAGGGCGGCGGCGAAGTCGAGCGCGTCGCCTCGGACGACGCGCCGCTGGCCGCGATCGCCTTCAAGATCGTCTCCGACCCGTACGTCGGCCGCCTCGCCTACTTCCGCGTCTATAGCGGCGTGCTCAAGAGCGGTGAGAGCATCTACAACTCGACGAAGGGCGAGCGCGAGCGCATCGGCCGCGTCCTCCGCATGCACGCCAACCAGCGCGAGGAGGTCGACGCTGTCCACGCCGGCGGGATCGCCGCCGCGGTCGGCCTGAAGAAGACGTTCACGGGCGACACGCTCTGCGCCCAGGACCAGCCGATCATCCTCGAGAACATCCAGTTCCCCGAGCCGGTCATCCGGGTCGCCCTCGAGCCGAAGAGCAAGGAAGACCAGGACAAGATGGGCGACGCGCTGATGAAGCTCGCCGAAGAGGACCCGACCTTCCACTGGACCTTCGACGAGGAGAGCGGCCAGACCCTCATCTCGGGGATGGGCGAGCTCCACCTGGAGGTCATCGTCGACCGCATGCTCCGCGAGCACAAGGTCGCGGCGAACGTCGGCCGCCCCCAGGTGAGCTATCGCGAGGCGATCACCCAGAGGTCCCGGGCCGAGGGCCGCTTCGTCCGTCAGTCCGGTGGCCGCGGCCAGTACGGCGTCGTCGAGCTGGAGATCGAGCCGCTCGAGCGCGGGCAGGGGTTCGTGTTCGAGAACAAGGTCGTCGGCGGCTCGGTGCCGAAGGAATACGTCGGGCCGGTCCAGGCGGGCGCCAAGGAGGCGCTGCAGGGCGGGCTCCTCGCCGGCTACCCCGTGCTCGACGTCAAGGTCACGCTCCTCGACGGCTCGACCCACCCGGTCGACTCCTCGGAGATGGCGTTCAAGAACGCCGGCTCGATCGGCGTCAAGGAGGCGGCCCGCAAGGCCGGGATCGTCATTCTCGAGCCCATCATGCGCGTCGAAGTACGCGCGCCAGACGAGTACTTCGGCCCGATCGTCGGCGACATCAACAGCCGTCGCGGCATGATCATGGGCACCGAATCGATGGGCAAGACGCAGATCGTCCACGCCATGGTGCCGCTCGCCGAGACCTTCGGTTATTCCACCGAGCTGCGCTCCCTCTCCCAGGGGCGCGCCACCTACAGCATGGAATTCGACCACTACGAAGAAGTGCCACGGAACATCGCCGCCTCGCTGACCAAGCAGGCGGTCGGCGTCTAGGCGCCAACGGCGAAAGCTTCACAGACCAGGAGAAAGGGCAACAGCGATGGCGAAGGCGAAATTCGAACGGACGAAGCCGCACGTGAACGTGGGCACGATCGGGCACGTGGACCATGGCAAGACGACTCTGACGGCGGCGATCACGAAAGTGCTGGC
>JADLBJ010000069.1 GCA_020847765.1 Dehalococcoidia bacterium
CGGCGTGGCGCTGTTCGCGCGCATCCAACACCTAGCCGTAGTGGAGCGTGCATTCCTGTCCCTGCTGGAGGGCGCGACGACACGCCCGCAGGAACCGGCTGACGCCCTTGCCGCGGCCGCGCTCCTGCGCGAGACGGGCGAGCGGCTCGTCGCCCATGCGTGGTCAGCCGACGCGGGGCGGCTGCAGACGCAGCTGCCCGTTCCCTGGTGGGAAGGGCGGCCGTTCGCGGTGGGCGACATCCTGGGGCAGGTGCTCTCCCACTCCGCGCAGCACCGGGCGGAGGTCTGCCTCGTGCTGCTTCGGGCGGGCTTCGACACAGGGGAGCTGGACTACATCGTCTGGGTGGCCGGCGGAGAACCCGGTCCGGGCGAACCTCTACGGTTCCCGCCGAGCTAGTCTTCCGGATTCTGGGCTCCCGACAGCGGGTCTGACAGGCCGGCGAGGAAGGCTCGGACGGCGGCGACGCCTTCGCGCCAGTTCTCCTCGCGGGTTCGGCCGCTCGCTGCCGGCGGCCTGAAGTCGTGGTCGCCGTCTGCCAGCCAGTGGAGGCGAATCGCCGGCGAGAGGCGGTACGCCTCGACCTCGTCTTTGCGGCCGAAGGGGTCGCGTGTGCCCTGGAGGACGAGCGTTGGCGTGCGAATGGTTTCGAGGTGAGCGGTGCGCGGCCGGTCCGGGCGGCCGGGCGGGTGGAAGGGATAGCCCATGCAGACGAGCGCGAGAACGTGCAGCTCGTCGGCGACCATGCTCGCCATGCGCCCACCCAGCGACTTGCCGCCGAGCGCGAGCGGGCGCGCGGCGAAAGCAGCGGCAGCCTCGCGCCAGGCGCTCAGGAGGACGGTTTCACGGTCCGGAGGACGGCGCGCGTCGGTCACCCTGCGCAGCGCCATGTAGGGGAATTCGAAGCGCGCCACCTGTACGCCTGGGCCGGCGATTCCGCGGGCGAAAGCCTCCATGAAGGGGCTGTCCATGGGCGCGCCGACACCGTGGGCGAGGAGCAGGACGAGCGGGGCGGCCGGACTTCCGTCGAAGATCAATTGCTGTACTCCGGGGGCGGCGCGTGTGGGCGTCGGCGGACGTCGGCCATTGTGGGGCGGCATGGTAGAACTGCAACAGAAGCGCAGCCTGCTGCGAAAGTCCAGATGGGAGAATGACTGTGGACATCAAGGACATCGGCGTGGTCGTGACGGGCGGGGGCTCCGGCCTCGGTGAGGCGACCATCCGGGCGTTTGCGGGCCGCGGCGCAAGAGTCGCGATTCTCGACCTGGCGAGCTCGCGCGGCGGCGAGCTGGCGGCGGAGATCGGCGGCAGCGCCATCTTCGCGGAAGCGGACGTGACCAGCGAGGAGCAGGTGGAGGCGGCATTGGAGCGGGCGTCGGGCGGGCTCGGCGGCATCCATGTGGTGGTGAACTGTGCGGGCGTCGCGACGGCCTCCAAGACGGTCGCCAGCGACGGCCAGCCGGCCAGCCTGGCGGCCTTCCGCCGGACGGTGGAGATAAACCTCATCGGCACCTTCAACGTCATCCGGCTGGCGGCGGCGCGGATGGTGAAGAACCAGCCGAACGCTGACGGCGAGCGGGGCGTGTTCATCAACACCGCGTCCGTGGCCGCGTACGAGGGGCAGATCGGACAGGCGGCCTACGCGGCGTCCAAGGGGGGCGTCGTGGCCATGACGCTGCCGATCGCCCGCGACCTCGCCCGCGACGGCGTGCGCTGCTGCACGATCGCGCCGGGGCTCTTCCTGACGCCGATGCTGCTGGGGCTGCCGGAGCCGGCCCGCCAGGCGCTCGGGTCGCTCACGCCCTTCCCGTCCCGGCTGGGGCATCCCGAGGAGTACGCGAGGCTGGCGATGCATATCGTCGAGAACCCGATGCTCAACGGCGAGACCATCCGGCTGGACGGAGCGTTGCGCTTGCCGCCGAAGTAGGCGGGGTGGGCCGACCTCCGACGGCTCGCGGCCAAAGCGGGCCGGAGCGAGTCCCTGGGGGCACCTTCGGCCGCTCAAGCCGAAGTGGATGGCCCGGGGCGATTTCCAAGGTGGCCGGCGGCGATCTGCGCTCACGACAATTGGCGTCGGGATGCCGATGAGCGTCCAATCGGACGCTATACTCCCGCCCGATGTACTACGCGCGCTCAGCAAATGCCGCGGGCGAACGCCAGCTGCTCGCCGACCACCTTCGGAACGTCGCCGAACTTGCAGGCGGCTTTGCCGAGGCAGCGGGCCTGCCGCGCGCGCTCGGCGAATGGGCCGGTCTGCTGCACGACCTGGGCAAGTACTCGCCCGAATTTCAGGCGCACCTCCTCGCCGGGGACCGCAACTTCGTCGAGCACGCCGCCCATGGCGCGGCCATCGCGCTCGCCGCGGGCTCAGTCGAATGCGCTTTCGCCGTTGCCGCCCACCACACCGAGCTCGACTGCTTCTTCGAGCTCGGGCAACTGAGAACGCGTCACGAGAAGACGGCCGGCCTGCCCGATGGCACCTCGCTCGCCGCCCGCGCCGAGGAGTTCTTCCGCCTCGCCCAGAGCGACGCCGGTCTCGACGGGCAACCGCCGGCGACGGGGCCGGGGCCGAGGCTCACGGCCGAGCTGCGGACGCGCATGCTCCTCTCCTGCCTGGTCGACGCCGACCGACTCGACGCCGAGCGCTGGCTGAACGGCTGGAAGCAGGCTTTGCGTCAGACCGAACCGCTCGCCCCGGCGGCACGCCTGGAGACGACGCTCGCCTACGTACGGGCGCTCGCCGCTGAACGGGCTGCCTCGTCGACGCCGGCTTCGGCAGCCGTCAGCGCCGCCCGTGCGCAGGTGCTCGCCAGTGCACTGGAACGGGCGAACGACGCGCCCGGCTTCTTCTCGCTCACCGTGCCGACGGGTGGCGGGAAGACGCTGGCGACGCTCGCCTTCGCCCTGGCGCATGCCGCCGCCCACGGCCAGCGCCGCCTCGTCTTCGTCCTTCCTTTCCTCACGATCATCGAACAGAACGCCCGCGTCCTTCGCGACGCCCTGGGCGAGAGCGAAGAGACCGCCGGCCGCGTGGTCCTCGAACACCACTCCAACGTCCAATCCCCACCGGCGCGCAGCAAACAGGTCCCGGAACCGCCTGACCACCCGGATGACGGTCAGACGCCCGCCGAGGTGCGCCGCCGGCTCCTCGTCGAGAACTGGGACGTGCCGGTGGTGGTGACCACGACGGTGCAGTTCTTCGAAAGCCTCTTCGCGGCCCACCCGACGGCCGTGCGCAAGCTGCATAACGTCGCCGGCGCGGTGGTCGTCTTCGACGAGGCCCAGACCTTCCCGCCGGGAATGCTGCGTCCCATCGTGACGATGCTCCGCCAGCTCGTCGAAGAGTACGGCTGCACCGTCCTCTTCTCGACGGCGACGCAGCCGGCTCTGCGCGAGGCGATCTACGACAAGGGAGAGATTGCCCCGCTCCTGCCGCCCGAGAGCGTGCGCGAGATCATGCCCGAGCCCGCGGCCCTCTTCCGCGAGCTCGCGCGCGTGGCGGTGCGCTGGCCCGCGCCGCCGCCGACGCCGATGGCCGAGGTGGCGACGGCGATGGCCGAAGCCCGCCAGGCGCTCGCGATCGTGAACACGAAGGCACAGGCGCGCGCCCTGTTCGCAGCCCTGCGCACCCACGATCCGACGGCCATCCACCTCTCGACGCGCATGTGTGCGGCCCACCGACGGGCGGCCCTGGCGGAGGTCCGCCGCCGCCTGAAAGCCGAGGAGCCCTGTCTCGTCGCGTCGACGCAGCTCGTCGAGGCGGGTGTCGACGTCGACTTCCCGGCCGTCTGGCGCGCGTTCGGCCCGCTCGACGCGATCGCGCAGGCGGCCGGGCGCTGCAACCGCGAGGGCCGGCTGCCGGTCGGGCATGTGACGGTCTTTCACACCGAAGACGGCGGACTGCCCGGTGGCGCATACCGGGCGGGGACGAAGGTGACCGAGGCAATGGTCGGCGCCGAGGGCGTGCCGCTCGACGACCCGGCCACCTTCACCGGCTACTTCCGCCGGCTCTATAACGTCGCCGACCTCGACCAAGAGAAGATCATGCGCAGACGGGAGGCGCTGAACTTCCCCCAGACGGCCGAAGTCTTCCGCATCGTCGACAAGGACACGACCGGTGTGCTCGTCCCCTATGGCGACGGCGCGGACTGGGCTGACCGCCTGCTCGCCGGTGCCGAGCTGACGCGGGCGGACCTGAGACAGCTGCAGCCGTACCTCGTGGCCCTCTATGCCCCAGAGCTCGAGGCAGCTCTCCGGCGGCGCGAGGTCCTCCTCGCGGAGAAGACGGGCGTGCATGTCTTCCGCGGGCGCTACGACGACGCCCTCGGCCTCCTGCTCGGCGACGGCGCGCTCGCCGATTGACACCCGCGGCGACGACGCGCGCTCTGCTATCATCCCGTGCGCCGAAGGGCCCCCGCGCGGCCGCGAGGAAGGAGCCGGAGATGGTCATGCCGGCGGATGAGCGCAGGCGCGTCGTCGAGGGGCTCCTGCAGTTCGCGCGAAAGGAGGCCGAGCCGCTCGAAGCCGAGATCGCCGACGTCACCGGCGACCCGCGCCAGCTTTATGCGCCCGACGGTCGCTTCCACCCGCGGGTCGTCGAGGCGCGCCGCGAGATCCGCCGGCGGGCCGCGAAAGCTGGCTACTACGCCATGTGCGTGCCCGCGGGCCTGGGCGGCGGCGGCCTGGGGCGGCTCGTCTTCTTCGAAGCATGGGACGCGCTGACCCGCCGGTACGGGCCCCACGAAGTGCTCGCCTACTTCGCCGTCGCCCACTGGGCCACCGGACCGAGCGCCATGTGGCTGAACGCCGAGGGTTGGCTGGCGAGCGAGGTCCTGCCGAAAGTCCTCTCCGCCGAGATCGTCGGCTGCTTCTGCCTCTCCGAGCCCGAAGCCGGGACCGACGCCTGGGGCATTCGTACCCGCGCCGCCCGCGCGGGCGACACCTGGCGCATCTCGGGCTCCAAGCAGTGGATCACCAACGGCCCCGACGCCGACTACGCCGTCGTCCTCGCCGTAACCGATCGCCAGCGTGCGGACGCGCGGCGCGGGGGTGTCACTGCCTTCTTTGTCCCGACCAATTCGCCCGGTTTTCGCGTCGAATCCGTCATCCGCGTGCAGGGCGAGCTCGGCGGCAACGAGGCGATCATCGGCCTGAGCAACGTGGAGGCTGCTCCCCGGCAGGTGCTCGGGCGTGAGGGCGAGGGTTTCCGCATCGCGATGTACAGCGTCAACCAGGGGCGGCTCTATAACGCCGCCCGCTCTGTGGGTATGGGCACCTGGGCAGTGGAGCGGGCCGTCGCCTACGCCCGCGAGCGCCGTACCTTCGGCGTGCCGATCGCCGAGCACCAGGCGGTCCAGCTGCTCCTCGCCGACACGGCGGCCGAGCTCTACGCCGCCCGCGCGGCCGGCCTCCGCCTCGCCGCCGACAACGACGACGACGGCGTGGACATCAACCGCAAAGACGCGGCGATCACAAAGTACGTGGCGACGAACGCGGCCTTCCGCGCCTTCGACCGCGCCACGCAGGTCTTCGGCGGCATGGGCGTGACGAACGAGGTGGGGCTGTACCAGGGCTTGAACCTCTTCCGCATCCTGCGCATCGCCGACGGCACGGACGAGATCCTGCGCACGACGGTCGCCCGTGAGCTGGCGAAAGGCGACCTGGCGCTCTGACCCCGTGGCGCTTCCGGTGGTGGGGCCGAAATAGCGGCTAAGACCGGCGGCACCTACACTGGTCACCGGCTGGGGGCGGGACCTGCGAGTCCTGCCGCGACGGGGACGGGCCACTTTGCGCTTTTCGATCTTCCCCCGAAATGGCCGCTTCTACGACCTGTTCGCCGACCAGGCTCGCCTCCTCGTTGAAAGCAGCGAGACGCTCGGCGACCTCTTGGAGCACTTCCAGAACGTCCAGATGAAGACGGAGCGTATCCGCCAGATCGAGGACGAGGCTGACAACGTCACCCACGACATCTACACCCTCGTCAACAAGACGTTCGTCACGCCGCTCGATCGGGAGGACATCGTCGCCCTCGCCCAGCGCATGGACGACGTCGTCGATCACATCGAGGCGACCGCCACGTCGGTGGAGATGTACGGCATCCCCGCGCCGACCGCCGCTGCCTCCGGGCTGGCCGACCTCGCCCGCCTGCAATGCATTCAGTTGTCGCGTGCCATCGACGTCCTCCGCCACAAGAGCAGGCTGAAGGAGATCCTCCTGCTGGCAAAGGAGATTAACCGCCTGGAGAACGAGGGCGACTCGCTCTATCTCAAGGCGAACGCCAAGCTGTTCGACGGCGAGCTGCCGGCCACCGACATCATCAAGTGGCGCGAGATCTACAACGAGCTCGAGAACTCGATCGACAGCTGCGAGAACGTCGCCCACGTCCTCGAGGCCATCGTCCTCAAACATGGCTGAGGCAGGCGAGGCGGCTAGCGGGGCGAGGCGGACGTGACGGACTCGACCTGGTTCCTCGTCGTGACGTTCGTCATCCTCGTCGCCTTCGAAGCCCTGAACGGCTGGACCGACGCGCCGAACGCCGTTGCCACGGTCGTCTCGACGCGGGTGATGCCGCCCGTCGCCGCCGTGATGATGGCAGGCGCCCTCAACCTGATCGGCGCGCTCTCGGGCACGGCCGTGGCCGCGACCATCGGCAAGGGCGTGATCGACATCGACGCCGGCGTGGGGCTGGAGACGGTGGCGGCGGGCGGCCTCGCCGTCGTCTGCTGGGGCGGCCTCGCCGCCTATCTGCGCATGCCTGTCAGCAAGAGCCACGGCCTCCTCGCCGGGCGGGCCGGGGCGGCCGTCCAGCAGGCGGGCTGGGACGCGCTCCTCTGGGACGGCTGGGACAAGGTCTTCAGCGGGATGGGGATGAGCCTCGTGATTGGCTTCGGTGCGGCCTTCGCGGTGATGCTCGTCCTTATCTGGCTCTTTCGTAACGCCAACCCCGCGGGCATGCGCCGCAACTTCGGCTACGCGCAGATCCTCTCCTCCGCGTTCATGGCCTGGAGCCACGGCACCTCCGACGGCCAGAAGGCCATGGGCGCGATGGCGATGGCGCTCGCCCTGCACGACGGCACGCCGGCGAAGGACTTCAGCGTCCCCGTCTGGGTGATCATCCTTGCGGCGGCGACGATGGGCGTCAGCACGCTCGCCGGCGGCTGGCGGATCATCAAGACCCTGGGGATGGACATCACCCATCTGGAGACCTACCAGGGCTTCGCGGCGGAAACGGCAGCGGCGACGACGCTCGCGGTGACGTCGCACTTCGGCATCCCAGTGAGCACGACGCACACCATCGGCTCGGCGATCATGGGCGTGGGCGCAACGCGCCGCGTCTCGGCGGTGCGCTGGGGCATCGCCTACAACATCCTGCTCGCCTGGATCGTGACCTTCCCCGCCTGCTTCGGCCTCGGCTACGCGTTCGCCGCGGCCATTCCCTCGTAAAGCGCTCAGGCGCCGTGTCGGCGCAGCCGGGCCCTCCGCCGCACCGCCTGGGGACCGCGGAAGTGGTACCGCCGCTGATGAACGAGGAGCGTCCCTGCCACGAGTGCCATCGAGGGCAACAGCACGACTACGACTTCAAGCAGCATCCCGGCCTCGCGCGTCTCTTCGAGCGGACGGCGTCATCGTAAACGATGTATCGGCAAAGACAATACCCGGCATCGACGAATCCTCCGGAAGAGTGCGCAAATGGGGCGGGATGAGCCATGAACGAAGCTCAAACCGGTGAAGGCGTTCCCGGCCTCCCCCGTCGACGTCACGACGACCTCGCAGGCCGTCGCCGGGCACCCCGCGATCACGAGATTCCCCGACCCGGCAAAAGGCGGACTCCGCCGGCGACCGGCAGGTGTTCTGGTCCCAGGGGGACACCGCCTTCATCCTCCACACCCTTGGCCCCTTCACGGACGACGAGGGCCTCGGCTGGGCGACGGCGATCGTGAGGCGCCAGCCGGAGCGCGTTCGCCTAATCGGCAAGCGCCTCCAGCGAGTCCACCTGCCACCGCTCGTCTGTGTCGGTGACGAGCAGGGCATAAGTGTCGAGGAACAGCGGGAGGCCGTCCCCGGGTGCGAACGCGGCCGAGACGCGGAGGGAGCCCTGCTCGCCGGGCGGCCGGTCCAGCTGCCTGCCGAGCGCTCTTGCGATCGTGTCGAAGATGCCCGTGACGGTGTAACGCGCGGCGGGCAAGAGCCGGCAGACGGTCGCCCAGCCGTCGCATTCGGCCGCCACGACCACGACGGCGTCGCCGTCGACGTCCACGGTGACGTGCTCGACGGAGCCGAAGACGCCGTGCGTGACGCGGAGGCGATAGCGGGTGGGACCGACGGCCGCCCAGCGGGCGCGCGCAGCTTCGAGCTCGACCGCGAGCGGAGACTCCCCCATGGCCAGCTGGGCGAGCACGGCTCGCGGCAGGAGCACCGGCGGCACGTCGGCCGAGAGCACGAGCGCCTCGCCTGGCACTTTGCCCGCTGCGCTCTGCCCGGCGAGGGCCACGGCTGCGGCAACGGCACCGAGAAGGGCCCCGGCCAGGGCCGAGCGAACCGGACCGACGAGGATCATGGGCGCGCTCGGGCGGTCAGTGCGCCGGCTGGGGCGCGCCCTTCGTGGCGGCGGCCAGGTCGTCCAGGACGAGCCCCACGCAGGACTCGAGGTCGAACTCGCGCGTCAGCGCCATCCGCTTGGCCGAGGGCGAGCCGGCAGCCGTCACCGAGGAGGCGCGGGCGAAGCCGGCCGCGTCGGAGGCGGCGATGTCGTAGATGTACTTGACGAGCGCCAGGCGCTGCTCGGCGCTGACGCCCTCCTTGCCGACGTAGTACTTGCGCACGAGGGCGGCCGTCTCCGGGTTCTCCAGGTCGAGGAACGAGGGCGCCGTGAGGACGGGACCGCCCGCCAGCTCGCAAAGGAACTGGAGGTAGCCGGGGCGCGTGCGCGTGGAGGTGAGGGCGGCCAGGTTGCAGGCGATGGCGTCGGGCACGCAGACGCCTTCGGCGAGCGTGGTCCGTTCGAGGGCGGTGAAGCGCAGGACGTCGAGCAGCTGCGCCGTCTCGACCATCTCGGCGATCGTGTTCTTGATCTGGCCGGTGCCTTCGATGCCGTTGTAGCGGGCCATCAGCTGGGCGGCGCCGATCAGCTTTTGCGTGTCGCGTGGCTCGCGCGCGAGGACGCCGCCGCGATGGAAGGTCGTGAAGTAGCGTATGAGCTCGCGGGTGAGGTGGAACTCGCCGTCCATGAAGACGCGCTCCCAGGGCACGAACACGTCCTCGAAGATGATGGTCACTTCGTGGCGGAAGTCGTCGTAGGTGAGCGGCCGGTCGGCACGGAAGCGCTCGCCCCAGGGCGTGCCCACGTAGTTCGAGATCATGACGACGCCGGGGGCGTTGGCGGGCACGGCACAGGCCACCGACCAGGCGGCGTCGTCGACCGACATCGCATGCGTCGGCAGGACGAGGAACTCGTTGGTGATCGCGCCCTCGGAGACGGACGTCTTCGCCCCCCTGATGGTGATGCCCGTGGCGCTGCGGTCCACCACGCGCACCCAGAGGTCGGGGTCGACCTGCTTGTGGGGCGGGCGCGAGCGGTCGCCCTTGGCGTCGGTCATCGCCAGGCAGGCGTGCAGGTCTTCGCGGATGATCGCTTCGCGGTAGGCGCGGACGCGGGGCAGGTAACGCTCGCCCAGGTCCTCGTCGGCTTTGCGGCCGACGAGCTCGAGGGCGGCGAGGCCCGCCATGATGGCGGCATGGCCGGCACCGTGGAGCGCGCCCTCCATCTCCATGAAGCGAAGGAGCGCCTCGCGGTCGCGCGGCGGCTCGTACCACGTGCGGACGCGGTCGCCGCCCTCGGCGCGCGAGGTCAGGTCGCTGGCGTCGTCGAAATGGCGCCCGGTCTGGCGGGCGCGGAGCCCGAACTGAGGATGCGCGGTGACGTCGACGATGCGCTCGCCGGCGTAGTAAACGCGCCGGTCGTCGCGGAGACTGTCGAGGTACTGTGCCGAACTGCGAAGTGCCATGCCGAGCCCTCCGGGAAGGTGGCGTGCATTCTATACCCCTGCCGCCCTCCCCGCCTCGCGGGCGTTCATAGGAGCGGACCGCGGCCCGTTTCGTGTCGCCCGTAGTGCTTTTCCCTGGCCGGCGCCGTTCACCGTCAGTCGCCGAGGACCCAGAGGCGGGCGGGTCCGGCGCGGTGCTCGTCGATGGCGTTGAGCGACTCTTTGAGCACGGACATGGCGTCGCGCGGAGGGAGGGCGAGGGCGCTGCCAAGCTCCATCGCGCGGCCGAAGCTCGTGCCGGCGACGGCGTGGTTCGCCAGCCCCCAGGCGACGGCGGTGGTGCCGTCCAGCCGCTCGCCGAACATCGTCAGGCGCTTCAGCCGCTGGGTGCCGAGAGCGACGCCGAGCTGGTAGGGGATGCCGGCAGGGCAGCCGGCGACGGCGAAGCACGCGTCCTCACTGCAGACGACGACGTCTGCCGCCAGGGCGAGCTCGAGCGCCCAGCCGCTGCATTCCCCGTCGACAGCGGCGACGACGGGAACGTAGAGGTTGCGCAGGTATTCGAGGCGGCGGTTCCATTCTTCGAGCCGCTCATGGCGGGCGGCGTCGTCCGGCAGGCCCGCAACGGCCGGGAAGAGCGCGTCGAGCGCGAGCGCGGGTACGCCGTCGCCGAACGGCGGGAAGACAAGCACGACGGCACCGACGCGCAGCTCCTCCTCCGCCGTTTTCAGGTCGCGCATGAGGGCGTCGATCGCCTCCCGCGACGGGACGGCGGGGACGTCGACAACGGCCGGGGCCTTGCCCGTGGCCTGGGGGGCGAAGGGCCTCATCGCGTTTCCTCCCCGGCCAGGTGCGACTGCTCGAAGGCGAAGGTGTCGGCCCGGCGACGGGAGAGGAAGGCCTGGAAGCCGCCCTCGCGCTTCTCCCGGTAGAAGTTGGTCTCCCCCTTGCGCCAGCGCACCCACTGGATGGCGAGGTGACCGCCCTGGTGGGCGCGGAGGGCGCGCCGCAGCCCGCCGGAGAGCTCAAGCTGGCGCACCTGGTGCTTGGCGCGCACCGCTGCCGGGAGGCCTGTGGCGCGCAGCTTCCCGACCAGCTCGGCCACGCGTGTGTCGAGCTGGTCGCCGGGCACGCAGTCGGAGATGAGGCCGGCGCGCTGCCACTCCTCGGCGTTGACGGCCTCGTTGTCGTAGCTGTTGCAGCGGAAGATCTGGGAGTCGACAGGCCAGAAGCCGCTCTCGTAGAGCCCCGTGGGGAACTCGTGGAAGCCGCGCACGCCGAGCTTGGCCTCGCGGTCGGCGACGATCGCGTCGCAGGCGCGGGCGAGGAGGAAGGCGGCCCCCAGGCAGTAGCCGTGGACGCGCGCGATCATTGGCTTGGGGAAGCGCGCGATGTCGTCCCAGACGATGCAGCGACGCCGTTCGAAGCCCCAGTACTGGCTGACGGAAGGCGCCCGGTCGGGGTTGATCGGCGAGCCGATCTCGCCGACCTCGGTGCCCACGGAGAGGTTCAGCCCCGAGGAGAAGGCGCGCCCGTTGCCCGCGAGGACCACGACCTCCACGGCGGAGTCGAGCAGCGCCCGTTTCAGGCAGCTGAAAAGGTCGTCCATCAGGTCGTCGCCGAGGGCGTTGAGCTTCTCCGGGTTGTCGAGCGTGACATAAGCGACGCCGTCCTTCGCCTCGTACAGGCAGAACGGCGTGGGCCGCGTGTGGTCGGCGGCCGTGATAAGCGACTCGGAGTAGGTATGGCGGTAGGCGTAGGGGGCGAACTCCATGGCGCTAGCCTCCCTGGGCCGCGGTCGGGGGCGCGTCGTAGTAGGCGTCCATTTCGGCCATGGCGGCGGCGGCGCCCGCCGCCTCCCGCCGCGCCTCGAAGTCGAACTCGCCCGGCTGCAGGCCGCGCCGTTGGATGGCAGCGAGTGCGCTGTAGGCACCGGAGGAGATCCAGGCGGCGTTGAGGCCGCGCGCCTCGTGGGTGGCCTGGCCGAAGCCGCGCTTGCTCAGCCAGCGGCCGTCCCAGCCGACGATGCCGCCCTGGTGAGCGATGGTCTGAGCAGCCGTGAAGGCGTCCTCCTCGAGCGCGCTGGCGGGTACGACCTTTGTGACGAGGCCGAGCCGCTGCGCCGTGGGCGCGTCGAGCATGGTGCCCAGCATGAGGCATTCCCGCGCCCGCCGCGGGCCGAGGCGCCAGTTCCAGAGCGGGTTCTGGGTGACGAGCCCCATGCGGATCGAGGGGTCGCCGATGCGGGCCGACTCGGCGGCGATGACGGTGCCGGCAACGAGCGCCAGGTCGGCACCCCAGCCGCTCACTTCCCCCTGCAGGCGGGCGACGATCGGCTTGGTGTACTCCCAGAGCCACATCCACCAGGTGCGCATGCTTTCGGCGTATTCGTAGTACTCGCCCATGAAGGCGCGGCGGGCGCGCCTTGGCGGGCGCAAGGCCTCCGCCGCCGGGTCGGCCCAGTCGAGCCCGCGGCAGAAGTGCGGCCCGTTGCCGCCGAGCAGGACCACCCAGACCTCGGGGTCGGCGTCGGCCCGCATGAGCGCTGCTGTCAGCCCGCGATGCAGCAGCTCGTTGACGGCGTTCCCGGCGTCCGGCCGGTTGAGGGTGACGCAGGCCACGCGCTCGCGCCGCTCGTAGGTGACGACGCTTTCCCAGTCCTCCATCGCGCCCCTCCAATGCGTGGCACCATACGCAGGCCGCGCGCGGCCCACAAGCACAAAGAAGTGGGGAGGGCAAACGCCCTCCCCACTGTCTCTGGGCACGGCCTTTCGCGCCGTTAGAGCGCCAGGGCCACCTTCATGCCGTGCTGCGTCGCCTCGTAGATGCCACGCGGCACCCATGCCGAACCGATGAGGAAGCGCTCCGTGACCTTCCCGTCGAGGGCCTTGTAGAGCCGCGCGTCCGGCTGTGAGCCGTAGACGAGGACGACGGTGTCGAAGTCCTCGCGATGGGTGATCTGCCCCGTGTAGGCAGAGACAAGATCGACGCAACTGCCGTGCACACCGGCGAGGCGCTGTCCATAGCTCAGCTTCACGCCGCCTTGCTCCAGCCGCTTCATGACGATGCCGATCGAATAGCGGTCTATCTCCTTGCCGAGCGTCGTCCACTTCTGGAACACCTCGACCTGCTTGCCCTGCTCGGCCAGGAAGTCGGCGACGTTGACGCTCTCGTAGTGGTCCTCGGCGCTGATGACGGCGACGCGCTGGCCGACCTTCGCCCGCCCCTGGAGGACGTCCCAGCCCTGGACGACCATTGGCGAGTCCACCCCCGGCACGTCCGGCGTCAGCGGCTCGGAGCCGGTGGCGCAGACGACGGCGTCGGGCTTGAGGGCGAGGACCTCCTCGACGCCCACGGTGACACCCGTGCGCACTTCGACGCCGAGGTGTTGGAGCTGGTTTTCCTGGAAGTAGACGAAGTCCTCGAAGGAGCCGCGGCCAGGTGCCTTGCTGGCGATGCGCACCTGACCGCCGACGTTCTTTTCCCGCTCGAGGACGACGACGTCATGGCCGCGCATGGCGGCGATGCGTGCCGTCTCCAGCCCCGCGGCGCCGCCGCCGACGACGACGACCCGCTTGCGCTGCTCGGCCGGCCTGTAGTTCTGCTCCCAGAAGAGCTCGTTGCCCACGACGGGGTTGACCGAGCAGTGCGGCTGGCGGAGCCCGCGCCCGTGCACGACGTCGCCGATGCAGCGGTTGCAGGCGATGCAGCGGCGCATCTCGAACATCCGCCCTTCGCGGGCTTTGTTGGCGAACTCGGGATCGGCGATGCCTGCGCGCGTCATGCCCACAAGGTCGGCGTAGCCGCCGGCGAGGAGCTGTTCGGCCACGGTCGGCTCGTTGACGCGCCCGGAGAAGAGCACCGGAATGGGCGCGATGTCGACCTTCACGGCCTTGCCCACCTCGCGGTACTGGGCCGGGTCGTAGTAGGAGGGCATGACGTAGGAGGGCACGCCCCAGGAATGGCCAACGTCGAGGTCCACGAAGTCCAGCAGGCCGGAATCGGCGATATGGACCATCATCTCGCGCATCTGGAGGAGGTCGTACCCGCCCTGACGCGTCTCGAAGGCGTCGATGCGGATGCCGACGGCCATGCTGTCGCCGACGCGCTTCCGGATGCGCTCCAGCGCCTCGACGATGAAGCGCGTGCGGCCGTAGGCGTCGCCGCCCCACTTGTCCTTCCGCTTGTTCGTGCCGGGCGAGAGGAACATCTGAGGCAGTGTGTCGTGGGCGGCGTGGATCTCAACGCCGTCGACGTGGCCTTCCTTCATGCGCGCGGCCGCGTCGCCGTAGGTCTGAAGGATGGACTCGATCTCGTCCTCGGTCAGCTCGTGCGGGATGTAGTCATACGCTTCCGCGGTGACGATGGAGGAGGGCGCCATCGTGGAGTTCAGGTGCGTGAGCTGCATGACGGCGACGGCGCCGGCGTCGTGCAGGGCGTCGCAGAAATGGGCCATGCGCTCTGCGAAGTTCGGCAGGTTGTACAGACCGAAGCGGGTGGCGCCGCCGCCCTCGAACATCTCGTCTGGTGCCTGTGCCGGCAGGGGGGAAGGGAGGACCCAGGTCTCGTTGCCGATCCAGGCGGTGCCGCCGCGCGCCTTCGCCAGGTGGTGGGCGATAAAGGGGTCGTCGGGCATGCCGTCGGCGCGGCCGGCACCGATCGAGTTCGTCGTCTCGCAGATGCGGTTGGCGACGCGCATCGGCCCGACTTGGAGGGGCGAGAAGAGGAGGGGGAAGTGCGGGTTGGCGCATGTCTGGGCTTCGGTCCTGGCTTCGGTCATCTGGGTTGACTCCTCGCGGTGATGTGCCTGTTCGTCGCGTAACCGCCCGCTGGCCGCGGTGTCGCCTTGGGGCGTGCGCTCACTGTCATAGAGCGGCCGGCCATCCGGCGGCAAACGTCTCCCCGGTCCTGGGGTGCGAGCGTTTCCGGGGGCGAGCCCCGCAGAGACGGACCCGCGCGGGCAGCGGGCCACCCCGCCTGCCGAAGCGGGCCGGGCGCCCGGGCGTCATCGACGGCTGGAGTCTACTCCAATTAATGCGCCGCGTGTGGCGTCCGGGCGTCGGCGCCTTTCCTCAGCGCGGCGTCAGCTCGAAGACCTGGAACTCCCGCTCCTGGTACTTCTGGAAGTGGCCCCAGAGCGGGAAGTGCGCGGTCAGGGTGGGCCAGAGCTTCTCCCGCTCGGCACCCGAGATCTTGCGCGCCTTCACCGCCCAGCGCTTGTCGTAGATCTGGACCTCGCCTTCGGGCTTCGCTTCGAGGTTCTTGACCCAGTGGGGGTGGACGTCGAGCCCCGCGAGCGAGCCCACGACGTATACCTTGTCGCCGTCCTGGTAGTAGTTCAGCGGGGTGCAGCGCTCCTTCCCGGATTTGGCGCCGGTGCTCCAGAGCAGGCAGGTGGGACCGCCCTGGGTGATGTCGGTGCCCTCACCGCCGTTGGTCTGGAGGTAGGCCGCGGCGTGCTGACTGGGCTGCTTGCGCGACTCGATAAGCGCGTGCCGGCCGGTGACGAGGGCCTCCCAGGCCTCCTCGCCCATGAAGTCCGGCTTGGGTGGTCTGACTGCCATTCGTATGCCTCCTTGGTGGTGTGCGCTGTCTTGCGGTTAGCTCAATTCTAGGCGAACGACCCGGCTGCGTCTTCGGCTGAACATCGAGTTGAGCTTGGAGGAGCCCAAGGCGGACGCCTCGTTCCGGTCGATCAGCATGACGCGCGGGAAATCGCTGGGGCCGCGGCGAGACTGCTGGTCATCTGAGCCCGCCGAAGCCAGCGCCGAGCACCAGGACGCGCTTGTCACGCGCCTCAGCATAGGGAACAGCCCCGCTGGGCTGCGGGCGGGCGCACGGGTCCCGTCAAGGAGAGACGAGGGGGTGCTCGCGAAAGCGTTTTGTAAGGACATAATCCCTCGGATTATGTCCTGCCGAACGGGAGACGGACTACCGTAAGGGCAGTACAAATAGGAGTGGAGGCAGGAAATGTCAGCAGACTTTTCGCTCCGACGACATGGTGCCCACGTGCCGATGACGGGCGCGCAGGTATCGACCTACAACACCGAACACATGCTGGCCTACCTGGTCGCGCTCGGCGCCATCGTGATGGGAGTCATCGGGTTGCTTGTCGGCTTCGACGTGATCTCCAACGGCGCCGAAGGGGACGTCACGGGCGGAAGCCACTTCTGGAACGGCGTCGTCTGGCTGCTGCCGGCGATCTCGGCGGCGCTCCTCTCGATGGCGCTCCATCGCACCGACCACCACCTGACACGCAGTCAGGCCTCGCCCGATGGCGCGCATGAGGGCATGTGGCAGGGCGAGCATTGGACCGCCTGGCTGGTGGCCGCCGGTGCCGTCGCCATGGGCGTCATCGGCATCCTCGTCGGCTTCAACGTCATCGGCCCCGGCGTGGACATGTTCGACGGCGTACTCTGGGGCTTCGCCTCGGTCGGTGCAGCCGTCCTGACGAACACGCTGCACGCCGTCCGCCACCACCAGATCGCCTCGGACGAGGACTACATCGTCGGTATCGTCGACGAGCGGATCAGCGTCGCGGGCCGAGCCGACCGGCCCCGCTGAGCGTCCACGGCGGGGCAGACCACAGGGGCCCTCACCCGAGGGCCCCTTCTCCGTGTGCCCGCGCGGTCACCCCACCCGACGACCGGGGAACTGACACGTTCGCACCGGCGAGGTGCTTCGCGTGCGACGACTGACCGCACGGACGTCGCCTGCGACTGCCGGCGCGCCCGGTCCCGGGCTCTGCTAGAGTGCGGCCATCCCCGCCGGAGGCTTCCCGTGCCCCGTCTCGAAGCGCGCCCAGTCCACCGCCAGGACATTTCCGAGGCGGCCCTCCTCCTCGCCGGCCGCCATCGTCGCGACCGCACCCGCCTGCCCATGCTCGCCACCCGCTTCGAGGACAAGGGCGCCTGCGCTGAGGAGATCGAGCGGCTTGCCGGCACCCCGGGGGCGAGCGGCGCTGCCGCCCTGCGCGACGGTCGCCTCGTCGGCTTTGCCTTCGGCGAGAAGCTGCTGCCGGCGCCCCAGGCGATGACGGCGCAGTTCTACCCGCCTTACACGATGTCCGTGCCCGTCCTCGGCCATGCTGTTGACGACGAGGAAGACGCGACCGCCGTTATCCGCGTCCTCTACGCCTTTCTTGCCGCTGGGTGGACGGCGTCGGGCTTCTTCTACCACCAGGCCCACGTCGTCGCGGGCGACGCGGCGACGCAGGAGGCGTGGGTTGCGCTCGGTTTCGGCCGGACGACGACGGCTGCCGTGCGCGACACCGCCCTGCCTGTCGAGGGCGCGCCCGCGGCCGTCTCCCTACACGAAGGGGGCGCCGAAGACATCGACGTCGTCATGCGGCTGGACGAGACGCTCTTCCTGCATCACTCCCGCTCGCCGATCTTCTGGCCGATGCTGCGAGAGACGGAGAAGAGCGCGCGCGAGTTCCAGCAGGGGCTCCTCGCCGCCGGCGGTAACGCGCACTGGATCGCGCACCGCGAGGGCCAGCCCGTGGGGATGCAGACCTTCATGCGCCCCGGCTTCACGCCGCCGATCGTCGAGCCTGACGGCACGGTCTACCTCTTCCAGGGAGTGGTCGACGAGGAAGCGCGCGGCGGAGGCGTGGGCACGGCCATCCTGGCGCGGTCGATGGAATGGTGCCGTGCGGAGGGCCACCGCCGCTGCTGCCTTCACTTCGCCAGCGGCAATCCGAGTGGTGCGCCGTTCTGGCTCTCGAACCACTTCGTTCCGGTCGAGCACAGCATGCTTCGCCACGTGGACGAACGGATCGCCTGGGCCAACCGCTAGGGCTGATCCTCCCCCTTCTGGCGCTGCAATGCACGCCAGAGGGCGCGGCCCTGGCCCGGGGTCGGGTCCTTGACCAGGCCATATATCTCACGGCCCTCGTGCCCTTCGGGCAGGTATTCCGTGATCGGCAGCCCCTCTTCGTTCACGAACAGCAGGCAGTGGCAATACTTGTACATCTGCATCTCGTCGCAGGCGCAGATCCAGTCGCGGCGCTTCACCTCCTCCTCGCGGGGCAGGTAGAGGCCTTCGGGCCAGCTGCCGTCCTCGTCCTTTGAGGGGTAGAAGTTGCAGGGGCAGAGCGGGCGGCCGTAGTTGTCGATGTTCGAAGCTAGCCCCAGCACGACACCCTCGGTGATAGAGCGGTCCGGGTGCAGGTGCGTGCCGGACTTCTCGGAGTACTTCTCGGCGTAGTTCCACATCTTGTCGATCGATTCCTGGCGCGGCTGTTCCAGATCGCCACCTCCTGCCGGGTCCTCCTCTCCACTCTACCGTCAGCGCCGCCGCAATCGCCATTCCGTTCCTGGTTGCGCCGTGGGCGCTACGATCGCTCTGTGCAGGACTGGCGCACCGCGATCCACGAGAATCTGGTCCATGGGCTCGGCCGCGTGGGCAGCCTCAGCCCACGCACGGTGGCCGAGCGGTCGGGCCCCTGGCTGCTGATGGACGCCGGGCCGGACTACCCGCAGTTCAACGTCGGCCTCGTCGTCGGCCCGCCGGGCGAGGCGAAAGACGCAATTGCGGAGGCGCTGGCCTGGTACGACCGTCACCGCGTGCCCTTCCATCTCCTGCTGCGGGCGGGCGCCGACGCCCCGCTGATCGCGGCCGCGTGCGAGCGGGGGCTGGCCGAGGCCGGGCGCGAGCCCTCGATGCTGCTCACCCACCTGCCGCAAGCACGGCCGACGCCGCCCGGGCTCGTCGTCCGCGCGGCTGTGAACGCTGGTGACGTCGCGCTCTATGCTTCGGTCGACGGTCCCGCCTGGCGCGAGATCGCGCTCGGCCTCGCCCGCTCGGCGAATGAGCAGCGGGGCTTCACCATGCTCCTCGGGCTCCACGGCGGGGCGCCGGTGGCGACAGCGCTCGCCCTCGTCACCGGGGAGCTCGTCGGCGTGTACAACGTCAACGTCCATCCGGAGTTCCGCCGCCTGGGCTTCGGCGGGGCGCTGACGCGGGCGGCCATCGCGGTTGGCGAAGCTGCCGGCTGCCGCGTGGCTACGCTCCAGTCGACGCCGATGGGGTACTCCCTCTACAAGGCAATGGGCTTCGCGACGGTCGAGGAGTACGTCAGCGTGGCGTTGCCGCGCACCTAACCCAGGCGCGCGTGCGCCCAATGCGTGATCGCCACCGCGAGGGCGTCGGCTGCGTCGGCGGGGCTTGGCCGTGCCGCGAGGGCCAGCTGCAGGCGGACCATTTCGGCGATCTGGGTCTTGTCGCCGCGCCCGTAGCCGGCGACTGTCTGTTTCACCAGGGCTGGGGCGTATTCGTGCACCGCCAGGCCGCAGTCCGCCAGGGCCAGGATGGCCGCGGCCCGCGCGTGGCCGAGGGTGAGGGCGCTCCGTGCGTTCGTGCCGACAAAGGTGCCCTCGATCGCGGCCTCCCGGGGCTCGACCTCGCGCAGGAGGGCGCGCAGGCCGTCGCGCAGGGCAACAAGACGGACCGCCAGAGAGTCGCTCGGGCGCGTGCGCAGGACGCCGTGGCGGACGTGCAGACAGCGCCCGCCCACCACCTCGACGACGCCGTAGCCAGTCGCACTCAGTCCGGGATCGACGCCGACGACGCGCATGCTCGCAGCCTACGGTGCCGTCGGGCGAGCACCAAGAGTTGCGTGCGCCCGGCGCTAATGTTGCAAGTGTGAAGCAAATTTAGGAGCGACCTTGAAGCAGCGTTCGCACCGTCATAGGCTCGCCGTGGCCTCTGTAAGTAGAAGAAAGGGAAAGGGAGGACTATCCACATGCGGAAATGGCTGATCTTGCCGGCCGCTATGGCTGCGCTTGTGGCGCTGGCCGGCGTTGGCGGTGGCGCCAGCGCGCGCGCCGACGACGCAACGCTCAAACTCCGGGCCGGCGACGGCGAGCCGGGCTACGCGGTCGACTCGTTCCTGCCGGCCAACGTCACAATCATCACGGGCACGACCCTGACCTGGTCGTTCCCCTGGTATGAGCCCCACAGCGTCTCGATGTTCCAGGGTGCCGAGCCGGCGGGCGAACCCCCAGCCCAGACGAGCGGCGAATTTCCGAATGACACTAACGTCTTCCATTCGGGCGTCATCTTCGGCGACCCGGCGAACCCGCCGACTGTCAGCGTCAAGTTCGTGCAGGCAGGCACCTACCAGTACTTCTGCGTGATCCACCCCTTCCAGATCGGCCAGGTGACCGTCCTCGACCCTGGCTCGGCCGGTGCGACCGGGGCCGACAACCAGTACTCGCTCGACGCCCGCGGCGCGGCCGAGTACAGCAGTGAGCTCACCCAGATGAAGGCCGTGGCGGCAAACCTTGGCGCCCAGCCCGTGGCCGTGAGCACGAAGGCCGGCGGTGCCAGCCAGTACACCGTCAGGGTTGGCGCCACCGTCGTCCAGCAGACCTGGCAGGCTGACGCGCAGCAGTTCTTCCCGCCCGCGGTGAACATCAAGGAAGGCGACTCGATCGTCTGGCGCAACGACACGGAGACGCCTCACACCGTCACGATCGGCCCGCCGCCCGCCTTCACCGATGTCCTCGAGACGCCCATCGTGAAGCCGGCGGGCGGCGTCTACACCGGCGGCAACGTCAACAGCGGCACCATCTGGTCGATTCCCGACCCGACGGCGAACAAGACCTTCGAGCTCGTGTTTGCGAAGCAGGGTGCCTACAACTACTACTGCATCCTGCACGAGAACCAGGGCATGGTGGCGACCGTCAACGTGGCCACGGGTGGGCGCGCCGCTCCCGGGGCGCCAAATACGGGCAGCGGCGCGGTCGCCGGCGGTGGCGAGCTTGGGCTAGCCGTCGTCGCGGGCGCGGTCCTGCTGGCCGCCGCCGTGGCCGCCGGCGCAGTCATGGCCGTCCGGCGCGAAGGCGTGCACTAGCGTGAACTGGTTCGCGGGCCGTTAATCGGTCCGTTCGGTATTCTTCATTGGGAGGGCGGCTTCGAAGCCGCCCTCTCAGTCTTTTGAGCGTCCTCGAGAGCGTCGCCGGAAATGCTCCGAAGGCGGCTCTACCGTCTCTAAACCGTCTGCGGGGTCTCGTGTCAATGGGTGCTCGCTTTCTCGTCGTCGTGCTGGTGCTCGGCCTCGGCCCCTGGCTGACCGCGGCCGCCTGCGCCGGAGGCGACGGCTCGGTCCTGCCGACAGCGCAGCCCCCGTCGCCAACACCCTCTCCCACTTCCGCGCCGAGCGTCGTCGCCAGCGCCGTCGCGCCGTCTTCCGCCACCGTGGGGGCGACCGTGACCCCTCTGGAGTCGGCGACGGCGAGCACCAGCCCCTCGGTGCTGGCACCTGCCACGCCGACGCCCACAGCACCGGCCGCGGCGACGGCGCCCCCGGCCACACCTACACCCGTGCCGCCTGCGCCGACACCGACGCCCGTGCCGCCTTCGCTCCCGTCGGCGGCGACAGTGACGGGCACGGCTGCAAACCGCTGGAGCCCCGGGACGGTCAGCGTCGCCGCGGGCGGCACGGTCACCTGGAGCTGGTCGGTGCCCGTTCAGCCCCATGACGTGACTGTTTCCGGCCTGGGCAGCTCCGGCGCGCCGACGAAGGCGGGCAGCTTCTCGCTGACCTTCCGCGCGCCGGGCAGCTACGCGTTCGTGTGCGACGTCCACCCGGACATGACGGGGACGGTGGTCGTCGTCGGCTAAGGCCGGCAGGACCGGAGGTTCAGGCCTCCGCCGCTCGTTCGGCCGCGCGCACCGTGTTCACGAGCAGCATGGCGATCGTCATCGGTCCGACGCCCCCCGGGACAGGTGTGATCCAGGAGGCGATTTCCTTGACGGCGGCAAAGTCGGCGTCGCCCACGAGCCGCCATCCGCGCTTGCGCGTGGGGTCGTCGAGACGATTGGTGCCGACGTCGACGACGACGACGCCCGGTCGCACCATGTCGGCCGTCAGTGTGCCCGCCTGGCCGGCGGCGAGGACGACGATGTCAGCCTCCCGCGTGTGGCGGGCGAGGTCGCGTGTGCCGGTGTGGCAGATGGTGACGGTCGCGTTGGCATGCCGAGCCTTGTTCGAGAGGAGGACGGCAAGCGGTCGCCCGACGAGCGTCGAGCGGCCGACGACGACGACGTGCTTGCCCGCGGGTGCGTTCCCTGTGCGCGCCAGCAGCTCGAGGACGCCGTGAGGCGTGCAGGGGAGGGCGCCGTCGGTCTCCCCGCGCAGGAGCCGGCCCAGGTTCTGCGGGTGCAGGCCGTCCACGTCCTTGGCCGGGTCTATGGCGTCGACGATCGTTCGCTCGTCGATATGGGGCGGCAGCGGCAGCTGCGGCAGGATGCCATGGAAGCGCGCGTCAGCGTTGAGGCGGACGACGAGCTGCAGAAGCTCCGCCTGGCTGGTCTCGGCGGGAAGGTGGAAGGTCTCCGAGAAGATGCCTGCCTCTGCGCAGGCTTTGGCCTTGCCCGCGACGTAGCTGATCGACGCCGCGTTGTCGCCCACGAGCACGGCCGCAAGTCCCGGCGTCACCCCTCGGGTCACGACAGCGGCCGCGCGCCTGGCGACCTCCGCGCGGATGTCCGCGGCGATGGCCGCGCCGTCAATGATCTGGGCTGTCACCCCCAAAGAGTAAGGGCGAGAGCCCCCGAAGCGCCAAACCCCGCCCTCCCGTACGATGACCGCCGATGGCCAGCAAGTTTGCCGTCGGCGTCGACATCATCGAGATCGACCGCGTCGCCGACGTCATCGCCCGCCACGGGGACCGCTTCCTCGACCGCGTCTACACCGCTGACGAGATCGCCCACTGCCGCGGCCGCGTGCACGAGCTGGCCGCCCGCTTCGCCGCCAAGGAGGCGGTCATGAAGGCGCTCGGCACGGGCGTGCGCGGCGTCGGCTGGCGGGACATCGAGATCCTGCCGAATCGCCGCGGCAAGCCGCTCGTCTTCCTCTACGGGAGGGGTGCCGCCCGCGCCGAGCGCATCGAGCTGCGCGGCCTCGAGGTGAGCATGACCCATTCCAAGCTCTATGCCATCGCCTCTGTCGTCGGCGAACGGGCACTGACACAGGAGGAGGACACACCGCGGCGCGGCGAGAACGCGTTGCGCCTCGTCCGCGAGCGGGGGTTGCGATGAAGCTCGTGACGACCACCGAGATGCGCGCCCTCGAAGCCGCGGCTGTCGCCGCCGGCACGAGCGAGCGGCAGCTGATGGAGGAAGCCGGGCTGGCCGTCGCCCAGGAGGCATGGATGCAGCTGGGCACGCTCGAAGGCCGCCGCATCGCCGTCCTTGTCGGCCCCGGCAACAACGGCGGCGACGGTATCGTCGCGGCTCGCCACCTCTGCGACTGGGGTGCCGAGGTCACGCTCCTCATCCCTCGCCGCCGCCGAGACGAGTCGCTCGTGGAGGAGCTGGCTCCCCGCGAGATCGCCATCCTCCGCGGCGAAGAAGACCCGGATTTCGAGCGGACGGGCGCCCTCCTAGCCACCGCCGACCTCGTGATCGACGCCCTCCTCGGCATCGGCCAGCGGCGGCGTGTCGATCCGGCCGAGCCGCTGGCCCTCGCCCTGGGGCGGTTGGCCCAGGCACGCGCCGGTTACTCGCCACCGAAGCTCATCGCGGTTGATCTGCCCACGGGAGTTGACGCCGACACCGGCGCCGCCGACCCCCTCACGGTCGCGCCCGACCTGACGGTCACCTTCGGGCTGCCGAAGGTGGGCATGTACCAGGCGCCGGCGAGCGCTCTCGTCGGCCGGGTGCAGGTGATCGACATCGGCATCCCGCGGGAGGCGCAGGAGGCTGTTCAGCTGGAATTGCTCACCTCCCGCTGGGCTAAAGAGGCCCTCCCTGGGCGGCCTGAGGACGCGAACAAGGGCACCTTCGGCAAGCTGCTCGTCGTCGGCGGCTGTGCCCGCTACCTGGGCGCGCCCCGGCTGGCAGCTACGGCCGCCTACCGCGCCGGCGCTGGCCTGGTGACGATCGCCTGTCCGGCGGGCGTCATCCCGGCCATCGCGCCGGGCATCGCCGAGGCGACCTGGCTGCCCCAGGAGACGGCCGCTGACGGCGGGTTGCCTGGCGTGGCGGCGATCGCCCTGCGCGCCGAGTGGTCCGGCTATGAGGCGGCGGTCTTCGGGCCGGGCCTCGGTAACACCGAGGAGACGCGCGCTCTCACCTGGGCGGTCCTGCCCGACCTAGCCGAGCTACCCCGTGGTGCCGTGCTCGACGCCGACGCCCTGAACGCCCTCGCGACCATGCCCGACGCCGCCGAGCGGACTCCCGCGAACGCCGTGCTGACTCCCCACCCGGGGGAGACGGCGCGGCTGCTGGGGCGCACGGTCGCGGAGGTGCAGGCCGCGCGGCTCGATCACGCCCGGGAGGCGGCCAGGCGCTTCGGCTGCACGGTCGTGCTCAAGGGCGCCCACACGATCGTCGTTGCACCGGATGGCCGCGTCGCGCTCAGCCCCTTTGCCAACCCTTTGCTCGCCAGTGCCGGCAGCGGCGACGTCCTCTCCGGGATGATTGGGGCCTACCTTGCCCAGGGCTGCGAGCCGTTCCGCGCCGCCTGCCTGGGTGTCTACCTGCACGCCGCGACAGGAGAAGCCCTGCGCGAGGAATACGGTGAGGCGGGACTGCTCGCCGGCGATCTGGCCGGCCGCCTACCCAGGGTCGTCAAGGAGGTTCGCGCCTGATGCTATACTGCCTACCAGCTTTAGCCTTTCCTGGGTGGGCCCCTTGAGCAGGCGCGTCGTCGTCACCGGCCTCGGCATGATCACCCCGGTCGGCCAGAACGCCTGCGACAGCTGGGCAGCGCTCGTCGCCGGCCGCTCCGGTGTCGGGCCCGTCACCCTCTTCGACGCCACGGGCTTCGACTCTCGCGTCGCCGGCGAGGTGAAGGACTTCGACCCGACGCGCTACATGGAACGCAAAGAGGCGCGGCGCACAGATCGATTCACCCAGTTCGCCTTCGTCGCTGCCGAAGAGGCGCTCCGCCATGCCGGATACGTTGTCAACGCAGACACGGCCGAGCGCACGGCCGTGATTGTCGGCACCGCCGTCGGCGGGATCATGACCCTCGCCGAGGAGTTCGAGACGCTGCGCGCGAAAGGCCCCGGGCGCGTCAGCCCCTTTCTCGTGCCCATGATGCTGCCCGACATGGCGAGCGGGCAGCTCTCCATCCGGCTGGGGGCGAAGGGCGTTAACTACGCCCTCATTAGCGCCTGCGCGAGCGGTGCGGACAGCATTGGCGAGGCAGCGAACGTCATCCGCCGCGGCGACGCCGACGCGGCTCTGGCCGGCGGTGCAGAGGCGGCGGTCACGCCGATAGCGATGGCCGGCTTTGCCGCCGCTCGCGCTCTCACAACGGCAGACGGCGACCCCGCGAGCGCCTCTCGTCCCTTCGACGCCCGGCGCGACGGCTTCGTCATGGCCGAGGGCGCGGGCGTCCTTCTCCTCGAGGCGGAGGAGAAGGCCCGCGCCCGCGGCGCCCGGATCCTCGCCGAACTCGCCGGCTACGGCGCCACCAGCGACGCCTACCACATCACCCAGCCCGACGAGCGCGGGGAGGGCGCCGCCCGCGCCATGCGGCTGGCACTCGTCCGCGCGGGGCTCCAGCCGGACGACGTCGGCTACGTCAACGCCCACGGCACCTCCACGCCGCTCAACGACCGGCTCGAAACGCTCGCCCTGCATGCCGTCTTCGGCGCCTATGCCGACGCCCTGCCCGTAAGCTCGACGAAGTCGATGACCGGTCACCTGCTGGGAGCGGCCGGGGCCGTGGAGGCGGCGATCGCCGTCATGGCGTTGCAGCACGGCGTCATTCCGCCGACGGCCAACTACGAGGTGCCCGACCCCGCCTGCGACCTCGATTACGTGCCGAACGTCGCCCGCGCGGCCGCGCTGGAGGCGGTGATGAGCAACTCGCTCGGCTTCGGCGGTCACAACTCCAGCCTCGTCTTTCGCCGCTACCGGTCGGAGACGCGGTGACCGCCCCTGCGCGCCTTCGGCCGCCAGCGCGCTGGCGACTCCGCGACCCCGGCGCGGCTGCCGCTGGCATCGCCACCTTCCCGCCGATCGTCGCCACGGTCCTCGCCGCCCGAGGC
>JADLBJ010000070.1 GCA_020847765.1 Dehalococcoidia bacterium
CATTGAAACACCTCGAGTTGTTCCGCTTGGGCCGTTCGAAGGAGCGCTGGCGCTCTCATCTTCCCCCCGAGGGGGGCCGGAGTTGGCACCTTATCGGCGAAGACAGGTTGCCGGGGTTTCACAGGGCCGGTCCCTCCACCCCATCTTGATAAGTGCGGCCATCGGCGGTAGTCCGGCTTATGGTACGCAGACGAGGGGGTTTTGGGGAAGTGGCAGCGGTGGGGGAAAGCAGCAGGGACGCGAGCGCCATCCCAGTACACCATCGTGAACGACCTCCTCCCGCGGGGAAAGAGGCCGGCTTGCCGGTCTTGACAGGGAGCATTTGTTTGCTCAGGCTTAGGGAAGTGATTAGGATTACCTAACTGTCCCTGACGCGGTGGTGGCTGATGTACGTGTGTGTCTGCCGAGCGGTGAAGGAATCCGAGCTCCGAGCCCGCCTTACGAACGAACCCTGTACGCCCGAGACGCTGGTGGACGCGTACCGCTGGGACGCGGAGGACTGCTGCGGGCGCTGCCTGGAAAACCTGCGCGAAGCCCAGTGCTACCTGGAACGCACCGGCTCGACCGCCGAGTGCGAGGCGATCTGCCCACTAAACCGGCGGGCGCGCCAACTGCTACACTCGGGCATCACGTTCGCGAGCAAGGGAACGCAGGAGGCAGTGCATGCAGGCTAAGCCGGGAGTCGTCGATTACCTGAACCAGCACCTCACCGTCGAGCTGACGGCGATCAACACCTACTTCCTGCAGGCGGAGCTCTGCCGGAGCTGGGGGTACCAGCGGCTGTTCGAGCGCTTTCGCGCGCTGAGCATGGACGAGATGAAGGACACCGAGGAGTTGGTCGAGCGCATCGTCTACCTCGAGGGGCTGCCGAACATGCAGCGCCTGAACACCATCGTCGTGGGCGAAAACGTGCTCGAATGCCTGCGCGGCGACCTTGAGCTCGAAAAGTCGGCGGTGGCGCTGCTGCAGGAAGCGATCACCCACTGCCAGCAGGTGGGCGACTACACCACACGCGGGATGCTCGAAGAGATGATCACCGACGAAGAAGAGCACGTGGACTGGTTCGAGACACAGCTCACGACGATCGAGCAGGTGGGGCTCGAAAACTACCTCTCGCAGCAGATCGTCAAGGACTAGCGGCGGCGGCGCCGCCAGGTCACGCCTTCGGGACGAAGAAGGCGATGCTGGCGGTGAAGCCGTGCACGAAGTTCTTCCCCCCGACGGGGCCGATTTCGCCGTTGCAGAACAGGCCCGTCGATGGCACCGGCCCGAAGCGCGCGTGGACGGCGCTCGCATCGTGCCCCGGCGTACCGAACAGCCCCATACCACGCCCGTTGCAGAGGCAGAGGAGCGCGCCCGCGGGCGTGGTGTCGCCGAGTTCGCCGCCGAGCACATCGAGCATCTCGCGGAGCTCTTCGTCGGCGGCCGTCGCGTCGCGCACCTGGAACTGCAGCGTCTGGCCCACGCGCGGGAAGGCGCCCACGGCCACCGCGCCGGTCTCCTGGTCGACGCCCACGAGGTTGCGAATCAGGAAGTCGCCGCGCTGGAACTGGTCCCGGTATTCGTCCATGGCGAGGCCGATGAGGAGGTTCCGCGAAGCGCGCTGCTGCATCTCGGGAGGGAGCGCGCGCACGGTTTCGACCAGCACTTCGAGCGGCGGCCGCCCGCCCAGTGAACGCAGCACGTTCCGTTCGACGCCGGTGACGGTCCAGGTATCGCCGATGGGCGCGGCGCCCTGCGAGACGATGGACTGGACGGTCCAGGCGCCGGAGAGGGCGACGAGCAGCGCGCCCGAGTAGAGCACGTCGCCGTCGTGGAAGAGCTCCGTCGCGTTGCGGCCGGGTTCGCCCGAGGCTATCCCGCCGACGACGGGGACGCCGGGGTAGGCCTGTTCGAGCAGGGCGATGAGGGCATCGATGTCGAACGTGAACGGATCGGAGAAGACGAGGAAGGCGTTGACCTCGCCGGGGTCGACGCCGATGCGCATGCGCCAGGCTTCGACCGAACGGAGCGCCTGGAAGTCGCCATGTTCGAGGCGCACCGAGCGCAGGGTGGCGCCGGGGAGGTCCATGGCAAGGAGGCTGATCGCCGGCGAATCCTCGACTTCGGCGCGGGTCGCGACGATGGCCTGCCCGGAGCAGCCGAGCAGCAGGCCGGGCGAGACCTCGTCTTCGAGCGCCTGCACGAGCTCGGACATGGCGTCGCGGTAGTGCCAGCTCGCGAAGGCGAGGAGCAGCTGGGGGTTGCCGCCAGCACGTGACTGGAGTGCCGCGGCGAGCGCGTCGCGCCAGTGTTCGCCCTTGCCAAGGCCAGACCAGGACATCGCGCCTCCTGACGTCATTCTAGCGGAGGCCTCCGGCCGTGCAGTGTGCCCCGTGCCGCGTGCGGGTGGTAGCCGCGGCCCTCGTGGCCGCTGGACCATGTACCCACGCCCACCACCAGCGACGACGTCGCGCTCGCCACGAGCCGCAAGCGCAGCGAGAGGCGGGACCCCCGCTCTCGAACAACCCCGATGATACCCATGCCCGGGCAGCCTGACGGGGGCGGTCCCGTTGGCTGCCGCGGGCGCCCCCCAGGGGCGCGGCTACGTTCGGTGCTTAGGGGGC
>JADLBJ010000071.1 GCA_020847765.1 Dehalococcoidia bacterium
AAGACTTCGCTGCGGGCGAAGGCAGCGCGGTGGATGAGGATGGCGACCGTGGCGGCGGCGGCAAGGACCGCTCCGACGGCAAAGTCCTCCGCCGGGCCGAGGGCATGGACGACAAGGCCCCCGAGGGCGGAGCCGGCGGCCAGCCCGAGGCCGTTCAGCGCCACTGAAAGGCCGATCACCGTGCCGCGGTGGGACGGGGGTGCGAGGTCCATAACGCCCGCGTTCCAGGCCGGGACCGCGAGGACGTTCCCCCCCATCACAAAAACGGCCGCCGCCGCAGCCAGAGGCAACGCCGTGGTGGCAGCGAGAGTGCCGAGGCCGGCGACCATGCAGGCCTGCCCCGCGACGAAGAGAGGCGTCCGCCCGAAGCGATCGGCCGCGTGCCCGGCCGGAATGAAGAGCACGGCAGAGATGACAACGGCGGGAATGAGCGCGACCGTCAGCCGGGCGAACGACACCTCAAGAACCTCCGTCCCGTAGGGGCGGATGGCAGGGATGATCATGCTCAGGGCAAGGCTGGCGAGGAGCACGACCGTGCTGAAGGTCGCGAGCCGAAGGGTGAGAATGGCGCGGAACGACGGGCGGCCCTCGATGACACGCGCTTCCGACTGATACCGCGGGACAGTAGCGAGCACAACCAGCACGGCGAGGACGACGCCGCCGATGGCGACGGCGAAGAGTGCGGCCGGGGCGGGCGCAACGACGAGGGCCCCGAGCAAGGCCCCGATCCCGAAGCCCGCCACCTGCGCGAGGTTCAGGAATCCGACGATGCGGCCGCGCCAGGCAGCGGGATAGAGGTCGCTGGCGATGGCGTAGACGCCCGGCCAGAGGAACGCCGTGCCCAACCCGAGGAAGACGGCGAGGCCGAGGTAGGCGAGGCGGTCCTCCACGACTCCCATCAGGGCGATCGCGGGCACCATGAGCGCGAAGCCGGCGACGAGGCCGAGCTTGCGTTCGACGACGTCGGAGACCGCACCGGTCGCGCCTTCGAAGAGGAAGCGGCCGATTCCGTAGGCGGCGAGGAGGTAACCGGCCCAGCCGCTGTTCACGGCCAGGTGCTCGGGCACGTATTCCTGGAAGCCGGCGAAGAGGATGAGGCCGAGCGCTATCTGGACCAGCAGGACGACCGCCCCCAGGTTGTAGGGGAGTCCTTTCACCCGGGGCTCGCGGCCACAGCTGCGCTGGACTCGGCCGCCGCGTGCGCGGGCCTCGTTCTCGTGTTCGGCCCCTGGGGGCTATTGAGCGCGACGACGGCCACGTGCTCACCGCTTTCGCGGCGGAGGTCGTAGTCCTGCATCTCAATCAAGGACGGACGTCGCGGGCGTAGTCGCGGCCCCCGCGGACGGTGACGCGCATGATCGCGCCGGCTCGCGAGTCGTCCTGAACGAGCTCGAGGACGCCTGCGGCGACGTCTTCGGGCTGGAGGATGCCGCCCATGCGCTGCTTGATGTCCGCCAGGTCCTCGTCGCCGCGGCGGCGGACAAGAGGCGTGTCGGTGTAGGACGGGCAGACAGCGTTGACGCGGACGCGATGAGCAGGCGCGAGGTAGGCGAGCGAGCGGGTGAAGTTGACGACGCCGGCCTTGGTGGCAGCGTAGACAGGCGAGTCGGGAATGGGGAGGATGCCGCCCATGGAGGCGGTGTTGACGACGACTCCGCCGCCGAGGCGACGCATCTCCCGCACGGCGATGCGCGTGGCGTCGATCACTGCCGTCAGGTTGACGTCCACGACGCGCTGCCAGTCGCCGGCGGTGTCCTCGAACAGGTCCTCGCCGGCGATGCCCGCGTTGTTGAAGGCGATGTCGAAGCGGCCGAAATGCTCCAGCGCGCAGGCGAAGGCACCCGCCAGGTCCTCCGTGCGGGTGACGTCGCAGTGGCGGAAGACGGCGATGCCACCGGCCGTGCCGATCTCGTCGACCACCTGGGCGCCGCGGCGAGCGGCGAGATCGGCGACGACGACGCGGGCACCGGCTCGGGCCAGGGCGAGGGCCGAGGCGCGGCCGATGCCGGAGGCGGCACCGGTAACGACGGCGGACGAACCGTCTATGTCCATGCTCCCTCCCGGGCGGGCAGTCAGTCCCGCGGCCCCGATGATAGCGGGCGGTGAGGTAGGTGCGCGCCCGTCAGCGCGGCGAGCTGGCCGGCAGCGCGGGAGCCAGCTCCTGCCAGGCCTCGTACAGCGCTGCGCCGGCGAGACGTCCCCGCCGATCGTGGCCGAGGGCGCTCAACTCCAGGCCATGTCTGTCCCTCTCGGCGCGGAGATCAGCGTCCGTCTGGTCGGCGTCGAGATCCGGGCAGCGGACGTGAAGGCGGGCGCAGGCCCCGAAGATGCCGTCCCGCAGGCGCAGCCAGCGCCCGTATGCCTCATCCCGGCCCGTGTCCACATAGAGCGGGCGCGACGAGGGGATGACGACGAGCCCGGCACTTTCGGTGCGGAGGACGGCACGAAATACCGCCTCCCACGTGCTCACGAGCTCTTCCGGCTCGAAGTACGCCGCAGCGCCGATCGTGTGGCGCGCCAGCCACCGTGCCGCGCGGAAGCCCGGGTGGTGCGGCAGCCAACCTTCGCCGATGACGGTAAGACCGGCGCGGCCGACGGCCTTGCCCGGCGCACCAAAGGCGCGTTCGAGGCGAATGGGCACCGACGCGTAGCAGGTGGGGTAGGTCGAGATCGCAATCTGCACCAGCTCTGGCCGGTACCGGGCCAGCCACCCCTCGACAACCGCCGGCAGGTCGGGAGAAGGCCAGACGCGCCGAACCACGAGGTCCACCGGTTCCCCCGTCGCGGCACCCAGGACGCGCGACGCGATGCCGCTCGCACGCTCGTCGGGCGGGAACGGGCCCGCAACCGTCTCGCTGGCACCCATCCAGAGCAGTCGCACCGGCGAAGGTTAGGCGTCCAGGTCGGACGCCGCAAGCGAGCCCTCGCCGTCCAGGAGTCGCCCGGCACAGCTACAGGAACGGATTGGGTGAAGCTTCCAGGCCGAAGCTTTCGGCGACGGGCCCCCGGACCAGCCTGCCCCGGTAGGTGCTCAAAGCGCGGGCGAGGTCGTGGTCGACGCGGAGGGCGGCGTCGAGGCCGAGGTCGGCGATCTCCTCGACGTAGGGGAGGGTCGCGCTGGTGAGGGCCTGGGTGCTCGTCTGCGGGACGGCACCGGGCATGTTGCTCACGCAGTAGTGGAGCACTCCTTCCTCCACGTAGGTGGGGTGCGAGTGCGTGGTCGGCCGGCTGGTTACGGAAGCGCCGCCCTGGTCGATCGAGACGTCGACGACGACCGCGCCGGCGCCCATGGAGCGAACCATCTCCCGGGTGAGCACCTTCGGTGCGGGCGCACCGGGCACGAGGACGGCGAGGATGGCGAGGTCGGCCCCCTCGACTTCCTCCGCTACGGCCTGTGGCGTGGAGACGCGGGTGGCGATGCGGCCACCAAAGTGCTCCTGGAGATACGAGAGGCGGGCGAGGTCGCGTGACATGACCGTGAGGCGAGCGTCGAGGCCCATGAGGACACGGGCCGCGGCCGTCGCTACCGTGCCGGAACCGATGAGGACGCAGCGGCCAGGAGGCACACCGGCGACGCCGCCGAGGAGCTTGCCACGGCCGGGCCCCGGGTGTTTGAGGAGCTGTGCACCGATCTCGGCGGCCATGCGTCCAGCGACCTGCGACATGGGTGCAAGCAGGGGGAGCGAGCCGTCCGGGCGACGGACGAGCTCGTAGGCGAGCGACGTGCACCCCGAGGCCATCAGACGCTCGGTGAGGGGTCGATCGGCGGGGAGGTGCAGGTAGGTGAAAAGGCCGCAGCCGACGCGCAGGAAGTCGTACTCCGTCGGGACCGGCTCCTTCACCTTGACGACGAGGTCGCAGGCGCCCCAGACGTCACTGGCGTCCGGCACGACTGTGGCACCGGAGGCCGTGTAGGCGGCGTCGGGGTGGCCGGAGCCCACGCCGGCTCCCGCCTCGACGAAGACCTCATGGCCACGCACGAGCAGAGCGTGCACACCTTCGGGCGTGAGCCCGACCCGGTACTCGCCGTCTTTCCGCTCCCCCACCGTGCCCACACGCATGGCCGACCCTCCGCACCTGGACTGCGCCAATCGTAGGCCATCCACCCGTTCGTCACCTGGGCGCCCGGCGATTGGCGGGGCTTCGCGCCGACTTCTAAGGCAGGGCCCGGCGCCGTCGAGTGCCGAGCGCGGCGGGGAGGTTCAACCGTGCATGTCGGACGGGGGGGCACCGGGTACGGGCTGGCGCGAAGGCTTATGGTCACCGCTGTTCTCGGCGGCGCTTTCGCTGCCCTGGCCACGTGGACGTGGACGGCGACGCCCGAGGCGGCCGGGGCCAGCTGGGGACCGGTCGTGCGCGAGGCCAGCCTGACGCTGGCTGTCGAGGCGGGCGGCGCACAGCACACCGTGGCGGTCGACTTCCTCATCGTCGACGACGGCACAGGGCGGTTCGACGCCGACGTCCAGCAGGCGCGGGACGCGATGCTCTCCCGGTTCCCCGGGGCGATCGCGCTCGAGGACGGCGGCGTGCGCGCACAGTACGACCTGAACGGCTACTGGTGGCCGACGCACTCGCTCGTCTGGAGCTACAACGCGGCGGGCAAGCCGGCAGGACTGATCGGCGACGAGAGTGCCCTCGTCGGGGCCGCGGCGACGTGGACGGCCTCGGGTGCGAACGTCGCCCTCGACGGCGGGGCGGCCACCACCGCGAACACGGGGGCCTGCAGCGGGCGCGGGATCGACGGGCACAACACGGTTGGCTGGGCACCGCAGGGCGGCAACACCCTGGCCGTCACCTGCACGTGGTACAGCGGTTCAGCGTCGCCGAAGACGGCCACCGAGTTCGACATGCAGATCGACCCGGGCTGGCACTGGACGGCTGGGAACGCGCTCGACGTCGACCTGCAGAGCGTGGTGACCCATGAGTTCGGGCACGCAATCGGCCTCGCACATTCCCCGGACGCGAAGGCAGTGATGTCCGCAACCTACGTGATAGGCACCAACAAGCGGGCGCTGACGGCCGACGACGTCGCCGGCGCGGTCGCCCTGTACGGTGCGGCGGCGGCACGCCCGCCGGCCCCCTCGCCAACGACCGGACCGAACGCGCTTCCGCTGCTCTCCGGCGCCAACCTGCTGACGTGGCCGGGGGCGACCGTTCCGCCGGCCCCGGCGCTCGGCGCGCAGGGTGCGGTGCTGCGCATGGTCTACGCCTGGAATGCGGAGACGGGAGAGTGGCAGCGGTACGGGCCGGGCCTGCCCGGCTACGCGAGCAACCTGAAGGAGCTGCGCCAGGGGCAGGCGTACTGGTTCATCGCCAGTGGCGTCGCGCAGATTCCGTTCTCGCCCTGACCCCTGCCGGACAGCGCTTGGGATCTCGTCGGGAAAGCGTGGAGAACAGGGTCAGTGTGGTGGAGATCCGTTTCAGGGCGGTGAACACCCGGTATCGTAGGCGGCGATGCGCGGCCGTCTGCTGCTGGCACTCGGGGTCCTCGTTGCCTGCGTCGGCGGGGGGGTGCGGACGGCGCCGCCACCGGCGAGCGCGGCAGAGGCTCATCCCCTGACGCTAACCGTCTGGCGCACCGACGGCCGGGTGGTGCACTTCGAATTCCTGGTGATAGCGCCAAATGCGGAGGCGGCCGGCGCGGCTGCCCGGGCAGCACTGGCGGTGCTCGCGCCGGGCAGCTACGAGGTGACAGACGGGGAGGCGGGCGGCGTCTCGGCGCAATTCGCTCCCTGGGGCTGGCGCTGGAGTGAGGCCGAGTTGCCCGTCGGCCTCTGGTACAACCCCGAAGGTGCAGTTGCGGGGACGCCCGAGAGCGCCATCAGGCGGGCCGCGGAAAGCTGGAGCCATGTACCCGGGACTCGCTTCGCCTTCACCTACGAGGGCACCAGTGACGCCTCACCGAGCGTCGACGCTGGTTCCTACGACGGGCGCAACGTGATCGGCTGGGCAGACCTCGGCTGCAGCGTCGGCTGCGTGCTGGGTGTGACGAGCAAGACCGCCGAGACGCACGAGGTCGACACCGTGCTGAACAGCAACCCCGGCGCGCGGTTGGGCGACGGCTCGCCCGGGACCGTCGACGTCGAGACGGTCGCGCTCCACGAGCTGGGCCACATGGCGGGGCTGGAGCACAGCTGCCAGCCCGTGGCGGCGGCCTGCACAGCCGACGAGACAGAAGCTGTCATGTACTACCGTTACCAGGGCGCGCACCGGGCCCTGGCGGCAGACGACGTCGCCGGGCTGGCGGCGCTCTACCCGGCGGGAAGGGTGGGCGTCGCCATTCCCTCGGAGGCGCTGGTCATGGCGGTCACGCTGGCGCCCGGCTGGAACCTGGTGGTCCTGCCTGTGGCGAGCGTGTCCGCGCTGGCGGAGGCGCTGCCCTGTGTGGTGGCGATCTACGCGTCGGACGCGGGCCGCTGGCGCTCCTGGGTGCGGGCGACCCCTGCCGCGCTCCAGGCGCTGACCAGCACCGAGCCAGGCATGGCCTACTGGGTGTTCGCGGAGGGAAGCTGCGCCGCGGCCATTGCGGTCAGCGAGTAGCGCTGCCCGGAGACGCGGAGGGCTCAGGCGGATTGCGCCGTGCCCTGAACCTTCCGACGCTGGACGTCAGTCGACGCGTTCGAAGATTGTGGCGATGCCCTGGCCGCCGCCGATGCAGAGACTGACGAGGCCGAAGCGGCCGTTCACGCGCTCGAGCTCGTACATGAGCTTGATGGTGAGGATGGCCCCGGTGGCGCCGACGGGGTGACCGAGAGCGATAGCGCCGCCGTTGGGGTTCGTCCTTGCCGGGTCGAGCGAGAGCGCGCCGGAGCAGGCGCAGGCCACGCTGGCAAAGGCCTCGTTGAGCTCGATCACGTCCATCTGGTCGACGCTCATCTGCGCCCTGGCGAGCGCCTTGCGCACGGCCGGGATGGGGCCTTCGCCCATGATGGAGGGATCGACGCCGGCCTCGGCGCGGGCAACCATGCGCAGCCGCGGCTGGACTCCCAGCTCCCTGGCCCTGGCGGCGCTGAGCACGACAACGGCAGCGGCACCGTCGTTGAGGCCGGAGGCGTTGCCGGCGGTCACCATGCCGCCGTCCTTGAAGGCGGCCTTCATCTTCGCGAGGACGTCGACCGTACTCGCACGCGGGTGCTCGTCGGTGTCGAAGACCTTCTCCTCGCGGCCGACTCTGACGGTGACGGGGACGATCTGGTCTTTGAAGCGGCCCTGCGCGATGGCGTCGAGGGCGCGGCGCTGGCTCTCGACGGAGAGCTCGTCCTGGGCCTGGCGCGTAACTTCGTACTGCTCCGCGAGCTTCTCGGCGGTGAGGCCCATGTGCTGCTTGCTGAAGGGGTCGCTGAGGATGTGGAGCATGCTGTCTTCGAGGGCGCCATTGCCCATGCGGTAGCCGGTGCGCGCCTGGCGAAGGAGATAGGGGAGTCGCGACATGCTTTCGGCACCGCCGGCAACGACAACCTCGGCGTCACCGCTCTGGATGTAGCGAGCGGCGGTGTTGATCGCTTCGAGGCCGGAGCCACAGAGCCGGTTCACGTTCATGGCGGGGACGCTATAGGGCAGGCCACCCTTGACGGCGGCGAAGCGCGAGAGGTAGGTGTCTTCGGCAATCTGGCCGCAGATGCCCATGATCACAGAGTCAACCTGGTCGGCAGCAAGGCTGGCGCGGCCAACGGCCTCCTTGATGACGGTGGCACCGAGGTCCGACGCGGGCACGTCGGCGAGGGAGCCTTGAAAGCGACCGATGGCGGTGCGGGCACCGCTCGCGATGACGACGTCTTCCATAAGATGCAGTCCTGGTTGGAGTTCGGAGGGGGCTGAGTCCCGACGGAGAGGGGCGCAGCGACCCGTCCTCAGTGTACGGGCGGGTCCGGGCTGGGGCGAATGGGGCGGGCGGCGATGGCGCCGGACGCGAGTGAGGGGCCGTCTAGGAGGCCCCTCACTCGACAGTCGGGCGGGCCCCGGAGGTCAGTCCGGGGAGGCGGCCGGGGCGACGAGGTTCAGACCGGGAATGTCGAAGAGGCGGATCTTCTGGGCCGGCTCACACATCATGTTCGCACGGCGAATGCGGACGGCGTCGGGGGCGAAGTTCGCCGTGTCGAGAATGGCCGGCACCGCGTGATTGGTATTCGATTCTGCCTGGAAGCATTCGTAGACCAGTCCGCTGGCGTGGCCGAGCACGTTCCCGGCCGCGGTCTGCTTCATCGCCTCCTCGCACATCAGCACGGGCTTGAGGACGAGGACGCGCTCGGGGCCGAAGTTCCGTGTGACGAGGAAGAAGAGCCCGGGCGGCATCGGCGTCGCCTGCTGGAGGTCGAAGCATTGCCAGACCGGGCCCGAGACCGCAGGTGGCGGCGGTTCGTTCTTGTCGAGACGCTGCTTGGAAGCGCCCTCGCACATGCGCGTCGCCCGGCGGACGGTCGCGGTGTGGGTGCCGAAGTTCTTCGTGATGAGCGCGACCGGATCGTCCGGGTCGATGCCCTTCTGGATGACGTAGCACTGCATCACGAGTGTGGGGTCGGGAGGCAGCGGCTGGGTAGTGGGGTCGACGACGCGATACTTGTTGGCGGATTCGCACATCCGGTCGGATTTGCGCACGCCGACGATGTCGAGGCCCCAGTTCTTGGTCGTGAGGCCGACAACCATCTTCGGGTCGTCGCCGGCGTCGAGCGGGAAGCACTGGAAGACGAGTGTCGGCGCAGTGCCCACCTGGGCGTCGGGCGGCACGGCGTCGGATGGCGTGGGCGCCTGGCGCGCCTCGCTGCGCCCGGCGCCGAGGGCAGCGCCGAGGCCGAGCGCCGCAAGGACAGCAGCGGCGGCGAGGAGGGTCAGGCTCCTGGGCAGGAGACGCAGGGCGGGGATTCGCATGGCCAATCCTCCACAGCAGCAGAGGGCTGCTCGTCTTGAAGGGCGGGGGCCGGCATTGACGGCAACCGGGAGACGCCCCTGTCCCCCAGCCGGTGCCGAACGCTTTCGACACAAGACGTATTGGCATGCGCGGCAAGCGGTGCAGCATTACTCTTCCACGCAATGGATGTCAAGACACAGGAAGGAACTTCGTCGGACGGTTGCGTCGGCGCCGTCAGCCAGCGAGCAGCCGGCGCAGGTCGGAAGAGGCGCCGATCTGGTCCGCGCCACGTCTGGCAAGCTGACGAACGGTACTGCGGTCGCGGTTGCCGAGGAGGCTCGCCACCTCGGCGAGGCTGCGGCCGCGTTCCCGGAGGGCAGCGGCGGCGACGCTCCGCGCCTCGGCCAGGCGGCCGGTGCGCCCCCGCCCGGTGAGGTCGACCGTGGTGAGCGAGAAGTGGTGGGCGATCGCTTCGAGGAGGGCGTCGTCGTTGCGTCCGGCGAGGGCGGGACGCGCCTCGGCCAGGCAGGTGCGGGCCAGCTCGGAATCGAGGCGCCCGGGGTCGAGGAGGCCGCAGCGGGCGAGGGTGGCGGCCGCGTGGACGGCGCCCTGGAGGATGCGCACGGAGGAGGCTTCGGCCGCCGCAATGCGGGCGATGGCCCAGCCGGGGAGGGAGCAGCGCAGGCCGCGCGCCGCCTCTTCGGCGAAACGGTGGCGGTCGGCGAGGGCGAACGGCTCGAGGCGTGCGACCATGCCAGCCGCCAGACGCGTGGCGAGGCGCTCGGGCAGGTCGAGGTCGAAGGGATGGCGTTCGCTGGCGACGACGACGTGGCCGCCGGCGTTGGCCACGGCGTCGACGGCGTGGACGAGCTCATTCTGCGTGCCCGGCTTGCCGGCGAGGTACTGCAAGTCGTCGAGCGCGAGGAGGCGGGGCGTACGCGTGACGGCGTGGAATTCGTCGATCGTTCCGCGTCGGATGGCGGCCAGATAGCGGGAGGTAAACTCTTCGGCGTTGAGGAGGGTGACTGCCCAGCCGCCGGCGACTGCCCGGCAGGCGAGGGCATGCAGGAGGTGGCTCTTGCCGATGCCGGGCGGGCCGACGAGGACGACCGGGCTTATCAGCGGGTCGCCGCCCTCGACGAGGGCGAGACAGCATTCCAATGCGAGGCGGTTGCCGTCGCCGCGCAGGTACCGCTCGAAGGTGAAGCTGCAGTTTGGGTGACCTGCCAGGAGCCGCCCTGCGGGCGGGGGTGCCTGCGCGGCCACGAGGGCGCCCGGCTCTGGTTCGTCGCTGGCGCCGCGAGGGACGAACTGCACGTGGGCCGATTTCCCAACGACGGTGCAGAGCGCCCGCTCGACGACAAGGGCGAGGCGTACGTTGAGCCAGTCGCAGTTGAGGGCGGTACGCGCTTCGACGAAGAGAGTGTCGCCCTCGAGGCGAAGGGGGCGGGTGCCGCGCAGCCAGGTGTCGAAGTTGTGGGTGCTGACTTCGAACTCGAGCCGGCCGAGGACGGCCTGCCAGGTGCGGGCTAGCTCCCGGAGTCCGGCGATGGGTGGTGGTGCGAGCATGCAGCGGCGAACTCCCTTCTCCCGTTGGCAAGTGGCGGCGAGCCGGTCGAACAGGGTGGTGAGCAGCGCACGCCGGCGAGGGGCCGGGGCCACCTCGGCACCGCTCCGATGCGTTGCCGAGGGGTACGTTAGACCGCGCCGTGGGTGCCTTCAACGCTCTTATGTGAAAAGTCCGACGGCCGACGGGAACCTTCACGACAGCATCCGGTTATGTGGGAGGCGTTGCCTGTTACGGTTTTGCGACGCGGCGGCTTTGGGCCGGTGTCGCCGCCTTAGCACATTGACGTGCGCGTTAACGTTGTTAAGCTATGCTTCGCACATGGGTGAGAGCACGCGCTGCAACGAGGGATACCTCCAGATCGGGGAAGCGGCCGAGCGCACCGAGCTCACGCAGCGGACGCTTCGCTACTACGAAGAAAAGGGGCTGCTGCAGCCGCCGACGCGGATGGACGGCGGCTTCCGGCTCTATTCCCCGGACGACATCGAGCGGCTGGAGCGGGTGAAGCAGCTGAAGGACCTGCTCGGGTTCTCGCTGGCGGACATCCGCGAAATGCTCGAGGCGGACGACGTCAAGCAGGAGCTGAAGGCCGGCTGGCGCAAGGACGCCGACTCCGGGGAGAAGGCAGCGAAGATCCGGGTGGCGCGCGACGTGACGCTGAAGCAGCTCGCTCTCCTCGACCAGAAGCTGGCGAAGATGGCCTCGCTTCGCGACCACCTGGCCGAGCGGATAGAGAAGTACGACGGCTGGCTGCGACAATGGAGCGAAGACGGCGCACCGGAGGCCACGCCGGCAGGGGGCGCTTCCGTTCCCTGAATTCTGCAGGCCCCGGCGGCCTCCCGACAGCGCTATGCTAGGACGGCCATGACCCTCTACGACGCCCGCCAGCGCCCGCTCCGCGACCTTCGCGTCTCGGTCACCGACCGGTGCAACTTCCGCTGCACCTACTGCATGCCCCGCGCCGTCTTCGGCCCGGATTACGCCTTCCTCGAACGTGACGAGCTGCTCCACTACGAGGAGATCGCCAGGCTTGCCCGCATCTTCGTCGCCGAAGGCGTCGAGAAGATCCGGCTCACCGGGGGCGAGCCGCTCGTGCGCCGCGACCTCCATCGCCTCGTGGCCATGCTGTCGGCGACGCCGGGGCTGAAGGACCTGACGCTGACGACGAACGGCTCGCTGCTACGCCGGCAGGCAAAGGGGCTGGCCGCCGCCGGTTTGAAGCGGATCACGGTCAGCCTCGACTCACTCGACGACGCCGTGTTCAAGCGGATGAACGACGCGCGCGTGCCCGCCGCGCAGGTGCTGGACGGCATCGCGGCTGCACAGGAAGCGGGCCTGGCGCCGATCAAGGTCAACGCCGTCGTAGAGCGCGGCGTCAACGACGGCACGATGGTGGACCTCGCTCGGCACTTCAAGGGCACGGGCGTCATCCTCCGGTTCATTGAGTTCATGGACGTGGGCACAACGAACGGCTGGGAGCTGGACCGGGTGGTGCCCCTGCGTGAGATGGTCGAGAGCATCGACCGGGAGCTGCCGATTGAGCCGGCTGAGGCGAACTACCGGGGCGAGGTAGCGAAGCGCTGGCGGTACCGTGACGGCAGCGGCGAGATCGGATTCATCAGCTCGATCAGCCAGCCGTTCTGTGGCGACTGCACGCGCGCGCGCCTTTCGCCCGAAGGGGAGCTGTTCACCTGCCTGTTCGGCGCACGCGGACATGATTTCCGGGCCCTTCTCCGCTCCGGGGCGAGCGACGAGGAGGTAACCGCCTTCCTCCGCAGCGTCTGGCGGGTGCGCGACGACCGTTATTCGGAGCTGCGCTCGGCGGCAACGTCCGGCCTGGAGCGGGTGGAGATGTCGCATATCGGCGGATAGCCAACGCACAAGGGACGAGCCGATTTCAAGCTCCCGTCTGGATGAGCCTCTACTGACCCTGGTTACCCGCGGAAGGACGTGCGGGGCTGAACGGGGGCTATGGCTGGGCCGGAGGCGCCGTGCGCGGGGCATTGCGGGCGGCAGGCCAGCGGCGCTACCGTCGAAGGAGGAGGTTGACGACATGGCCACCATCCCGCGGTCCCATCGCGATCTGTTCTCGGGGAAGAATCTGGCGCATGTAGCGACGTTGATGCCGGACGGATCACCACAGACGACGCCGGTGTGGATCGACATCGACGCGGAGGAGCTGCTTTTCAACACGGCCGCGGGGCGCCAGAAGGCTCTGAACCTGGACCGTGACGGACGGGTGGCGCTCTCGGTGCACGATGAGGCGAACCCCTACCGGTACATCCAGGTGCGCGGGCGCGTGGTCGGGAAGACGCACGAGGGTGCGGACGCGCACATCGACAGGCTGGCGAAGCGGTACCTGGGCGTCGACAGCTATCCGAACCGGACGGCGACGGAGCAGCGCGTGATCTACCGGATCGAGCCGGAGCACGTGCAGACGATGGGCTGACCTGGGCCCTCTGAGGATGGTCCGCAGGTACGAACGACGAGGACGCTCGTGGCCATCGTGAGGCTGCGGTGTCCGCGCTGCCACAAGGGGAAGGTCTTCCGGGGCCTGTTCGCGATGTACGAGACGTGCCCGGTTTGCGGGCTGCGGTATCAGCGCGAATACGGTTACTTCTATGGCGCGATGTACGCGAGCTACGCTTTCGGGCTGGTGTCGACGGCGTACTGGCTGCCGTTGCTCCTGCTCGGGGTGACGCCGTGGCTGGTGATCGGCCTGCCGACGGCGCAGCTGATCCTGCAGATCCCGATCTCGTTCCGGTATTCGCGCATCATCTGGCTGCACCTGGACCATCGTTTCGACCCGGCCCCGCTACGGGGTCCGGGGGCAGCCGGTCAGGGCTGATCGGAGGAGGCACGGGCGAGGCGTTCGAGGCGGGCGACGCGCACTGGCGGGGGCGGGTGGCTGTCGTAGACGGCGGAGTAGAGCGGGTCGGGGGTGAGGGTGGCGGCGTTGTCACGATAGAGGGTGAGCATGGCGGCGAGGAGGGCGGTGGCGTCTGAACGAGCGGCGGCATAGGCGTCGGCTTCGGCTTCGAAGCGGCGGGAGAGGGCGGCGAGGGCGGGGCCGGGGAAGAAGGCGAAGACTGGGGCAACGAGCAAGAAGAGGGCGAGCGCCGTCTCGCGGGCGACGGTGTCGACGCCCAGGCCGTGGTAGAACCAGGAGCTGTCCCGGAGCCAGCCGAGGAGGGCAAAGGCACCGAGCGAGATTGCGGCGGTAAGGGCGAGGTTCTTGAGGACGTGGTGCAAGCGGTAGTGGCCGAGCTCGTGGGCGAGGACGGCTTCGACCTCGGCCGGGGAGAGGGTGTCGAGGAGGGTGTCGAAGAAGACGATGCGTTTCTTGTTGCCGAAGCCGGTGAAGTAGGCGTTGCCGTGGGCAGAGCGGCGGGAACCGTCCATGACGTAGACCCCAGAGGCGGAGAAGCCGCAACGGCGGAGGAGGGCGTCGACGCGGTCGCGCAGGGTGGTGTCGGCGAGCGGGGTGAAGCGGTTGAAGAGGGGAGCGAGGAACGCCGGGTAGGCCCAGATGACGAGCAACGAGAACGCGACGAAGACGAGCCAGGCGAAGAGCCACCAGGTCGGGCCAGCATGTTCGACGAGGAGAAGCACGGCCGCGGCAAGTGGCAGGCCGAAGGCGAGGGTGAGGAACGCCTGCCTGGAGTGGTCGGCGAGGAAGAGGGCGGGAGTCGTGCGGTTGAAGCCGAAGCGGGCTTCGATGACGAAGGTGCGGTAGGCGGCAAGGGCCGTGGCGGGGAGGGAGTCGAGGAGGACAACGGAGAGGAGGACGCCGATGCCGATGACAAGGGAGGGGAGGCCGGCGAAGCGCCAGGCGTCGTCCAGGGCCTGGAGGCCACCGAGGACGGTCCAGCCGAGGAGGACGGCCGTCTCGATCAGGACGACTGGCACAGAGAAGCGGGCGTGGGCGGCGGTGTAGGCGGCGGCGCGCTGATGCGCCTCGAGGGTGACGCGGCCGACGAAGGGGGTGGGGACGGCGCGGCTGCCGGAGGCGACGGCGAGTGCCTGGCGAGTGGCGAGCCAGACACGGAGGATTGCGCCCGCGGCGAGGGCGAGAAGGAAGACGACGGTGAAGGCGTTCACGGGGCGCCCTTCGGCGGTGGCATGAGACAAGGGTAGCGCCGGACGGCGGCGGGCGGCGCCGGGTGGATTTTGACGGGCCGTGGTGTTCAGCGGGATGGGCGGGTGGTTTGGGCCACCACCAGGAGTTGAGCGATGCCGATCGCCAACGCTGTCTTCGACGGCATCGACATTCCGCGCGCACGAGCGCTTTCTCTTGCATGCCTTCGATTCACGCAGGGAGAGATCGCGACGGAGCTGAGCGTTTCGACCGCTAGCATCCGCCGATGGATGGCCGAGCTGGAGTCGCTCACAGCCAGCGGCTCCCTCGGCGAGCTGTGCCGCTGGCGGGTCGCGCGCAGGGGTGAGTGGCTGTCGTACGCCGGTGACATGGCAGATGTGGGATCGCCCGGGCAGAACAAAGAAGCGCGTTGACCGCGCGTTTTCGAGCGATCCGTCTGCTAGCGATGCGCGGTCGTTGCGGGGAGAATGACGGTGCCGGGTGTCTTTCCCTTCGGGTGAGCGGAGGCCCGGGACGGAGACGGGCACATGCTGCGCATGAGGCGACGGACGAGGCTGATCGGGATCGTCGGGGCGGCCCTTTTCTGTGCGGCTGTCTCGGGCGTGGCGGTCGTGCTGGCGGGAGGGGGTTCGGGCGGGTTCGTTGGCGGCCCCGAGCGGTTCCGGGGGAAGCTGCTGCACTACACGCTCATGAGCCACAGCTGGTTGCGCAACGGACCGGACCCGTTCAACGACCAGGACGTCTTCGGCGACGTCTGGGTGCTGATCGACGCGACGGGCGTGCCCACGCACGCCCGCGCACGATACGAGACGGCGGACGGCAATCTGGTGCAGCTGATCCAGGACACGCCGGAGGGGGGCGAGTTCTACCTCGGCGAGCCGGGAACGAAGACGGCGCGGAATTGCGCAACGGCGGCCGTGCCCGCGAGCTCGGAAGCGGCTCGCTTCGTCCCCATCTTCGTCGACAAGCAGGCGCTGCCGGGCGCGGGGTTTCACCCCGGGGGAGACATCCCGACGGCGACCGCGGCCCGTGCACCGTCAGCGCCACCGCCAGGGTTGCGGCGGGTGGAGGTGTTCCGCGGGCCGGCTGGCGCGGTCGAGCGTTGGACGCGGAGCCAGGAGGGACGTGGCGGAGGCTGGACGGAGGCAGCGGTGCTAGCCGTAGACGGCAAATCCGGGAGGCTCGTCGCGGACTGGTCGTCGGGAACGACCGACGCCGGCGAGGTCGTAACACACAGCGCGGCCATGTACGGGGTTCTGGAGGTGTATGAGGGGAGCGATGCGGCAGCGGCGATCTTCCAGCCGGCGGCGGGCGAGGTTGGCTGCAAGTGAGGTGCCACATGACCAGCATGCGGAGATGGCGTGTCTTCTGGACCGCGCTTTCGGTGGTTGTCCTACAGGGCACGGCAGTTGTGTCGGCTTCGTCCTCGGTGCGGAAGGCAAGCGCTGCGGACTGCTACATATCGCTCATCAATTACCCAATCGATTATGGCGATTATGTCGCGAACCAGATCTGCTTGTGGTGGGGAAGCGGCAACAACTATCAGATCCAGGCGGATACGTTCATCTACGGCACCGTGAACCAGATCTGGAGCGATCCCGTCTACAATTATGTGGTCTGGTCGTATGCGGTGGGCTATGACAGCTGCAACGGGCAGCCATGGCAGCAAACGACGATTCCTGGCTCGGCTGCCGCGAGCTACGCCAGCCAGGTGCGCGCCTATTCGGGTGGTTCTCAGAACACATGCTCGGCTTCTCACCAGTACCGAGAGTATTCGCAGCATGAGCGGCGGTTCACGAGCGGGGACGGCTGGGTCGGGACCTACGCGTACACCTACCACTGAGGTGAGCGGCGAGTGCAGCCCGGAGGGAGCGTGGGCCCCAAAGTGACCGGGAGTTCACTCATCGGGCTCGTCAGGGCGCCGGCAGTAGATTAGGATGGCGCGCAACGGGAGGCGTGGGAGCAATGGTCCACCCGTCAAGCGGGCGGTTTGGCATTCCCCGGCGGCGACGCTCGATGCTGCCGCGGCCGCGGCTTACGGGTGCCCTGCACGCGGCCGTCGGTAATGGCGTGACGGTGCTGGCGGCGCCGGCGGGTTTCGGCAAGACGTCGCTGGTGGCGGCGTTTGCGTCGGAAGTCGAGTACAACGTGCGCTGGCTGACGCTGGACGCGTCGTGCCGGGCGCCGGAAGTCTTCACAGAACAGCTGGCGAGGGCGCTGGCCGGCGAGGCGGAGACGGTCGCCCCGGCGTCGGGGGAGCGGGCAGAGGACCTGCGAGCCTACCTGGGGGTGGCGCTGCGGCGGGCGGCGGCGGCGTCGGACTTGCCGCTATTGCTGGTGATCGACAACGCGCATGAGCTCCGTGAAGCGCTGGAGTCGTCGGAGATCCTGGGCTTCCTGATCGACACGATGGGCGACGGGACGGAGGTTGTGCTGGCGGGCAGGGAAGCGCCGCCGCTGACAGAGGTGGACCGCCGGGTGGCGACAGGCGAGGCTGTGCAGATCGAGCGCCGGCAGCTGGCCTTCACGCAGGAGGAGATCCAGACGCTGCTGCCGGAGGGCGGCGAGCGGGAGGCCGCGGCGATCTTCGCGGCCACGGACGGCTGGCCGGCGGCGGTGATGGCGGTGCTGGCGGGCACAGTGTCGGTGGCGCGTGTCGTGGCGGGCCGGAATTCGGGGGCGTGGGAGCGCTACCTGGCGGCGGAGGTCTGGGCCCAGGTGCCTGTGCCGCTCAAGGAGAAACTGCTGCGGCTGGCGGTGCCAATCGTTGTGACGAGGCAGGCGGGAGAGGGACTGCTTGGGAAAGAAGGGTGGCGCGAAGCGCACGGCTGGCTGGAACGTCACGACTTCCTCTGCGAGCAGCTGGCCGGCGGCGGGCTGCGCCTCCACCCGTTGCTGCGGGAATTCCTCGCCGGGGTCTTCGCAGAGGACGATCCGGCCGGGTTTGCGGCAGCGGCGAGGAGCGTGTCGGCGACTCTGGAGCGGCAGGGACAGGTCGCGGACGCGATCGAGGTGGCGCTGGAGGCGAAAGACGTGGAGACCCTCGTCGGGCTGATGCAGCGCCAGAGCCAGGGGTTGATCTACCAGGGGGCGTACGCGCTGCTGCGGCGACTGTACGAGGCGTTGCCGCGCGAGGAGCTGGAAGAGCGCCCCTTGCTGCGGGCAATGCACGCTCGGGTGCTGGCGCACACGGGGCGGGCGGGCGAGGCGCTTTCGGCGGCCGAGGCGTACCTGGAGGACGAGGAGGTGCGGGGGGAAGCGCGCGTGCACGCACTTCTGGCGAAGCACCGCGCGCTGCGGCTCCTGAGCCGGCGCGAGGAGATGCCGGCGATCTTCTCCGAGGCGCGAGGGCTGGCGCTGGCGGCAGAGGGCAGCAAGGCGCTGCTAGCGGAGCTGACCTACCAGGAGGCGCACTACGAGCTCGGGGTGAACGCCGACTTCACGCGTGCGGAGATCCTCCTGAAAGAGGCGCTGCGCGGGCTGGGCGGAGGGAGGATAGCGGCGATGGAGCTGCTCGTGCGGTCGACGCTCGGGCAGTTGCTGGCCATGCGGGGGGACGGACCGGCTTCGGTGACGGAGCTGGCGCGGGCGGCTGAAGGCTGGCGCCAGCTTGGCGGCTCGTCGAACCTCTGCTGGGTCCTGAACAACCTGGGCATGGCGCACATCTCGGTGGGGGACTTCGAGGGCGCGGTGGGTGTGCTGGGGGAGGCGCAACGCGAGGGCCTGACGTGCGAGAACATGCGCAACTACGCCTATGCGACGGCTTCGCTCGCAGACGCGGAGATGGCGCGGGGCCGCTACGAGCAGGCGCGCGTGTGCTACGAAGAGGCAATCCGCGTCTGCTCGCAGGAGGCGCCGGACGAAACACTGGCCTCACTGTCGATCGCGGGTCTGGCAGGCGCGTTCGCGGGGCTGGGCGACCTGCAGCAGGCGGACTACTTCTCGGAGCGTTCGCTCTGGATCGCGGAAGCGCTGGGCAATCCGTTCGAAGTGGGCATGTGTGTACTGCAGCACGCGGCCGTGCTGTCGGCGGCGGGCGACCACAACGGCTCGGTCGGGGAGACGGTGAAGGCGATAGAGCTGTTCGAGACGATCGCGGCCGGGGCGCCGTTGCGCCTGGCATGGTACCGGCTGGGCCTGTTCCACTTCCGGGCGAACAGGCGCGGCGAGGCGCACGAGGCGCTTCGTAGCCTGGCGCCACTCATCCGGGAGCCATGGATGATCGGGGCGCTACTACCGGCCGTCCGCGAGCACCCGATGTTCGCGCAGTGGGCGGCGTCGCGTGATGTGCTTGGTCCGGCCTTCCGGGACCTGCTGCAGCGCCACGCCTTCGGAGAAGACGAGGGGGAGGAGGAGCAGCCGGGACGACTGCCGCGGGTCGTGGCGCGCAGTCTGGGGGCGACGCAGGTCTCGGTCGGGCAGCGAGAAGTGCCCGACGAGGCGTGGGCGAGCGTGCGGGCCAAGGAGATGTTCTTCATGTTCCTGTGGAAGCGGGCCGGGCTGCGGAAAGAGGAGGCGGTCGAGCAGCTATACCCGGAGCAAGACGCCGAGAAGTGCAACAGCCTTTTCCATTCGAACCTGTACCGCGTGCGGAAGGCGCTCTACCCGGAAAGCATCGTGCGGCGGGACGGGGCGTACATGCTCAACCCCGAAGGAACGTTCGAGTGGGACGTCGAGCGCTTCGAGGAGACGGTCGGAGAAGCGGCGAAGCTGCCTGCCGGGTCCGACGAGCGGGCCCGGCTCTACCGGGAGGCGCTCGCCTGCTATGGGGGGCCCTTCGCCGAGGCGTTCTATTCGGAATGGGCGGAGACGGTGCGCCAGCGAACCAGCGAGCGGGTGCAGGGAGCGCTTTCGACGCTTGCGGGGTACCACGCGGGACGCGGGGAGTACGAAGAAGCGGCAGGCTGCATGGAGCGGCTGCTGCAGGTGAGCCTCTACAACGAGGAGGCGGCCTACCGACTCGCACGCTACCGCGCGCAGGGCGGAAGGGCGGCGGCGGCGCTGGCTTTCCTCGACGACTACGGGTCGGGCTACGCGCGGGAGTTCGGGGCGGTGTTGCCGCGACGCTTCCGCGAGCTGCGAGCGCGAATCGCGGCTGGCATGGCGGTCTGAGGGTCAGGCGGGCCGACTCGTGCGGCCGAGGCCGAAGAGGCGGCGGGGCACAGGCCAGCCGGTTGGGCGCAGCTCCACCGCCCCGCGGCTGCCGCGCCGGGGCTGGGCGTCGGGCAGGAGGGTGCCGTCGGGGCCGAGGACGTCGGCCACCTCTTTGTGGGCAAGGCGCAGGTTGTGCGCAATGGCGCCAGCGCTGTCGTCAATACGCCAGGGCGAGTGGCGGGTGAGGTCGGGACGAAGGACGCAGACGGGCAGGCGGTCCTTGAGGCAGGCCTCCATGGCGTCGGTGGAGGCATGGGCGACGATGCCGAAGGACTGGCGAAGGACACCGAGGGCAGTGCGCGGCCGAGCAGGGCCAGCGGGCGGCGTCAGGTCAATGGCGAGGATCTCGGTGGCGCCCATCGTGACGGCGGTGGCGAGGTCGACCGAAGCAGCGATACCGCCGTCGACGTAGAGCTCGCCTTCGATCTCGACAGGGGGAAACACGCCGGGAATGGCCGTCGAAGCGAGGATGGCCTCGCCGAGGGGGCCGGAGCGAAAGACGTGCTTGGTGCCGCGCGAGAGGTTGGTGGCGACGACGGCGAGGGGCACCGCCGTATCGGTGAAGCGACGATTGCCGAGGTGACGGGCGATGAGCTCGGGGACGATGCGGTTCTCGCAGATGCTCACAGGATGGCGAATGAGCCGGCGGAGCAGGTAGAAGGGGTTGAGGCGAAGGAGGTTGAGGCGGTCGAGGCCGAGCCAGACGTCGAGGAGGCCGTCGGCGTCGTCGGGATGGAGGGCGACCCAGGCGCCGTTGAGGCTGCCGACGCTGGTGCCGACGACGATCGAGGGCCGGTAGCCGGCCTGGAGGACGGCGTGGATGTAGGCAGCCTGGACAATGCCGAAGGTCCCGCCGCCGCCAAGGACAAGCGCCGCCCGGCGATGGTGGGCGCGGGACTCGTCATCGTTCATCGCGGCAGCGCCTGGAGTGATCATCGACGAGTCCACGGTACCAGAAAGGGGGACTTGATCCCGCTGGTGGGCTGAACCGACGCTGAACCGCCACTGCCGGGGAAAATGAAGCTACCATAGCGCAATGCAGCCGCACCCCACCTACGCCGCCGCCGCCGCCGTCGCGGGTGCGTCGCTGACGACCCTTGGCGGAGTGCTGGACAAACTGCCGGACGGGGCGCTGGACTGGACGCCGGTCTCGGGAACAAACGCCATTGCCGTCCTGACCATTCACTCGCTGACGTCGCTGGAGTTCTGGCTGAGCGCGGGGGCCGGTCGGGGACCGTCGCGGGCGGAGTACCTGGAGCGCCGCGCGGAGGCATTTCGGGCGCGCGGGCTTTCGGTCGCCATGCTTCAGGAGCGCCTGACGCAGACAACGACGTTCGTCGTCGCGACGCTTGGCGATGCGGAGGAGAGAGGGCTGGCGACGGTCATGCCCTGGGAGGTGGAGGGAGCGCGCGTCACGGGGGCGGAATGCCTCTTCCGGGGGATCGGGCACCTGCGCGAGCACGTCGGGGAGGCGCAGCTGACGCGCGCGTTGTGGATGGCAGCGAGTCGCGAGGGGCGGTAGGTGGCGTCTGCGTTCATGCAGAGAGCCCTCCGCGCAGCGGCGGCCGTGCGGGGGCAGACAAGATCGAACCCGTGGGTTGGGGCCGTGCTGGTGCGGGACGACGTTGTCGTCGGGGAGGGTGCGACGGCGCCGCCGGGGGGCGTACACGCGGAAGCGGCCGCGATCGCCGCCACAGGAGGGCGTGGCGGCACCCTGTACGTCACGCTCGAGCCCTGCGTACCGTTCGCGGGTAAACGCACCCGCGCCTGCGTGGAGGCGATCGTGGCAGCCGGCGTGGAACGGGTGGTCGTAGGCATCCCGGACCCGGACGCCCGGGTGCAAGGCCGAGGGATCGCCTGGCTGCGGGAGCGAGGCGTCACCGTGGAGGTCGGCGACGGAGAGCGGGAGGTGGAGCAGCAACTGCGGCCCTACCTGAAGCACCGGAGCACGGGCCGGCCCTATGTGGTCGCGAAGTTTGCGGCGAGCCTGGACGGGCGAATCGCGACGGCGAGCGGCGATTCGCGCTGGATAACCGGCGAGGCGGCCCGGGAAAGGAGCCACCAGGAGCGGGCGCGCGTCGACGCAATCCTCGTGGGCAGCGGGACGGTGCTGGCCGACGACCCGGCTCTCACGGCGCGTCCCGGGGGCGTGCTGGCGGAGCGGCAGCCGCTCCGCGTGGTGGTTGACGCGCGCGGGCGGGTGCCACTCTCGGCGCGGCTGTTCGACGTGCCCCCGGTGATCCTGGCGACGACGCGGAGGTCGTCGCCGGAATGGCGGCGAGGCGTGGTGGCGTGCGGGGCAGAGGTCATTGAGTGCGCCGGCACGGAGTCAGGCGTGGACCTGGACCAGCTGCTAGAGGCGCTCGCACAGCGCGGCGTGATCACCGTCTGGGCAGAGGGGGGAGGGACTCTCCTGGGGGCGTTGTTCCGGGACGGCCAGGTGGACGAGCTCTGGGCCTTCCTCGCGCCGGTCGTCATCGGCGGCGACGGAAAGGCGGCGGTAGCGGGACCGGGAACGGCAACGGTGGCGGAGGCATGGCGGCTGGAGGGCACCGTTGTGGAATCGCTCGAAAGGGATATCCTCGTACGGGGGTACGTGCGCGGTCGGTAGCGGACGACCGCGGGCGGCCGAGAGGAGCAGCGAGATGGCACGGTGCTGGATCGTGGTCGGCGGGCCAGAGATCTTCGGGAAGACGAAGGAGCTGGGATTCACGCGGCACGGCTTCAAGAGTACGCGCCGGATCATGGCGAGCCGGATTGCGCCGGGTGACCGCCTGGCGTTCTACATCACGGGGAAGAAGCAGTTCGCGGGGACAGCAGAGGTGACGAGCGCGATGGTGGAGGAAGGGACGCGTGTCTGGCAGAGCACCAAGAAGCCGGAGGAGCTCTACCCGTTCCGGGTTGGCATCAGGCCCCGGGTCGTGCTCGAGGAGGGCGCATGGCTGGATGCGGAGCCGTATCACGATCGCTTCAGCTGGACGCAGAAATGGCCGCGTGCGAACTGGACGCTCGCCTACCAGGGAAACCTCCATGAGGTGCCGGCGGCCGATCTCGACCTCCTGGAGGGCGACCTGAGGAAGGCGGCCGCGGGGACCGCCATGCGCACCAGCTGAGCGGCCCGAGGCGAGCCGGCGAGCGAGGGAGAGCGGTTAGCACCGAGGTTGGCGCGTTACGCCCTGGGTAACGACGGCGCTGAAGGACTGGTGAGGGTTCGTTGCCGGGAAGCAGCCAGGGCCGGCCGGTCGCCGGCCCTGGTTGGCGGTCCAGCGTTGTTCGGGCCCGCAACGCGGGTCAGGAATCCGCCGGGCGGGGGACGAAAAGGACTTGCCAGTCGCCCTCCGGCGTGCGTTCGGCGCGGTGGTCGAAGCCGCGGCGGTCCATGACCGTGTAGAGAGGAACGTGTTCGAAGAGGTTGATGAGCGCCATAGTCTGGCCGGGCTGGAGGGACTGGACGGCGGCCATGATGCGCTGGAAGGGCTCGCGCCCCGCGCGGATGTCGTCGCGGACGTCGAGCACGAGGGTCTCCGGGTCGGCCATCAGGAGGCCTTCCGGATGCGGATGACCCAGCGTTCGGGGCCCTCCTCCTGGGGAAGCCATTCGACTTCGCCCGGCCGTTCGGCCTGGAACTGGTAGAAGAGGGGTTTGGGGTCGTGGTCGTTGACGAGGAGAAGGGCCTCGCCAGGCTGGAGGCTGTCGAAGGTGGCGAAGATGCGGGGGTGGCGGTCACGGGGCGGTATGTTCCGCACGTCGATCGTCTGCTCGTCTGCCATGATTCCTCCCGAGAGTATTGTCAGGAGGATCGTGCCATGCTCAGGGGGATTTGTCTTCCGCCAGGGCGGGCGATAGCGACGGCCCGGAGAGGGCGAGGACGGCCAGGCCAACGACGACGAGGCCGCTCTGGTAGGTGTTATGAAGGCCGACGCCTCCGGCCAGGACGAGGAGGAAGCCGAGGAGGGTCATGAAGCGTCGCGTGCCGAGCAGGTGCAAGAGGGTGAAGGACAGGGCGCCAGCGGCCAAAGCGTAGATCGCCGACGGAAGGGTCCCGGAGAGGCCTTCGTTCCAGAGCAAGAGGATGCGGGTGGTGGGACCGCCCGCACCGAGGAGGCTGCCGAAGACGACCAGGGCGACAGCACCGGCAGCGAGGGCGGTGCGGCGCCTGCAGGCGCCGGGGACGAGCAGCGGAGAGGCGAGGGCGAACGCAACGCCGCCGATCTCAGAGGCGAAAAGGAGGTCGTGTGCGTCGATTGTGCCGAGTCCGCCCTGGGCGGCAGCCTGAAGGGTCGTGTGGACGGCGCTCAGGGCGAAGGCGGCACCGAAGAGGAGCAGGACGAGCGCGCCGCGCGTGTTCTGATGGCCGGCGGCGACGCCAGCAAGGGTAACGACGGCCGCGAGCGTGCCGGCGTCCGCCACATGCTCGGGAATGGCGCCGGGACCCGCAGCAGCGGCGATGGCGGCGAAGGCCGTGAGTGCGACCGCGGCCACGACGCCGGTAAGGGTACGTCGTCGCCAGAGGGCCAGGGCGAGGAGGGGCAGGGCGGCGATCAGGAGGACGACGGAGAGGTAGTAGGCGTAGCGCCCGAGGCCGGCAAGGAGGGTGTAGGGACCGGCAAGCTCTTCGAGCGCGGGGATGTGGATCGCGGTGCGGGTGAAGGTGCGGAGGACGAAGAGCTCGACGAGGGCGGCCAGAGTGAGGCCGCCCACGACGTAGCGCAACGCAGAAGCGTCGAACGCGCCGGGCTGCGACTGCCGGGGGATGGCGGCCACGTCAGCGGGCCGCCTTTTCGCGGTAGCCAGAGATGGCCAGGCCGGCGCCGATGACGACGGTGCCGCCCAGGAGGGCGACGGCGAGGGCGATGGCGAGGGTGTTGTCGCCGCCCCCGGCACCGAGGTCGGTACCGGAAATGGTCAGGCGGACGAAGGCGGAGACAGACTTGCGGCCGTTGCGGTCGCCTTCACTGCCGTTCCAGACGGCGAAGGCCATGTCGGTGGTGGCGCCGTCGGCGAAGGCGGCCTGACTGGGGTCGGCGCCGGCGTAGGAGCGGGTGAAGACCACGGCCCAGTTGCCGTTGTTCCAGGCGCCCTGGCCGCGAACGTCCTGGACGTTGGCGATGGTGAGGGTGCCGAAGGTCTGAGAGACGAGTGTCTGGACTGGGCCCTGGTCGGGATTGGCGTAGGGATTGCCCGCGGCGCGCGCGGTGTAGAAGAGGGTGTCTTTGGTCGGGTACATGTCCACGAGAGCGCCGGCATAGACGTCGACGGGGTCCTTGATGCCGGCCTGGGAGTCGGCGCGCCACTGCCAGATGTTGACTCCGGCGTCGGCCTGACCCATGCAGAGGGCGGGCACGCTGGCGGCACTCTTGGCGGGGAATTCGACGGCAACAGCGTCGGAGAAGTTCTCGACCTTGGTGGTGCTCTCATCCTTGGTGGTGTCGGCCCATTCGACGCGGACGTAGAGCTTGCCCTGGTAGTGCAGGGCTTTGGCGGAGACGGTGGGAATGCTGCCGCCGCCCGCGGCGTATGTGCCCGCCTGGGCGGTGAGGGGCACCTGGACGGGCACGGCGTTCTTCCAGACACCGTCAGCCGGGTCGAGGCCCGGATCGCTGCCGGCACTGTAGGCCGTGAGGAAGAGGCTCTGCGAGGTCGCCGGGTTGGCGTCGAAGAACTGTAGGCCGGCCGCAGCGAGGAGGGCGGCGGCAGCACCCAGGCCGAGCTGCCAGCGCCGGCGGACGCGTGGGAGTCGTTTGTACATGGCTCTTACCTCACAAGACGGGAATGCTGTCGACGTCGATGACGGGGCCGGAGATGGCGTCGCCTTCGGCGAGGTCTTCTGGTTCGGGGGCAGGACGGGAGAGGTCCATGCGCGGCAGTGTGAGCGGGGCGCCGGGGTCGGCGCCGAGGCGAGCGCACTCTTCGTCGACCCAGAGGCGGAGGGCGGAGCCAAGGGCGAGATAGAACGCGCTGCCTTCGGCACGGGCGACGACGCGCAGGCCGAGGCCGGGAGCCCAGCGGCCGAGGTGCTCGGCGAGGAAGAGGCGCTCGGCGCGAACGGTCTGGCGAGTGCGGGGGGCGCCGAGGTGGAGGATGGCGTAGACCTCCTTGCGGCAGAGGAAGGCCATGAAGTCGAGCTCGGCGCGGATGTCGTCGGGGCGGATGCCGCCGCCGGGGGTGTCGACGCCGAAGGCCCGGTAGAAGCCGGCGACGTCGGCCATGAGGGCAGTCTGCTGGGCGGGCTGGTCGCAGACGAAGGCGCTCTCGAAGAGCGGGCAGTCGGGCGAGGAGCTGAGGGTGAAGAGGCGCAGGTGGGCCTCGGCAAGCGAGGCGACGGTGGCCTCAGGGACGAAGCTGCCGAGGGCGGCGACCGGCGTTCCTTCGAGGGCGGGCGCGAGCTCGGCAGCGCAGGCGCGAAGGGCTTCGAGCTCTCGCTCGGCCGGCTCGCTGAAGGCGCGGGCGAGAAGCTCGTAGGCCGCGGCACGGCGGAGAGCGCTTTCGGCAGCGGAGGCGGGGGGTGCGGCCGATCGGATCATGCGGGCCTCAGATTGTGTTCATCGTGACTTTGGCGGGCCGTTCGTAGACCGGCTCATCGACGGAGACGCGAACGATCTCGCGGTTCTTGCTGTCGAAGCCGACCACAGTGTCGTTGAAGAGCTCGCGCACCTGGTTGCCGACCTTGACTTCGCCGGACTTGGGGCCGGGCTCGACTTTGTAGCTGAAGACGATCTGCTGGGTGGCGCGGAAGAGCTGGAGGACGGCAAGGGTCTCCCGGCTGGGGGCGGTGTAGGCAGCGATCGCGTCGTCCACGCCAGGGCCGAACATCTGGCGCAGGTAGTCGCGCGGGACCCAGCGGGGCGGGATGTAGTAGACGTTCGGCTGGGTGCCGAACTGGGGGTAGAGGGGAAGCGCGACCTTCGCCACGTGGACGAGGTAGTAGAGGGGGTTCTGCCGGTCTTCGAGCCACTGGCCGTCGGCGCCCACCTGAACAAGGCCCTGGAGACGGATCTTGCCGATGCAGGCGGTCATGCAGCGAGTCTCCATCGGGAGCCCTTCGGTCAGCGGGTCGGTGCCCTCGACGCGCGGATAGCAGCCGATGCACTTCTCCGAGGTGCGCGTGCTCGGCCGGTACATCGACTTCTTGTAGGGGCAGGCCTCGGTGCACTTGCGGTAGCCGCGGCAGCGGTTCTGGTCGATAAGGACGATGCCGTCTTCGGGGCGCTTGTAGATGGCGTTGCGCGGGCAGGCGGCGAGGCAGGCGGGATAGGTGCAATGGTTGCAGATGCGCTGGAGGTAGAAGAACCAGCCGCTGTGCTCGGGGAGGCTAACGCCGTTCTTGGAGAAGGCGGTGGCCGTGTCCTCGTGGAGGTTCGGGCCCTTCCATTCGTCTTCGGTGGGAATGTAGCCGGTGACGACCTGGTTCACGCCGTCGGCGGTTTCGAAGATCGTCTTGCCTTCGAAGGTGCCGTAAGGCGCGGTTTTCGGGTCCTTCTTCGTAGCATTCCAGACCTGGGCGCCGGGGTTCGCCTTCTCCTGGAGGTCGAGAATCTTGACGTCCCAGTGGCGAGGGAAGCCGCCGTACGGCTTGGTCTCGACGTTGTTCCACCACATCAGCTCCTGGCCCGGAGAGAAGGTCCAGGTGGACTTGCAGGCCATAGTGCAGGTCTGGCATGCGATGCAGCGGTTGGTGTTGAAGACGGCGGCAAACTGACGCTGGGCGCCACCGTTGGGGTAGCGGTAGTCCATCTGCCGGCCGAGCTGCCAGTTGTAGACGGGGGGCATCAGGACACCTCCTGGGCTTCGGGGCCGTAGACTTCGTCGACGAGGCGGTGGACGAACCCCTCGCCGCGATTGGCGAGGATGGCGTGGGTGCCGGCGAAGTAGGGCGAGCGGAAGAGGTTGAGGAGCTTCTGTCGGGGCATGCCCATGAGGGCGTACTCCTCGATGAAGACGCGGGCCATGACTTCGTCGCCGTCGACGCCCGGTTCGAAGGGGAAGCGGACGTTGACGAGCTCGTACGGGTCGTCGGCTTCGAGCTCTTTTTCGGCCATGTCAGGCCCTCCTGGTGGTGGTCAGCTTGCCGGCGAGGTAGCTGAGCATGGTGGGGTTCTCTTCGCCCGGGGACATGCCGGTGGTGCCGCCGGCCCAGGCACCCTGCCCGTTGAGGCCACCGGCTTCGGCCTTCGTGATGCGGACGAGGGTTTCCTTGGGGACGGTGTTGACGGCGTGGTTGTCGGCTTCGCCGCCGAAGATGAAGGCCTGGGCGACCTTGGCCTTGTGGAAGAGGGTGTCGGTCTGGTGCATCGGCATCGACCAGTCCTTGGTCACGCTCTGGTGGGAGCCGTAGCGAAAGCTGGACTGGTAGCCGGTGTCGGCAGAGACGGCCCGCTTGTCGGGGCGCGTCTCATGGGAGCGGACGGTCTTTTCCGTGGAGATGAAGCCGCCGTGCTTGGTCATGACGACGCCGGGCGGGTAGGCCGGATTGAACTTGACGCGAAGCATGAGGCGGGCTGTCTTGTAATGCGGGTCGTCGGCCTTCCAGCCCAGGTAGGGGCGGTCGGCGGGGTTGGCGTCCACCCAGACGTAGTCGCCTTCGGCGAGGTTGAGGCGGCGAGCGTCTTCCGGGTTCATGTGGAGCTGCTGGTCCCCGACGCCGGGGAGGCGCTTGTCGGCACGGTAGGGATCGCTGAAGTTGCTCGCCCAGAGGACGAGCCAGTCGGTGACGCCCCAGGAGGAGTGGACGGTGTGACGGGTCTTCGGGGTGAGGAAGTAGAAGTTGAAGCCCTGCTCCCAGAGCGGGTTCTTGGTGTTCTTCACTTCCGCCCAGGGGAGGCGGACGTTGCGCACGGTGCGGCGTTCGGGGTCCATGTCGTCGCGCGCGATGCCGTAGTCGTTCGGGCGGATGAGGGGGTTGGAGCTGACGATGACGTTGGGGAGGAAGGGGGTGGCTTCGGGGCCTTCGCGGTGGACGATGAAGTTCTCGCCGTACTCGATGGCCTCGGGGATGTCGCAATACGAGTTCAGGCGACCGGTGTCGGTGTGGAAGGGGAAGCTATCGTGGACCTGCTCCCAGTAGGGCACGCGCGGGTAGCTGCGGAACTGCATGAGTGCGCTGCCCGGCTCGCCGAACTTGCCGGCGAGGATGTCCTTCACCTGGTAGCCGCGGGTGGTGGCAGAGGAGTCGACGAGGCGCTGCATGTAGACGTCGGCGCGCCCCTCGAGGGCGAACTTCCAATAGTCGGCGAAGCGCCTGTCGCCGGTTTCGTCGGAGAGAGCTTTGGCGACGCCGGCAAGGATCGCGATGTCGTCCTTGGTGTCGAACATGGACTTGACACCGCCCTTCCAGATCTGGAGGAAGGGGTTCTGGCAGGAGGCGGTGACTTCGACCTGGTCCGTTTCGAGCCAGGAGTTGGCCGGGAGGATGAAGTCGGAGTACTCGCAGGTCGAGGTCATCTCGATGTCCTGCGTCATGACCATGTCGATCTTGGGAAGGACGTTGAAGAGGACGCCATAGGCCCACTTGGCGTTGTTCATGATGTTGACGTTGACGGTCCACATGAACTTGGTGGGGGTGGGCATGTGGGACTTGCCGGTGAAGACCCTGTGACCGGCGCCGGGCGTGTCGACGACGAGGGCGCGGTCACCGTGGTCCCAATAGGCGGGTTCTTCGTCCTTGGTGTAGGCGTGGGCGTGAATGTCCTTGCCGTCCGTGGCGAGGTCTAGGTTCATCTCGAAGGGGTCTTCGGCGATCCAGCCCTTGAACCCGGGGCCGCTCTCGGGGCTGCCCTGGAAGAGAGCGGCCTTGTAGTTGCCAGCCCAGGAGAAGGCGCCGGCGCCGGGGACGCCGATGTTGCCGGTGAGCATGAGCGGCAGGTAGGTGGCGCGGTTATGGAGCGTGGCGTGGAACCAGTGGTTGATGCCTTCGCCCACGTGGATGGCGACTGGCTTGATGGTTGCGATGTCGTTGGCCAAGCGCTCGATGAGGTCTTTCGGGGAGTGTGAGATCTCGGCGACGGTGTCGAGGTCGTAGTCGGCGAGGTGGAGGCGGTAGGCCTGCCAGAGGGTGAGGACCTCGACCTGCTTGCCGTCGAGCGTGGTGACGGTGCCGGTGTATTCGAGGTCGGGGTCGACGCCGCTTTCGGTGAGCTTCTTGCCGACGAGCTCCCGGGTGATGGGCTTGAGGGACTTCGTCTTGGCGTCGTAGACGACGTAGTCCTGGAGCTTCTGGTACTGGGCGGCGGTCAGGCCCTGGATCTTGAAGCTCGAGCCGTCCGGCGAGAGGCCGGGTTTATAGCCGGCGACGACGTCGGCGGGGTTGAGGCGCTTGAGGTTGTCCTTGCGGATGAGGAGGGGGAAGTCGGTGAAGGCTTTGACGAAGGCCGCGTCGTAGAGGTTGCGGTCCATCAGGAGCTTGGTGACGCCGAGGAAGATGGCGGTGTCGCCGAGGCCGGGGCGGCAGGGGATCCAGTAGTCGGCCTTGGTGGCGGGCGGGCTGTATTCGGGAGTGATTGTGACGATCTTGCCGCCGCGCTCCATCATCTCAATGAAGAAGTGGGCGTCGGCCATCTTGTTCTCGACGAGGTTCTTGCCAACGCCGATATGGAGCTTGGCGTTGCGCATGTCATTGAAGTCGCAGTCGGAGTTCTGGAGGCCAGTGACGAAGGGGGTGCCTGGGGCCTGGTCGCCGTGCCAGGTGTAGTTGGACCAGTTGCGGCCACCGCGGGCGTCTTCGGGCTTGACGCCACGGACGAAGACGTCGAGGAGGGCCATGGCGTTGGAGTTGCGGTACATGCCGTACTTGCCGAGGACGCCGAGAAGGCCCATGCCACCACGGAACTTCATGGTGCGGGTACCGGCGCCGCCCATCTCTTCCACCATTTCGGGCTGATAGCCTTCGGCAAGGAGGATCTTCTTGCCCTCTTCGCCGGAATAGCGCTTGGCGACGGCGACCATGCCTTTGGCGGCGTAGCGGAAGGTCTCGTCCCAGGTGAGTTTGACGAAGGTGTCAAGGCCGCGGGAGTCGAACTTGTACTTGGTGCGGTTGGCGGCGTCGAGGCCGGGGAAGCCGTCGTCGGCCCACTGCTTCCAGCCGGCGCGGATCATGGGGTACTTGAGGCGGTAGGGGCCGTAGACGCGGCGGGTGAGGGCGGCGCCTTTGTTGCAGCCGCGGGGGTTCCAGGCGATTGTCGCCTTGTTGCCCTGGAGGTCGCCGATGTTCTGGTGGTCGTAGTTCTGCTCGGTGCGGAGGACGACACCGTTGCGGACGAAGGCGCGGAGGCGGCAGTTATGGGTGCAGGTGGGGGCGCAGACGAAAGTGAAGCTGCTGTCGTACTTGTACTGGTCGCGGTAGACCTGTTCCCAGCCGCGGTTGGGGTAGACGGCGAGGGGGTTGGTGATGCCCGGCGCTGTCTGCAGGAAGGCGAGCTGGCGTTCGGCATAGATGCCCGCGCCCGCAGCGACGGCCGCTGTGCCCACCTTGAGGAAACCCCGGCGGTTGAGTCCCATGGCGATGCTCCTCCAACTACGGTGCAGCCGCGGCGGCGCATGGCCGGCAGCGGGTGCCTGCTTCGGTGACGATCTCACGCCCGTCGGACACCTCTTCGCCGCAGAGTCCGCAGAGGACGCGGCGGCGTGGGGGCCCGGGCAGGTCGAATTGGGAGGGTTCGGGAGCTGTCGGCGAGACGGTGAAGAGGTCGGCCGGGGCGAGCTGGAGGTAGGCCAGCCGCTGGCGGTCATGGCGGTCCTCGGGGCCGGGGAAGTCGGCAGCGCGCTCGCGGAGGTCGCCGCGGACGGCGACGCGGACGCCGCGCCCGGCCCACTGATCGAAGAAGGTGGCTGCGAGCTTGCCGTAGTCGAGGAGGCGGAGGGTGCGCTTGCCCGGGCGGCAGCCGGTGACAGCCTGGATAGCGTCGACGGCACAGCGGTCGGTCTCGACGGTGACGAGGAGACGCTTGCTGCTGTCGGGCACGTCGACGCCCAGGGCGCGGGCGCCTTGGAGGGCGAGGCGGGTGCCGAGGACGAGGCCGGCGCAGGCGTGGCTGCCGTGAACGCGCATCGCGGCGCGGAGGGCGTGATCGAGCTGGCGATCGACCGGGAGGAGGGGGATGATCGCGTCAACCGCGGCTGTGGCGGCGGCGTCGACGGTCGGAAGCGTCCAGCGGCCGAGGACGACCTCGTCGGGGGCAGGGTCGATCGTGTCACTGACGAGAGCGGGGAAGGGCTCCGGCGTATGCGTTTCGACGAGGGCGAGGTCGATGCCGTCGGGGAGAGCGGCAAGGAGGTCCTGGACGGCGGGCTCGGGCGCAGGGGTCGTGACCTGAAGGCGCTCGGGATCGCGAATGACCATGGCAGAGGGGCGGCGCTGCCAGACGCGGCCCGAGGCCTTTTCTGGGAGGTCCAGGGGATGATGGGTACGCTTGAGGTAGGCGACGCGCAGGCCACGCGCTTCGAAAGCGACGATCAGACGTTCACAGACGGCGGTCTTACCCGAGCGGGAAGGCCCCCGCACGCAGATCGCAGTGGGTCCGATGAAGCCGGCGGGCAGGTCGGTCATTCCCTAGCTGTCTCCAGTGCCACCATGGGCGAACGGACCGGAGGGAAATATGACGTTTGTCAACGGCCGGTCCGCGGCCGATTGCAGTATTCGATGTAGCAGATTTGGGAAGGAGGGACGATCGACCCATCTTCGTCGCCCAAAGGGCCCGCGGATGCATACTGGAGGCGTGGCAGGCGGGGCGACAGCTGCAGAGATCCGGGCGATCCCCTATCTGAGCGCGATGACGGAGGCCGAGGCGGAGGCGTTCGCGGCGGAGCTGCCGGTACGGAGCTACCGGCCGCGCGAGTTCATCGTGATCGCGGGGGAAAAGGCGATCGGGTTCTACCTGCTGCGCGCGGGAAAGGCACGCATCTTTCGTACCGGAGCAGATGGACGGGAGCAGATCTTTCGGCTGGTGACGCCGGGGCAGACGTTCGCCGAGGTGCCCATCTTCGACGGCGGTCCGAACCCGGCGACGGTGGAGGCGATCGAGGCGTGCGAGGTCGTGTTCTTCCCGGCGGAGCGGATGCAGCGCCTGGTGCTGGCGCGACCGGATATTGGGCTGGCGGTGATCCGCTACATGGCGCGGCGGATTCGCGCCTTTACGGACCTGGTGGAGCAGATCAGCCTGCAGACGGTGCAGAGCCGGCTGGCGCGCTACCTGTACCAGGTGGCGCGGGAGGAAGGGTTGGTGACGGAGGAGGGGACAGTCATCCGCCGAGAGCTGACGCTGCAGGACCTGGCGGCGCTCGTCGGTTCGGTTCGGGAGGTGGTGAGCCGAACGATGCGGGTGCTGGAGGAGGACGGCGTGGTGATCGTCCGCCGGAAGGAGATCGTGATCCGAGACGTGGAAGAGCTCAGCCGGTTGCTCTGACCTCGCGGACGGGGAAGCCGAGGGCGCTGAGGGCCTCGTCGCTCGCCATGCGGATGTCCCAGGGAGGATCGAAGACGGGACGAACTTCGATCTCCTCGCCGGGGAAGCGAAGGCTGAGCATCGTCTCGGCGTCTTCGAGGATGGCGGGGCCCATGGGGCAGGAGGCGGTGGTGGTCGTCATGAGGACGGCGGCGCGGCCCGGCTCGGTCTCGATGCTGTAGACGAGGCCGAGGGCGACGACGTCGATGCCGAGCTCGGGGTCGTAGACGTGGGCGAGGGTTTCGGCGACCTGGCGGGAATTCATACGGTGATCCTCTTGGAAAGCGCGGGCTGGGGCGCGCGGCTGGCGTGCTTGGGCAGGAACATGTGGACGAGGCCGACAAGATGGAGGAGGCCCCCGACGACGAGGAGGGCACCGCCGGCCTGCAGGGCGGGGACGCTGCCGACGAGGGCGGAGACAGCGACGGTGGCGACGGCCAGAGAGACCCCGGCAAGAGCGACGGTGGCAAGGCGTTCGCTGTAGATGTCGGAGACGACAGGCACGGCTTCAAGGCCGACGCGCGGGCGGTAGCGATGGTACCAGATGAGGAAGGGAAGGATCTTGAAGCTGTTGCCGATGAGGGCACTGCCGAGCCAGCCGCCAATGCCGGCGGCGGCGTAGGCGAGGAGCCAGCGGGCAGACTCGTCGCCGGGCGTGAACGGGGTGCCGAGGGCGGCGCCGGCACCGAGGAGGACGGCGAGCACGAGCCAGACGAGGGCGACGAGCATCGAATGGCCCTGGATGTCGAGGCGGCGCTTGGAGCGACCAAGGAGCAGGCGGACGACGTCGACGCCCCAGAGGAGGGGGGCGACAGCGAGAAGGAGGGCGAGCGGCAGGCGGACGGCCGGGCCGGGGTCGGTGGCGACGACGGCCGCGAAGGTGGTGAGGGCAAGGCTCATGATGATGAGGACGGGAGTGCCGAAACGCGGCCGGACGCGGGTGACAACGTTGAACATGGGAACGAGCTGGTAGGAGAGGCCCATGAGGGTAATCCCAAGCCAGCCGACGAGGCCGACGTGGGCGTGGGCGGAGAGGCGACCCATGGTAATGGGGAACCAGAGGTGCTCGAGGGTTCCGACCCAGGTGAGGCCAAGGCCGCCGGCGATGGCCAGCCAGGCGAGTCCGAGGGCGGCTGCGGCACGCGGGACGGAGCGGCTGCGGGCGCGGGCGACGGCGACCCCGGCGTTGGCCATGAAGAGGACGAGGGATACGAAGATGCCGCTGCCGGCGATCCCCATGAGGGGAACGTCCCACTGCCAGGCGCTCCAGACGAAGAAGCTGACGGAGAGGACGTGGATGACGAACTGGACGCGGGCGAGCCGCTCGGACCAGAGGCGACCGCTCAGGACGGCGGGCGCCATCTGGTAAAGGGCCCCCATCATCGTCGTGGTGATCCAGCCGAGGACCACGGCGTGGGTGATAGCCACGTTGCGGGGGAGATTGATCGCTTGGAAGGAGAGGTGTCCAGCATTGGCGAGGAGCAGGCCCGCGGCGACGAGGCCGAGGGGGGCAGCCAGGAAGAATGGCGCGATCAGGCCGAGGGGAGGGCTCTGGGTGGGAGCAACCCGCGCGGTCATTCGCTCGCCCGGCGCACCGTCAGGGAATAGCCGTCGGCGCCTTCGGCGAAGTCCCAGGTAAAGCCGCGCCGTTCGAGTTCGGGGTAGAGGAGCATGGGCTCGCGGTCCATATGTGCGAAGAGCTCGTCGCCGTCGGCCAGATCTTTGAGGGCGGCGAGGATGCGAACCATGGGCTCGGGCGGTTGCAGGCCGCGATTGTCGAGTTCAATAGTTGCCACGAAAACACCGTGCCAGCGGGTCGCGGCGGCTGATGCGACTTTGGTCACGCTCGGCGCATCGTCCCGCGATATTAATCAGTTTGCCTCGGTGGCTCTGGCAAGAAAAGGCTGGACGGCGTCGGCGAGGGCGCGATGCTCCGTTCGGCTGAGGGCGGGGTCGCGAGCGAGGATATCAGCCGCCAGCTCGCGAGCCCGGGCGAGGATGTCGCGGTCGGTGAGGCGGGCGACGCGAAGCATGGTGTTGGCGCCGCTCTGGAGGCGCCCCCAGGCTTCGCCTTCGCCGCGAAGCTCGAGGTCGACCTCCGCAAGGCGGAAGCCGTCGCTGGTGGAGACCATGGCTTCGAGACGCTCGCGGGCGTCTGGGCCGGGGTCGTCTTCAGTGCTGAAGAGCATGCAGTAGCTCTGGCGGGAAGAGCGGCCGACGCGCCCGCGAAACTGGTGGAGCTGGCTAAGGCCGAAGCGTTCGGCACCTTCGATGACGATGACGGTGGCGTTGGGAACGTCGATGCCGACCTCGATGACGCTGTTGGAGACGAGAACGTCAGCCTCGTGACGGGCGAAGCGCTCCATGATCTCGTCCTTCTGGCGGCCGGGCATGCGCCCGTGAAGGAGGTCGAGGCGATAACGAGCGAGCGGCCCGTGGCGCAGGCGGGCGAACTCCTCTTCGGCGGAGCGGACGTCGAGCGCTTCAGATTCCTGGACGAGGGGGCAGATGACGAAGGCCTGCTCGCCGGCCTCGAGGTGTTCGCGGATGAACTGGTAGGCTTCTTCGCGCTCCTGGGGCTGGACCCAGACGGTGCGCACCGGCTTGCGGCCCGGCGGGAGCTCGTCGATGGTCGAGACCTCGAGGTCACCGTAGACGGTGAGGGCGAGGGTGCGGGGGATGGGGGTGGCGGTCATGACGAGGAGGTGGGGGTTGGCGCCCTTTCGGCGGAGCCGGGCGCGCTGCATGACGCCGAAGCGGTGCTGCTCGTCGACGACGGCGAGGCCGAGGCGGGGCAGGTCGACGCCCTCTTCGAGCAGGGCATGGGTGCCGACGACGAGGTCGGCACCGCCGTAAGCGGCGTCGGCGCGCACCTGCTCCTTCTGGCCGGAAGTGAGCGAGCCGGTGAGGAGGAGGGCGCGCACGGAGCGTCCAAGCCAGGATGGGGCGAAAAGGCCGGCGAGGGGGCTGAGGTCGTCGCCGCCGAGGAGGCGGGCACGCGAGCGGTAGTGCTGCTCGGCGCGGAGTTCGGTCGGGGCCATGAGGACTGCCTGGCCGCCCGAGACGACGGCGGCGAGCATGGCGGCAAAGGCGATCACGGTCTTGCCGCTGCCAACGTCGCCCTGAAGGAGCCGGAGCATGGGATAGGGCCCGCGCAGGTCGGTGAGGATCTCGTCGAGGGCGCCGCGCTGCGACGGGGTGAGGGCGAAGGGGAGTGAGCCGAGGAAGGCGTCGAGGCCCGCGCCGAGGGCGAGAGCGGGCGCGGTGCGGCCCCGCTGCCACTCGGCGCGGCGGAGGAGGACGGCACACTGGATGGCGAGGAACTCGCCGAGGGCGAGGCGGCGGCGCGCTTCTTCGGCGGCCGCGAAGGAGGAAGGCAGGTGCAGGGTGCGGACAGCGTCGGGAAGGGAAGAGAGGCGGAGGTCGCGGCCGACCCAGACCGGGATCGGGTCCGGAAGGTCGGCAGCGAGGGCGTCGACGGCGGCGAGGACGGCACGGCGCAGGGTGCGCTGGCTGACACCCTGCGTCGCCGGGTAGACGGGCACGAGACGGCCGGCGTTGCCGTCGTCGTCGGTGAGCGGCTCGAACTCGGGGTTCTCCATCTGCAGGCGGCCCCGAAAGCGACGGACCTTTCCGGAGACCACGAGGCGCTGGCCCTCGACGAGGGTGCGCGCGACGTAGGGCATGTTGAACCAGGCGACGCGCAGGACCCCGGACCGGTCACGCAAGAGCGCCTCGGCGCCCCGCACGCGACGGCCGAAGCGCGTCTCCCGCACTGACTCGACGGTGGCGACGATCGTCTGAGGCGTGCTGGTCGGCTGGAGATCGGCGATCGGCCGGAGGTCGGTGAAATCGTTGAAGCGACGGGGGAAGAAAAGAGCGGCGTCGCCGGCCGTGCGTACGCCGAGCTTCTCGAGTCGTGCTGCAGCGGCGCGGCCGACGCCGGGGAGGTGCGAGGCCGGGGATTCGCGGGTCAGGCGGGACGAAGAGGAACCGGCGGGCGACGGAGGGCGGGGTGCCCTTCGGCCGGGGCGTTTTGGCGGCGCGAGGGAGGAGGCGGCGGGCGGTGGCGCCGCCCGTGTCGGGCGACCGTCCGCGGCGAGCGCGCTGACGGCACCGAGCAGCCAGATGCGCCGCGCGTCGGCCAGGAGCGAGCGGTAGCCGGCGGCGGGCAGCCTGGCGACCTCGCGGCGGAAGGCGCCGATGGGCAGGCCGTCCTCGGCCATGCGGACGAGCATGCCGTCAAGGCCACCGAGGACCGTGTCATTGGTGCACCCGCGCTCGAGCTCGAGCTCGAAGACACGGCGAAGGCGATCGTAGTCGAGCGCGGGCGCAGGCCGGGTCATTCGCGGGCGACCAGGCAGACGCCGAAAACGTTGGGCCCGGCCTGGGTGCCGACCACGGGCCCGGGCCGCCCCAGGCAGAGGTCGCCGGCGGGAAGGACCGGACGCAGCCGGTCGAGGAAGGCGCGGGCTTCGGCGTCTTTGCTGCCACAGCCGACGACGATACGCGAGACGCTCGGGCCGGCCGTGGCGAGGGCGAAGAGGCGGTCGACGGACCGGGAGAAGGCGTTGGCTTGGCGCTCGTCGCCGCCAAGGAAATGCTCGTCGCCGAAGCTGACGGCGAGCGGCGCCACCACGGCGCCGTGCTCCTGCGCCAGGCTCAGGGGACGATCGCATGTGGAGTCTGTAACGACGCGGGCGGGCATAATTGTTGAGGCGCCTACTCGGGCAAGTATAACCGCCAGGGTGCGCAGGCGTTAGAATGCGGCGATGCACGCCGTGCTTCTCGCTCCTTCGATCCTGACGGCCGACTTCGCCCGGCTGGGGGAACAGGTGCGTGCCGCGGAGGCGGGTGGCGCGGACTTGCTGCACCTCGACGTCATGGACGGGCGGTTTGTGCCGAACATCACCTTCGGGGCGCTGGTGGTGGAGGCGCTGCGGAAGGTGACGACGCTACCCTTCGATGTCCACCTGATGGTTGTGGAGCCAGAGCGGCAGGTGGCCGCGTACTGCGAGCTGGCGGCGACGGTGAACGTGCACGTCGAGGTTTCGCCGCACATTAATCGGACGCTGGGGGAGATCCGGCGGCTCGGCGCGCGTTGCGGCGTGTGCATCAACCCGGGGACACCGGTGAGTGCGATCGAAGAGTCGCTGCCGGAAGTGGACCAGGTGATGGTAATGACCATCAACCCCGGCTGGGGCGGGCAGCAGATGATCGAGCGGCAGCTGGGAAAGGTGGCGCGGGTGCGGCGTCTGCTCGACGAGGGGGGCTACCGTGCCTCGCTGGAGATCGACGGTGGCGTGAAGGCAGAGAACGTTGCCCGATGTGCGGCCGCCGGGGCGGACGTGCTTGTATGCGGAAGCTCGGTGTTCAACGCGGAAGGGTCGCCAGAGGAGAGCCTTGCCGCCCTACGGCGCGCCCTGGGCGCCGCATAGAGGGGCGCTGATCGCGACGTGGGGGCAGGGGGAATCAGGCGGATTTGACGAGGGTGCGGAGGCAGCGCGTGCAGATGTTCAGACGGTGCCAGGCACCAGCGACGAAGACGCGCTGCTTGCTGACGTTGGGGCGAAAGGTGCGGCTCGTCTTGTGGGCTTTCCGTTCCCAGCGCCCACCATGGGTGTGACGGATGTTGCGCCCGAACATCGTTGTCTTGCCGCATACGTCGCAGGCGCCACTTGCCATGCGTCTCAGTTCCTTGTCTGCGAGGATCGTCCGTCGATGCTAGCACCTGAAGCGACTAGCGGCCAAACCCGCCTGCACCCCGGCTGCGCGGGAGCCCCCGCGGGCGCGGCTGGCGTCGCATCGGCGGTTGGCACCCGAGATCGTGGCTGCACGGTCCTCACCCGTCCGGTCCACCGACCGGACCGAACATGTACACCGGCGGCCACA
>JADLBJ010000072.1 GCA_020847765.1 Dehalococcoidia bacterium
AGCCCATGCCGAGGCGCTGGCGGCGGCGGCGTGCGTTCCGCCGCGAGACGCCCACGACCGTGTGGCAGCAATGGTCGACGAGGCGGCGGGTGACCTTCTGACGCACGGAAGGCTCCGGTCCCGGCACGTCGTGCTCCGTGAGGACGACCGCAGCCCCGGTCAGAAGCCGAGCGGTGATCAGGACGGCGAGACCCCCGGTAGCCCCGCCTGTGTGCAGGTGGACGGCGGCGGCGCGGGAGGTAACCAGCACTCGCGCGAGGTGCCACCAGCGGCGCAGCTGGCCCACACGCCCGTCACGGCCGTCCGTGTTCGCGCGGGTAACGCGCGCCCCGTTCGCGTGCGCTCGCCGCGCCACGCCGTCGAACGCAGGGCCCTCGGGTACGACCACCCTCGTGGGGAGGCCCCGCCGGACATACTCACCGGCCAGGTCGACGGCGTGGCTCTCCATGCCACCGACAGCGGTTGATTGCAGGACCACGACGACACCGTGCCGCTGCAGGCGTTCGCCCATCATGCGGTTGCCTCCGAGAGGGCCTTCCCCGACCGCCAGCGCTGGACCTGATCGAGGAGCAGGTCGACCAGAAGGCGGTCGTTCCGGCGGCCGTCGAAGCGCTCCTCTGCGACCGCCCGGGCGCAGCGTCCGAGGGCGGGCAGGGTGTCGCGCTGAGCGACGGCGGCACGAATGGCGGCGACGAGGTCCCCCGGTTCCGGGCGAATGAGCCAGCCGGTCTTCCCCGGCAGCACGACGTCGCGGACGCCCCCGACGTCGCCTGCGATGACTGGCAGGCCGCTGGCCATGGCCTCGATGAACGCGAATCCGAGGCACTCGGCCCGCGTCGGCAGGACGAAGAGGTCGGCACGGGCGTAGAGCGCGCGCAGGGCCGGCGAGTTCGGCGCGGCGCGGTGCACGGTAAGGCCCGGTGTGGACTCGACGTCGCTCCGGGTGACCACGTCCACCGTGACCTCCTCGCACAGCCCGCCCCGAAGGGCGGCGACAAGCAGGTCGCCCCCTTTTCGGCGGAAGTCGCCGCCGACGAAGAGGAGCCGCAGCTTGTCGCCGGGGGGTCGAACGGGCCGCGCGGGCGCTCGCCAGGCGGCCAGGTCGACCCCCGGGTGGAGGACGTGGATGCGCTCCTCTTCAACGCCGAGGCGGCGGAGGCCGTCGGCGGCCCAGCTCGAAATCGGCGTGAACAGGGTGACGCGCGAAAAGACGCGCATCTCCTGCCAGGCGGAGACCCGGCGCCGAAGACCGCGACGCGGCGCGCGTTCGAAGTAGACCGGCGCGAAGGCTTCCTGCTGCGCAAACGTCCAGTCGGTTTCGAGGATGAGCGGCCGGCGCATGGGACCCGAGAACGCCCAGAGGTAGGGCAGGGCAAGCTCATTGGCGGACGTCCAGACGGCGTCGGGGCGGGGCAGCCCAGCGAAGTGGCGTGCTTCGACCAGAGCGCGGGCCCGGCCCTTGATCGCCTTGGGCAACAGTGGCAGCCGCTCAATCCCGCCCGAGGGCTGCCAGCCGGTGACTTCGTGGTGAGAAGTCCGAATGCGCCCGTCGCCGCCGACGTGCCTCTCGATGTTCTCGCGCCGAGTCGCCCAGCCCGCATAGGTGCAGTGAAGGAACAGCACACGCGGTGGAGCGGCTAGCCCGGCGGGCGGCGGACGTCTCACGGTTCGCCTCCGGACAACCGCTGCGCGCCAACACGAAGAGCGCTCCTCACTGACGGCTCGTCCTCTCCCATGTGGTAGGTGCCTGGTGCAGGGCAAGGCCGGCGTAGACGGCGACCTTGTGCGCGAAGAAGCGTGGCACCTCGCGGAGAGCGCTCAGCTCGCGCGCAGGGGGGCGGGCAGCGGCAAGACCGGCGACGAACGACGCTCCGACGAGGGCCATCGGTGCGGCGGCTGCCCACCAGGGAATGGCGCCAGCAAGGGCGGCAGCAGGCGGCAGGGCTGCCAGCAGGCTGAGCAAGCTCAGGGGCGGACTCGCGACTTCGAAGGCGCCAGCTGCGGCCGAGAGCCGACCCCTGAAGAGGGCGGCCAGACCGACGCCCAGGGCTCGCGGCAGGAGGGCGAAGCGGCCGGCCTCCCAGCGTCGATCCTGCACGCTAGCGACGGCATAGCCGCCTGCCATTTCGCCCCAAACCGTGGCGCGCGGCTCAAAGCGAACCGGGAGGTTGCGAGTGGCGAAGGCCAGGGTCATGGCTGCGTCCTCAGCAAGGCCAGATCCACCCGGCCAGTCGCGCGCCACCTCCCAGGCCACAAGCATGCCGTTGCCCTTGAATCCGCTTCCCAGGCGCAGCCGCGACGCGCCGAGCGGACGCGACCAGTGGACCAGGCGAAAAGCGAGCGCGCGCAAGCGGACGAGCGGCTCATGCGAAGGTAGAGGGCGATAGTGCGCTTGTACGGCGCGAGCCCCTTCGCGAAGCCGGGCCCCGGAGGCGACGAAGAAGTCCCGCGAGACCACAGAGTCCGCGTCGACGAAGACCACGCCATCTGGCGGCGAGGGGCGCTGACGGAGCGCGCCCAGGGCAAAAGCGAGCGCGTGGCTCTTCCCCCGAACGGCGGCGTCGGTGCGGGCGAGCACCGTCGCGCCGGCCGCGGCCGCCAGCGCGGCGGTGGCGTCCGTGCAGTTGTCTGCGACGACGACGACGTCCGGGCGGCTGTCGCCAGCTTGCTGGGCGGCGAGCAGGCTGCGGACGCAGCGCGCGACGTGGCGCTCCTCGTTGTGCGCCGGGACGACAGCGACAATTGCTATGGGCCCCCGCGGTCGCCGTATCCTCGCACGCGGCGCCGGGAGAGCGGCCAGCGAGAGGATGAGCCACCAGCCAGCCACCAGAGCCACGGAGACAGCGACGGGCCAGGCCAGGACCGCCAGCGCAACAGTCATGCCGGCGTCCCCGCAGGCGTGACTGCGGGCGCTCTCGGCGGGCATGGCGTCGGCGCCAGGCATTCGGCCAGCGCCGCCGTGTACTGTTCGACCGTGAAGTGATCGGCTATCGTTCGCCGCCCGCCGGCGCCCAGCGTGGCCGCGAGATCTGCGTCGCTGAGCAGGCGCACGAAGGCGGCACGTAGGGCACCTGCGTGGCCCGGGGGAACGTAGACGCCCGCGTCGGCGGCGTCGCCGGGGCCGCGTCCGGCGGTGGCGGCCCGGTCCAGCATGCCGTCCGGGCGCATCAGGGCGCCGCGAACGTACTCGCGCTGGCCGCGGGTCGCACTGACGACGACCGGCCGCCCCATGCTCATGGCCTCGAGCAGCGTCGTTACTCCGGACTGGTTGGCGACGTCCTCGAGTGGGACGGCGACGACGGCCGCCTGCTCATAGAGGCGGCGGAGGTCGGCGAAGGGCAACGGCGCCGTCAAGAGCTCGACGTTCGCCGGGAGGTTTCCCGCTTGGGCCGTCTTGCGTGCCCAGTGGCTCCCGGCGGCGATCACGACGCGAGCGCGCAGGCCGCGCACGGCGGCCACCAGCGTGCGGTAGTCGCGGTTCTCCGAGCCCACTGCCAGGATCAGGGGCAGGTCACCGGCCAGGGGCGAGCCGCCCCGCCAGAAGTCGGCGTCGACTTGATAGGGCACCTGGCGCACCAACCAGCTGCGACCGACGGCGGCGCGCGCCGTCCGGGCCTGCTCCTCGCTGTGGACCACGACGACCCCTGCGGTCGAAGTCCGAGTTGCCAGGCGCAGCAGGATGCCTTTCCAGGGCTTGCTCAGCAGGTGGCCGAGCATCACCACCCGGCGCCCGCGCTGGAGCCTGAGAGCGAGCACGAGGAGCAGGGGCACGCCCAGGTGCTCGCCGTCGGCGAAGATCGTGTCGCCCGGACGACTGAGACTGGCCGCCTGCCATGCCTGGCGGAGGTGCGGACCCAGGAGGCGGCCGCCCCAGCCGCGCCGAGGGCTGCCCGTGCGATAGATGACCGGCGCGTCGAGCCGGCGAGCGACCTCCAGGAAGTCGCGACGCGGTCCGCAATCCACGAGGCGGGCTGTCTCGTCGTGGGAGGCGCTGACGACCAGGATGGTGCGCCCATTCATGACGCGAGATCCTCGAGCAGGGCGAAGACGCGGCGCGCGTTCCCCCTCGCGTCCATGTGGTCGCGGGCGTGCTCGCGCGCGCGCAGCCCCAGCCTCTGCCGTTCGCTGGCGTCGTCCACCAGGCGGCACAGGGCAGAGGTCAGCGCCGGTTCGTCTCCGGGTGGGACGAGCAAGCCGCTCTCGCCGGGCGTCACCGTCTCCGCGTTGGATCCGACCGTCGTCGTCACGACCGGCAGACCCGCGGCCATCGCTTCGCCGATAGCGACCGAGGTGCAGTCACCGCGCGTCGGGAGGCAGAAGACGTCGGCCTCGGCATAGGCGCGCAACTGACGGTCGCTGCCCGGACGAACCCCGCGTTCGACGCGCACACCCGGCTGGGGCGCAACGGGCGCGTCGGTGACGAGCACGAGTTCGGCGCGGTCGGAGAGCGGGGCGAAGGCCCGGAGGAGGGCGGGGCCACCTTTACGCACGAAATCACCCCCCACGAAGAGGATGCGCGGGCGGGCCGAGACGCTCTTGCGGGGGAGCAAGAAGAACGACCGCGGCGCGCCCGGGTGGGCAACGAGCACCCGCGCACGATCGACCCCGTAGTCGCGAACGAGCGAATCGGCGGCCCATTCCGACCAGGCGACGAACGCGCCAGCACCCTTGAAGACGCGGCGGTAGACGGCAGCCTTGCTCTCCTCCAGCGGGCGCGGGGCGCGTCGATGGGCGTACCAGCGGCCCATCGCGTCTATCTGAACCGGCGTCGCGTCGACGCTGACCGCGTACCGTCCGCGGCGCACGGCTAGCGAGGCAAGGAGCGAGATCGTCTGCGTGTGGAACAGGACGGCGCGATAGGGCGGGCGGGCGCGGAGCTGCTGGAGTGCGCTGGCGCTGCCACGCAGAGCCCAGGGCAGTGCGAAGGTGCGGCCCGTGGGGAACGCCACGCGAATGACGTCGGCCGACTGCCTGCACTGGGCCGCCGCCTGCTCCAGATTGAGACCATGAGCGCGGTGGCCGAGCGTCTGCTCAAGACAAAGGGCGATTTCGGTCACGCGTTGAACCTCCCTGGTGCTCCTCGTTGAGCGTGCGCGGCGCCCGTTGAGGTTGAGTTGATCGACGGTCGATCGCGGGTTATGGGCGGTCAGGAGGCGGCAGCCGACAGGGCACTGGCAAGAGCGCGGCGGTACTCGAGGTCATAGACAACGCTCAGGGCACGGAGGGCACTGCCGCGGCGTCTGGCGGCGAACAGAGCGCGAGCGCTGGCCAGGGCGGCGGCGCGGACAGCGGGCAACCCGCCCGGCAGCCGGCGCGTGGCGTTCGACGCCAGCTGGACGAGACGGCCACGTTCCCGCAGTTCGCCGCCTATTACGTCCAACCAGCGCTCTTCCGGGTAGGCGAGGTCAATCTTCACGTCGGCGCGGGCGTATTGGCGGGGGATGGCGAGCCAGCTGGCGAGCGAGCGCCGTGCACGGTGCCAGGCGGCCGCGCGCGGCTCGAACACGAAGCGACAGCCGAGCCGGCTGAGACGGAGGCCAAGCTCGATGTCCTCGGCCCGCGTGAAGGACTCGTCGAAGCCGCCCGCGGCGAGGAAGTCTGCCCGCCGGAGGGCGGCATTGCCCGTGAAGAACTGGCGCCAGGTTGGGGCGTAGAGCCCGCGGGCCATGCGCGCGTACTCACGGTCGAGGGTCGCCGCCTCCCAGAAGTTCCACGGCGTAGGACGCCAGTCGGGCGGGGCGAGCAGTGGCCCGAAGACGACGCGCCGATCGCCTTCGGCCAGCGCCGCCATGTGCCAGCGAAGGAGGTCAGGCATGGCCTCCACGTCATCGTCGATGAAGGCCAGGACGTTCGCCGTGCTGAGCGCCGCGCCGGCATTCCGGGCAGCAGCCGGGCCCCCATTCGCCCGTACGACGACGCGGAGCGCGAGCGCATGGGCGACCGCAGCGGGGATCCCGCCTGCCACGGGCGGGTCGCTGCCGTCGTCGACGACGATCACGCCGAAGTCGCCAAACGTCTGTTCGCAGAGCGCCGCGAGGCAGCGGAGAAGCTGTTCCTGCCGGTTGCACGTGGGGATGACGACGTCGAGGGCGGGCATGCTATGCCTCCATGTCCAGCTTCGAGGGCTGATCGCGCTGCAGGAACGCGAGGGAGAGAACCACGCCCAGGGGAACGGCCGTGCGGGAACCGACGAGGGCCATGTCGATGCGCGCATAGGCGAGGTACATGACGAGGACGGCAGCGAGCACCAGGGGGACCGCCGGGACATGGTCGCGCGGGGTGCGTGCGAAGGCGGCGAGACAGCGACGCAGGGCCAGCACCCAGGTGCCGAGGAGGACGGCCGCGCCGACTGCGCCCGTCTTCAGCCACAGCCAGAGGATGTTCTGGTGGGGTGTATAGAGCTGGAGCGGCCAGAACGGCAGCTCGGGCAGCCTCACTGAAGTCTCGAATGGCCGACCAAAGCCGACGCCGAAGAGGGGATGTGCTCGCAGCGTCGCCTCGACGTTCGCGCGCTCGTCGCTGCGGTAATGGTCGGAGCTACGATCGCGCGCGTCGGGGTCGACTTGCGAGCGGACGGCACGCGCCGGTTCCGCGAGCGGACCGCTATTCCCGTCCCAGTACACGCTGAGATAGCTCGCGCCCACGAGGAGGAGAGCCGTGCCCATGCCGAGGAGAAGGGCGGGCCGCCGGGGAAGCAGCATCCAGCCAACGACCAGAGCACCGGCCGCCACCACGAGAATGGCGCTGCGCCGACCAGTCATCAGCAGGGCGGCCGCCATGAGAAAGGTGTAGCCGGTAGCCAGAAGCCGGGCACGGTCGCCGCGTACGCGAAGTTGGACGACAAGGCCCATGAGCACGCCGACGCCGAGAAAGAGGCCGGTTTCGTGGGCGAACCAGAACTCCATCGGGGCGGCTGTCCGCCCGTTCTGGAGGTAGAAGAGGTAACGGACGACGGCCACCGCGCCGAGCAGGCTCGTGGCCGCGAATGCTGCGCGGACGGCGGCGCGCTCGCCCCAGCCGCGGCATTCCCGGGTGACGACGAAGGCGACGAGGGCGAAGAGCAGGCCGCGTGCTTCGTTGTAGGCAATGCCGGCGCTCCCGCCCTGATGAAGGCCATACACGAACCCGGCCAGCAGGACGAAGGGCGTCGCCCGCGCGATCAGGGGCAGGCCGGGCGAGGGACGTGCGTGCCGCCCGACGCGCAGGCTGAGAGAGGCAAGCGCGAGCAGCAGGAGCAGCTCGAACAGATTGGTCTTCAGGGGCAGGGCGATTCCCGCCGGCGCGTTCCAGAGGCTCCGGGCGAGCGGGCTAGTGAAGTCGACCTCGGCCGCGTCGATCCCCACGCCCGCCGCCAGGACGGCGAGGGCGAAGGAGCGAGGCTCCGCGAGCGCCCACCCCAGCAGCAGGGCCACAAACGGAAGGAGAGCCGCCGTGGGGCCGATTGCGAGCACCGCCACGGCCGAACCGAAGGCGGCCAGGATACTGGCCGCGGCCAGCAACGGCGCTCCCACAGGCAGCCGCATCCCCGGGAAAACGGCAAGGCCCTCAGCCCGCATGGCCGACCGCCAGGAGAACGAGCATCGCGCCGCCGGTGAGCGCGAAAACCAGAATGGACTCGGAAGGGATGGCGGCCGTGAGCGGCCGCCAGGTGAGCAGCGCAGCCACGGCGACGAGGAGAGCGACGAGGATCATCGCGTCAGCTCACTGCGGCATCGCAAGGAGTCGCTCCATCCAGCGGGGCACGCGCGACCGCTGTCGGTTGATCACGACACCGAGCACGTTCGCGTCGCGCAGCAGGTGCAGGGAGCGTTCGAGGTCTCGCTGTGAGGTGTGGCCAGCGCGGACGACGACTATCACGCCGTCACAGCGCCGGGCGAGCACCGGCGCGTTCATGGAATGCAGGGTCGCCGGCAGGTCGAGAACGACGAAGCCGCTCGTCGCTTTCATCGTCTCGACGAGCGGGGCAAGCCGCTCGGAGCGCGCCATGCGGGCAGGATCGCCAGCAGCGTTGCCGGCAGTGACCACGCTCAACGACGCGCGCCGGTGCCGGTACGTCACGGCTGCCAGGGTAGATGCGCCGGCAATTGCGTCCGAAAGACCGCGGCGGCCTTCGAGACCGTACTCTCTCCCCACAGAGTGAGTGTGGAAATCGGCGTCGACGAGCATGACCTGCGCCCCGAAGTCGTGGGCAAGGGAGCTGGCCAGGGCTATCGCCATTGTCGTCTTGCCGTCGCCGTAGTCGGGGCTCGTGACGCCGATCGCGAGCGACCGGGGCGCGGCCGCCAATGGGAGCTGCACGATAGGCGCGGGGAGAGTGACCGCGAGACTCCCGCGAATGCCTTTGAAGCCACGCAGGCCAGCGACGGCAGCAGGCGATCCGCAGGGCTGCGTGAGCAGCCGCGCAGACGCCACCGGGACCGCCAGGTGCTCCCCGAGCCCAGCCATCAGCTGGATCTCGCGAATCGCCTCCGCGAGGTCGGTCATTGCCCGACGGTCGGCTACAGCGGTCATCGGCGGCCACTTTCCCCACCGGCCAGGGGCAAGAGCGCCGCCGCCATTCGCCGGGCGTAGTTTCGGCGGCGGCGCGCCAGCAGCCGCAGCGGTGTATAGCGCTGCAGCCAGCCTCGGTGCCCGATCTCCGGGACCGTCCCCAGGAGCGGGACCCCGCCGCCGGCGATGTCGGCACGCGAGCGGATAGTGTGGTCCGCCCGGTAGCGGAAATAGATTGCACCCACGCCGACGACCGCGCCGAGAAACAGCGCGGCCGCGGGATAGCCATAGCGCGTGGTCGCGGGAACCGCCTCGGGAGCGGTCGGAAGGCTGGGAGGGTCCTGCACGGTTAGCGTCACCTCCTGCAGCCCGCTGTCGCCGGCGGCCTTGAGACGCGCCTCCCGTAGCGCCTGTGCGAGGCCGTCGACCACGGTGGTGGCCGTGTCGACCCGGCTCTGCAGCCGTTCGTGCTCAGGGTCGGGGCCGGTCGCGCCGGGCGCGATCGGGTGGACTTTGGTATAGGCGGCGAGTTCGGCCTGCGCGGCGCTCAGCTCGCCGTTGGCCGCGACGAGCTCGCGCTGGTAGGAATCGAGGAGGGCGGCCGCCTGGCGAGCGGTCTCGGAGAGAGCCCGCGCCTGGAACTCGGCGATGACGGCGACAGCGACGCGCTGCGCCCTATCGGGTGCGGCATTGCTGACGATGACGCCGAGGAGGTTCGGCCCGATGGCGGCGGCGCTCGCGCCGGCTGCGACTTCGTCCCCGGCTGCGGCGCGAGCTTCGGCGGGGGCCTCAGCCGCGACCAGGCCGGCGGCGACGGCGACGGCCTCTCGGAACGCCGCAGTGGCCAGGAGGTCGCCGAGCACCTGGACCTGCGCTTTCGCCGCGGTCATCTGCGGGTCGTTCACATACGAGGTGGAAGCCAAAGCACCCGCCGCTACCCAGACGGTGGCTCGGGACGCGTAGACAGCCGGGTGCCGCGCGAGCGCAACGACGAGCGCGGGCGCCAGGACGACGGGCAGGACGAACGCCCACCAGTGGCTGAAGGCGGTTTCGACCAGCTTGCGTGGAATCACGTCGCCCTCCGGTGGCTGCTTGGCGGTCATCGTCGCGAAAGGAGGTGGAGCGCGCGTTGAGGAGCGGGCGTGTAGTCCCCGTTCTGCCCCGTCCCGTTCACGCGCTCTTCACTCTGGGCGCACGAGGCTCGGCACGGCGGCCTTCCCTCAACAGGAGCCCGTGCCTCTGACGACGGTGCCCGCTGTTCGCAGGAGAATACGGAGGTCGAGCCAGAAGCTCAGCCGGCGGGCGTATTCAAGGTCGAGGGCGACCATGTCGGCGAAGTCATGGCGGCCCCGGAGCGTGACCTGCCACAGGCCAGTCATTCCGGGCGTTACGGCCAGCCGTTCGAAGTGCTCGGGGCGGTAGAGGGCGACCTCCGCGGGCAGGGGCGGACGCGGGCCGACGAGGCTCATCTCGCCGCGCAGCACGTTCCACAGCTGCGGCAGCTCATCGAGGCTGGTGCGCCGCAGGAAGCGCCCAACGCGCGTCCGGCGGGGGTCGTCCTTCATCTTGAAGATGAGCCCGTTCGCCTCGTTTCGGTCCGACAGGACAGCCTGCAGCTCCGCGGCGTTCCGAACCATGGAGCGGAACTTCCAGCAGCGGAACAGGCTTCCGCCCCGCCCGACGCGATGCTGCCGATGGAAGGGGCCACCGCGGCTGTCGACGACCACAGCGACAGCGATGAGCGCGATGAGCGGCGCGAGCAGCAACAGGCCCGACGCGGCGCCAAAGAGGTCGATCGCCCGCTTCCAGGCGGGCGTTGGGACCAACGCCTGGCCAGTGGCCGCCTCCGGCACGCTGAGACCGGATGGCGGGACCAGGACGGTGGGGGCGAGAGTCTCGACGACGGCCTCACGGGTAAGGGTGGGAGCTGTCATGCCGACACCTCGAGTTGCTCGAGGGCAGCGGGCGCGGGCCGCTGCTTGTTGCCCGGACGGCCGATGCAGCGGTACTCGAAGCCGGCGGCCGCGAGGGTGCGGGGTTCGAGTGCGTTGCGCGCGTCGATGACGACGGGGCGAGCCACGACGCGGGCCACGGCCTGCCAGTCGAGAAGCTGGAACTCGAGCCAGTCCGTCGCGAGGACGACCGCCTCGGCGTCGCGGGCGGCCTCGAGCACGCTGGCGGCGACAGCGACGCCGGGCACCGCGTCCTGGACGCGGCGCGCCTGAACGACAGGGTCGTAGACGGTGACGCGCGCACCTTCGAGCTGCAGCAGCGATGCCAGGGCGAGGGCCGGTGAATTCCGGATGTCGTCGGTGTTGGCCTTGAACGAGGCCCCAAGGATGGCGACCCGAGCGTCGTCCAGAACGCCGACCGCCTCGCGCACCTTCTGGAGTGCGCGGAACTGCTGGTCCCGATTGATCTCCATGACGGAGCGGAGGAGCTGGGGGTGCGCACCGTGGACCGCGGCCATGTGAGCGAGCGCTTTCACGTCCTTGGGGAAGCAGCTGCCGCCCCACCCTAGCCCGGCGCTCAGGAACTGGTGACCGATTCGGCTGTCCATCCCCATGCCGCGGGCGACCTCGGCGACGTCGGCGCCAAGCGCTTCGCAGATGGCGGCGATCTCGTTGATGAACGAGATCTTGGTGGCGAGAAACGCGTTGGAGGCGTACTTGATCATCTCAGCGGTGCGGATGTCCACGCGTTGCACGTGCGCCTCGAGCGGGCCATAGAGATCGGCAACACGGTCGATTGCGACGCGGTCGTCCGAACCGAGAACGATCCGGTCGGGGTTCATGAAGTCGCTGATGGCCGAGCCTTCGCGCAGGAACTCGGGATTGGAGACGACGGCGAACGGGCACTGGCCGCTGCGGCGCGCCATGCCGACGACGAGGTCGCCGGTGCCGATCGGGACAGTGCTCTTGTTGACGATGATGGAGCCGGGTTGCAGCCGGGCGGCGACAGCCGTCACGGCGTCGCGGACGGCACGGATGTCGGCTGCACCTTCCTGGGACTCGGGCGTGTTGACGGCGATGAAGACGATCCGCGCCGCGAAGCGGTCGGGGTAGGTGGAGCGAAAGCTCAGCCGGCCGGCGGCGACGCCCGTGCGGAGAAGCTCGTCGAGGCCCGGCTCGTGGATGGGGCTCCGACCGGCGTCCAGCAGGGCGACACGCTCCGGGTCGGTGTCCACGCATTCGACCTCATGTCCGAGATGGGCGAAGCAGGCGGCTGAGACAGCCCCCACGTACCCGCAGCCAATGACGGCAATCCGTGACACTCGCCACTCCTTGGGAGATGTCCCTGCACCACCGTGTTCGAGCGGCGTTGAGGGGTGGTTGCCGGGCGGTGGATGGGACGTGGCCCGCGCGTTACTGCCGGGAGAGCACCATGCTGCGAAGGTCGTCAAAGCTGCTGGCCGGGGGGGCCGCCCGCCGACGGCGCAGGCACCAGGCGGAGGCAACGGCGAGGGCCGGGGCGTCGTGCAGGAGATACCGCCGCCAGAGGCGTCTGGGCTCCTGAGCGAGCCGGACCAGCCACTCGGCGCCGACGGAGCGCAGGAGCGCGGGCGCACGGCGCCGCCGCCCGGCCAGGAAGTCGAACGTCCCTCCGACGCCGATCCAGCAGGCGCTCGGGACCACCCGGTAGGAGTCGCGGATGAAGGCTTCCTGACGGGGGCAACCGAGGGCGACGAGCACGAGCTCGGGGCGAGCGCGCACGAGGTCGTTTAGGCCGGCCCTCAACTCCTCCGGCCGCAGCTGCCGGAACGGCGGCGAGGTGCGGCAGACGACCTGCACGCCCGGATGCCGTGCTTCGAGGGCCGCGGCAGCCGCCGCCGCGATGGCCTCCGTCGAGCCATAGAAGGCGACACGCAGACCGGCGGGGGCCGCCTGGCGGCAGATCTCCTCGACGAGATCGACGCCGGTCACGCGCCGGGCTCGCCGACCGCCGGCGAGGCGCGCGAGCCAGGCCACGGGTGCACCGTCGGCGGTGACGAGCGACGAGCTGCTGAGGGCGCTTCGGAGGGCCGGGTCCCGTCTTGCCTGGGCAAGGAAGTCGAGGTTCGCCGTCGCGATGCGGGCACCGCTGCGAGCGCGCATCGCTTCGACGCAGAGGCTGGCCGCTTCCTCGAGCGTGCCGTCGAAGACCGCGACCGGCCCCACCTGCACGTGGCCGGCCCGCGGCTCCGTTGCGTCCTGCCAGCCAGTCGCGACCGGCCCATTGGGGCTCCTGCGTAGCACCGCCATCCCGGACCTCCGCGTTTCCGCAGGGACAAATCTGTGACGGCGGAGTGGACGCGCGGTTGAGGGACTGTTGACGGCCGGTTGCCAGTGGGGATACGCCCGCGAACGTCGGGTCGCAGGCATGAAAAAGCCGGGACGGCCCATGACCGTCCCGGCGTGGGGAAGGGGGAGCGCCGCGGTGCGCTACACGCCCGCGATCTGCGTGTACCGTTCGATCACGGGCCGGCCGGCGAGCAGGCCCTTGAGCTGGGCGCCCATGGCCTTCATGTGGTCGGTCTGGCCGTGCGCTTCGAGAGCGGCCGCGTCGGCGTACTGCTCGTAGAACATGAACAGCGCCGGTTCGGCGTCGGACGTATGGAGGGAGTAGGCGGTCACACGGCCGGCCTCGTGCTGCTTGACGTTGCCGACCATCTCGGTGAGGACGGCGCGCAGTTCGCTCTCCTTGCCGGGCGCAGCCTGCAGCCTGGCGACGACGGTGATCATTGGTGTCTTCCTTTCCGGGGGTTGGGGCCGATTCTACGGGCGGTCGCGAACAGCGTCTCGCGCCTCCGCCGCCGGGTTCCTACCATCGTTCCGTGCTGAAACAGATGTCCCCGGCGGCCCGGCACAGGGCGATTGCGCGGGCGCGGGCCTCTGCCCTCAGCGATGCCGCCGTGGGCTATCCCGAATGGTACCTGCAACGGTGGCACTTTCTGCCCGAGGGGTATCTGTCGCGCCGGTCGATCGCGGGCTACGACCACCTCATCCGACGCGTGTACTACAGCGTCGCGGAGCGGGCCGCCCTCAAGCGGCTGGTGGCGAATCTCCCTGCGAACTCGGAAGCCGTGCTGGACCTGGGTTGCGGTCCGGGCCGGGTGCTCGCGGCCGTGGCGGCTGCCCGGCCTCGGGCGAGGCTCTGGGGACTCGACCTCTCTCCCTTCATGCTCGAACGGGCCCGCACCCGGCTGCGCGAGGCGGCCGAGCGCCTGACGCTCGTCCATGGCGACGCGGCCCGCCTGCGCTGGCCGGAGGCTGCGTTCGACCTCGTTCTGGCCACGCACGTCCTCGGGCACATGCCCCGGGCGGCGGCGGGGGCGGCACTCGCCGAAGCGGAGCGCGCCCTCCGGCCCGGCGCGCGGATGCTCGTCGTCGATCACCGCTGGCACGGCCGCCTGCCGACCGCGCTCCGAGAAGTGCGCCGGGAGCGGCTCGCCCCCGGCTTTGCTGCCCTGTGTGTCTTGGAAAGGCCGATCGCCGACGAGCGGCCCCCCGACGCTGCCCCCGCCGACCCTTCTCGTCCTTCTGCGGCTGCTCTACGGTAAGGAATACGGGCGGCTGTACGCCGCCGGAGGCGGTCGGCATGGTCCAACTGCCGTTTCGCGACCGAGAGGAGGCGGGGCAGCTGCTCGCTGAGGCGCTGGCGGCGGAGGTGGGGCTCGATCATCCGCTCGTCCTGGCCCTTCCGCGAGGCGGAGTGCCCGTGGCCTTCGCGATCGCCCGGCGCCTGGGTGCGCCCCTGGACGTCTTTGTGGTACGCAAGCTCGGAGTCCCTGGCCACGAAGAGCTCGCCATGGGAGCCATCGCCAGCGGCGGCGTGCGCGTCTTGAATGAAGACGTGATCGAGGGCCTCGGCATACGGGCAGAGGTGATCGAACGCGTCGCGGTCCGCGAAACACGGGAGCTGGAGCGTCGCGAGGCGCTCTATCGCGACGGGCGTGATGCTGTGCCCATTCGCGGCCGCTCCGTGCTCCTCGTGGACGACGGGCTAGCCACTGGAGCCTCGATGCGCGTGGCCGTCGCCGCGGTCCGGCAGGATATGCCCCGCATGGTGGTTGTCGCCGTCCCGGTCAGCGCCTCCGAGACCTTCGCGGTAGTGCGCGAGGAGGCGGACCGCTGCGTCTGCCTGGCGACTCCCGAGCCCTTCGACGGCGTGGGGCTCTGGTACAGGGACTTTGCGCCCACGACCGACGGCGAAGTCCGCGCTCTGCTGGCGGCAGCCCGAAACAGAGTCCAGGCTTCGACCTGAGGATCGATGAGAGACGATGGTTGCCATCTTCTTCGCGGTGTGCACATCGCCCTCCGCCTGTCGTCGTCCCGAGTCGGGCGACGTGGCGCTCCACGGAGGTGCAGCACCGGGGCGAGTTGTGACTGAGCTGGGCGCCATCGGCGCGTGTTCACCCGGGTCGATGGCACCGAGCTCCACGGAGACTTGGCTGCGCGGCCGGACTGACTTCGACACTAGAGCGGTTCACCGGTCCGTCGCAAACCGCCAGGCGGCAGGCGCGCGAGCAGATCGAGAGCCCGCGCCCCGAGCACCGGCAGGGGCGCGGGCGTGACCTCGGCCAGGGGAGCGAGGACGAAGGCGCGTTCGGCCAGGCGAGGATGGGGTACGTCGAGCCCGGGCTCGGCGACGCGCACGTCACCGAACAGCAGGATATCCACGTCGATGGGGCGTGGTCCCCATCGCGGCCCGGGACGGCGCCCGAGTGCCTGCTCGATCGCCTTCGTGAGGACAAGAAGCGCGCCGGGGTCCAACTCGGTACGCGCCCTCACCGCCGCGTTCAGGAAAGGCGGCTGCCCGGCCGGGACCGGCTCTGTCTCCCAGATCGATGAGCGGCGCTCGATGGCGACGCTGGCCTCCTCCAGTCGCCGCACAGCCCCGCGCAGGTTGGCCACACGGTCGCCCAGATTCGACCCAAGCGCCAGGAAGATCTGAGTCGCGGTCATGACGCGTCGGGCGGACGCCAGTTGCCGCGCACGACCGCGTCTGCCACGCGCGCAACGCGGGCAATGGCGCGCACGTCGTGGACGCGCAGAATGTCGACGCCGCCGGCGACGGCGAGCGCCGCGATGGCCGCCGTCCCTTCCAACCGTGCTTCGACGGGCGAGTCGAGCACCAGGCCGATTGTGGACTTGCGGGAGGGACCGAGGAGAACGGGCCTGCCCGTACCCGCGAGCTCGGGCAGGCGGCGGACCATCTCGAGGTTCTGCAGTGGCGCCCACCCGAAGCCGAATCCGGGATCGAGGACAACGCGTTCGGAGTCGATTCCGGCCGCGCGGGCGACGTCGAGGCGTGTCTTCCAGCCGGTTTGGATAGCCTGGATTATGTCGCTCGCGTGGGGCTGCCCACGCTGGTTGTGCATGGCGAACAGCGCTGCGCCAGCCTCGGCGACGGCGGCCGCCATCGCGGGGTCGCCGCGCAGGCCGGTGACGTCGTTCACGGCGTCGGCGCCTGCGCGGAGGGCCGCGTGCGCCACCTTCGCGTGGTAGGTGTCGACGGAGAGGGGAATGTCGGTGGCCGCGCGGACCGCTTCGAGGACAGGCAGGAGCCGCCGGATCTCGTCGCGGGGAGAGAGCGGGCTGGCGCCGGGACGGGTGGACTCGGCGCCGATGTCGACGAGGTCGGCGCCGTCCGCAGCGACGCGTTGGGCAAGCGCGGCCGCGGCGGCAGGGGAATCGACGCCGTCGCCGCTGAAGGAGTCGGGCGTGGCGTTCAGGATCGCCATGATGTAGGTCCGGGCACCCCACGCGAACGTTCGTCCGCGCAGGGCGAGGGGCCGGGGCCGGGCGAAGGTCATGCAGGTACCGCCGGTCGTCGGAGCGGGCTCAAGGCTCTAGAGCGTAGGTCTGCTCAGACCGGTCGCCGTCCTCGATGTACCAGACGCGGACGTCAGGTCGGGTGGGGTCCTTGAGGCCTACTACGAAGTGAACGTAGGGAGGGCCGAAGAGCGGCCCCATCATGCGGATGTCGGTCGGGCTAGGGATGGCCTCGCTGCCGGTATGCGAATGATAGAAGCCGGCGAGCTCGAGACCTTCATCCTCCATTGCCTCGCAGAGCCGCTTCGTCTCGAGCGGGTCGACGCGGAAGCGGTAGGGGCTGGCCTCCATGTTGCGAGCGCGATAGAGGGCGGCGACGCGGCCGTCTCTTGCGGCGACGAGGCCGCAGCACTCGATCGGCGCGTCCTCGCGCGCGTGGGCAATCATGGCGTCCAGGTGCTCACGGCCAATCCGAATCGCAGCGGTCATCGTTCCTCCGGGCCCTCATTGTATGAGCGCCAGTAGGGACAAACGAAAACCCCCGCGAGGCGGGGGCTCCCGAGGGCTCTAGCGAACGGTCGCCGTTAGCTGCAGGTCTCCCCAGGTCGGTCGCGGAGCTGCGGACTGGCCACGTCGACGGCCATGAGAATGACGACGCCAGCGAAGCGCGGGACCTTGTCGATGCCGCCGGCAGCTGGGCTGTTCACGTACCCGGGGACGGAAGTCGGGTTGAAGAAGTGCTGCCAGGACTGGTTCGCCCCATTCCAGATGTAAAGCGCGTTCCAGGAGCCGCTCGGCAGGCAGCCAACGAAGTCGGCTGGTGGAACGTCGCCGCTGAGGGGCCCGCCGGCGAGGTTGAAGCCAGCGCGCAGAGGCGCCTTGGTGCCGGCGGTCACGACGCCGAGCGACCCGCCGAGGAGGGCGGCAAGGCCCAGCGTTCCCACGACAAGGGCGAAAGACTTCCGGCGCATCCAGGACATCGTTCCCTCCCCGCCCGCGGGCACGTTCTTGAGGTGGAGCTACCGTAGCAATGGCTCCCGGTACGTGCACCAATGGGAACGCGCGGGTGACACCGGAAGTTGCCGACCGCGCGTAAAACGTCTGTAAAAAGAGTGGCGACACGGGCGCCAAGGCGCAGCAGGTCAGCGCATGACTGGCCGCGGGGTCGGCGTTCGTGTAGGTGTGGGTGGCCTCGGCGTGGGGGTGGGCGTGGGGGTGGGCGTCGGTGTCGGCGTGGCGGTTGGCGGCGGGGGCGTGGCCGTCGCCGTTGCCGTCGCCGTCGAAGTGGCAGTTGTCTGGCCGCCGTCGCCCGCGGGCGGCGCGCCGGCGTCCGTGCCCGACGTGCTGCCGCTGCCTCCACGTCCGCCGAAGACGATGGGGCCACTCGACAGTGGGGTGCCGGGCGCGATGTGAAAGTCCAGGTAGTCCTCTGGGTTGACGGGGACGCCCTGCCAGCGGATCTCGAAGTGGAGGTGCTCACCGGTCGAATAGCCCGTCGAGCCCGAGACGCCGAGGACGCTGTCCGGCGTGACCGCCTGTCCAGGGGCGGCGCTCGTCGTGCTCAAGTGCGCGTAGAGCGTCGTCCAGCCGTCGCCACAGTCGACGATCACGTGATAGCCGTAGACGCTCGAGTAGTCGGCCCACAGGACCGAGCCTGTGCAGGCGGCATACACCGAAGAGTGGTGGTAGTCGTCGAGAGCGAGGTCGACGCCGCCGTGGACCAGGCCCTTCCCCCGGGGAGCGCCGTAACGGTCGGTGACCGAGGTCCAGGCGAAGAGCGGCATCGTGAAGCGGCTGCCGCTGTTGGCGCGCATCTCGTGAGCCGGCGGCTGCACACCGGCGATTGACTCGACCGGAAAGGCACCCTCAAGCGCGAGGGCGAGGTCGCCCGCTTCCAGGGCGGCTCCGCCGGCACCCGGGTGTGGCGGCTGCGAGGGGCCCGGGGCCGGCGAGGCCTCATGGGCGGGGGTCGGCGTGTGGCGGCCAGAGCGGCCCGGGCCCACCGCGGTGGCGGCCACTGTGAGCACGCCGAGCGTCACCCCCGCGGCGAGGAGCGCCTTTGCCGCCCACGAAACGCCTGGCCTGCGCTTCAGCCATCTATTCATTCACAGGCAAGATCGGCGCTCGTGCGCCCTCGCGCCACCCCCGGGGCCGGCGAAGCCTCTCTGTCGGGGAGATCGCTCCCGACGATCAGGGATCTCCCCAACATCCGGGAGCCGCCGTCCTAGCGCCGACTCTCAGGTTCGAGGTGGGCGTCGAGCATCCAGGCGCGCTTCTCGACCCCGCGGATGATCTCGAGGCAAATGTCCTGCGTGGCCAGCTCGTCGTCGAGGGAGCGCGCCATCTGACGCAGCTGCTCCGCGCAGGAGAGCATGCGGTCGTGCACGGCGCGGACGAGGGGTTCCCAGCCGCGCTCGTCGGTTGGGAACGGATCAAGGTGGCTGCCCTGGGCGGCGTCCTGGATGGTGCCATGGGCGGTGCCGCCGAGCGTCACGGCTCGCTCGGCAAGCATGTCGCTCCAGTCGCGCGCCTCGGCGGCAACGGTGTCGAAGAGTTCATGGAGTCCCTGGAAGTTGGGCCCGCGCACGTTCCAGTGGGCCTGCTTGGCGGCTGCTGCCACGTCCATCATTGTTGCCAGATTGCCGTTGAGGGCGGCGATCAACTCGCCGCGGCGCCCCGCCTGCAGACTTGCCGCCGGCAGTGATCCGGTTCCTGAGATGGTCGATGCCATGAATGCCTTGCCTCCGTCCGATGATTGGTCGAAGGCCCGCGTCAACTGTTAGCGTCGATCGGCCGGGGGTGGCAGGTCAAGTGAACAGGGATCGCCTGGTAACGGGTCAGAGAATGCCGAGCGCGATTGGTGGCTGGCGGAGAGGGGGAGATTCTAACTCCCGGTGGCTTGCGCCACACCGCTTTTCGAGAGCGGCACCATCAACCACTCGGACACCTCTCCGCCGCGCAGTGTAGCAGGCGCCCCTCCAGTGTGCGGCGAGGGCGTTCGCCACGGCCGCGCCTTGGGCAACCCGGGAGGCGCCTCGCGTCCCCTCGGCACGGGCCGTACGCTTGGTCCCGTGGACGCTCATACCCTGCGCGTGCTCGAGTTCGAGAAGGTGCTGACGTTGCTCGCGGCTGAGACGGCTTTCAGCCTGGGCCGCGAGCTGGCGCTGGAGCTGCGACCGGCGACGACTTTCACGGAAGCTCTCCAGCACCAGACGCTGACGGCCGAGGCACGCCTTCTCGACCAGCAGGGGATCGACCTCTCCTTCGCCGGGGCGCGGGACATCCGAGCAACCATCCATGCGGCGGCCATCGGCCAGGCGCTCGACCCGTCCGACCTGGTCGAGGCCGCCAGCACGTTGAAGGCCGCCTGGCGAGCGCGGCAGACACTCGAACGCGTGCGGTCGCGCGTCGCCGCTCTGGCGGCTGTGACGGACGGCGTCTCGGATTTTCGCAGGTTCACGGACGCTGTCGACGAGGCGATCACCGCACGCGGCGAAGTCGCCGACGCCGCCAGCGAGACACTCGCCGCTACCCGTCGGGAGCGTCGAATTGCGCAGGAGCGGCTCGACCAGCGTGCCCAGGCCGCACTCGCCGACGCCATTCGTCGAGGAATTGCCCAGGAAGCCCTGCTGACGGAGCGCAACGGTCGGAAGGTGATCCCCATCAAGTCCGACCATCGAGGACAGATCGCGGGCATCGTCCACGACGTCTCCTCGAGCGGCGCCACGGTGTTCCTCGAGCCGGTGGGCGTCGTGGAGACGGGCAACCAGGTGCGGGAGCTGCAGCTGGCCGAAGAGCGCGAAGTGCGCCGCGTTCTCCAGCGATTGACGGCGATCCTTGGCGATCGGGAGCAGGAGGCCCAGGAGAGCCTCCTGGCGCTCGCTCGGCTCGACGTGCTCCACGCGAAGGTGCGGTTGGCGCGGCGCTGGAAGGCGGCGCTGCCGCCGCCGGGCGACGCTGCCTCCTGGCTGGCGGCCGGTGGGGCCAGCGTGCTCGTTCGCGCCCGGCACCCGCTTCTGCGGGGCGCCGTCGTGCCCATCGACGTCGAAGTCGGCGGGGCGTTCCAAGGGGTCGTCGTGACGGGGCCGAACACGGGCGGCAAGACGGTGGCTCTGAAGACGCTCGGGCTGCTCACGCTGATGGCGCAAGCAGGTCTCCCGCTTCCCTGCGAGGAGAGAAGTCGGCTCGTCGTCTACGAGCGCGTCTACGCCGACATCGGTGACGAGCAGTCGATCGAGCAGTCGCTCTCCACCTTCTCCTCCCATATGCGCAACATCACGGGGATCCTGGAGCGCGCTGTGCCCGGCACGCTCGTGCTCCTCGACGAGCTCGGCGCGGGGACGGACCCGACGGAGGGCGCGGCGCTCGCCCGCGCGATCCTGGAAACGCTTCTGGAACGCGGCTGCACCATCGTTGCGACGACGCATCACGGCGAGCTGAAGGCGCTGGCGCACAGCGACCCCCGCCTGCGGAACGCGTCCGTCGAATTCGACGTCGAGACGCTGAGCCCGACGTACCACCTGACGATCGGGCTGCCGGGCCAGTCGAACGCGATCGCAATCGCCCGGCGGCTGGGGCTGGACGAAGGAGTGCTCACCCTCGCCCAGGGCCAGCTTGCGCCCGAGCACTTCGAGCTCGAGCAGCTGCTCGGCGAGATCCGTCAGGAGCGGAGCGCGGCGGCCGAAGCACGCGGCCGCGAAGAAGCAGCTCGCCGCGAGGCAGAGGATCTGCGGCTAGCGCTAGCCGAGCGCCGCGACCGCGTCGAGCAGGAGCGCGCGGCGATCCTGCAGGCGGCCCATGACGAGGCCGAGGACGAGCTCGCCGCAGTGCGCCGCGAGCTCGAGCAGCTGCGGCGGCGGGCGGCTCATCAGACCTTCGATAGGCAGGCGGCCGAAGACACACTGCGCCAGCTCGACGCCAACCTCTCGCGCCTGGCCGCCCGCGCGCGACCCCAGCGACGCCAGCCGCAGCCAACTCCGGCGACACGTGAGATAGGGCCAGGCGACAACGTTCACGTACGCGACATTCCGCAGAGTGGGGAGGCGCTCAGCGCTATCGGTGAAGACGGCCGGGTCGAGGTCCAGTTTGGGGGCCTCCGCATGAAGGTCTCCGTCGACCGCATAGACCGCGTCGAGTCGTCGCCGCGGTCGCAGTCTGGTGGGCCCGTGGTCGTTCCCGCCTCCCGGGCCACGACCCCGATTGAGATAGACCTGCGCGGCAAACGAGCGGACGAGGCGCTGGAGGAATGCGAGGTGTATCTGGACGACGCCTTTCGCGCTGGTCTGCCCTTCGTCCGGATCATTCATGGTAAAGGGACGGGAGCCCTGCGGGCGGCCATTCGCCAGGCTCTCGCCGGGCACCCCCTCGTGCGCCGCTACGAGTCGGCAGGACCCCGGGAGGGCGGCGAGGGCGTGACCGTGGTCGTGCTCGCCGGCTAAGGCGAGGCGTCGCGCGACGGCGAAGCCCCGCCCTCGCGAGGCGGTAGCCTGCCCTCGCGTGGTTCGTTCAGGTGATCCAAACGGCCCTTTCTGGCAGTATGGTGCAGGTGCCGGCGGCGTTACGTCGCCCAGCCCGCCGGGGCGGCTTTCGCGGTACAGGACACGCCGGCGCCTCGGCCAGGAGGCGAGCACGGAGGAGGAATGGCGGAGCTGACGGAGGACACTCGTCCGCTCGGCGAGGTTCTCGACCGGCGCCAGATCTGGCTGCTGCTGGCGTCGCTGATGCTGTGCATGTTCGTCAGCTCGCTGGACGGGTCCATCGTCGCCACGGCCACGCCGCGGATTCTTGCCGACCTGGGCGGCTTTTCCATGCTGTCCTGGGTGTTCACGATCTACATCCTCAGCTCGACCGTGGTCGTGCCGATCGTCGGCAAACTCTCCGACATGTTCGGCCGGAAGTGGTTCCTCATCGCCGGGATGAGCATCTTCATGTTGGCCTCGGCCGCCTGCGGCGCCGCACCGACGATGATCGCGCTCATCGTCGCTCGGGGCGTGCAGGGCGTCGGCGGCGGCATGCTGTTCGCCTGCGTGTTTTCGACGATTGGCGACATGTTTCCGCCGGCCGAGCGTGGGAAGTACATCGGTTTCTTCACGGGGACGTTCAGCCTCGCCGCGATTACGGGCCCGACGGTGGGCGGCCTGCTGACCGACCATGTGGGTTGGCGGTGGTGTTTCTACGTAAACGTTCCGGTGGGGCTGCTGGCGATCACGTTCATATGGATGAACCTGCCCCTGCATGCGCGTGGTGGACGCGTCTCGCGCGTGGACTTCCTGGGCGCGGCCCTGTTGGCGGGAGCGACGATCTCCATGCTGCTCGCACTCGTCTGGGGGAACGAAGCGTTCGGTTGGGGTTCGCCGGAGACCGTTGGCCTGTTTGTCGCGGCCGTAGCCCTGGGCACCGCCTTCGTGATGCAGGAACGCCGGCATCCCGAGGCCATCTTCCCGCTCGTGATCTTCCGCAACCGCGCCTTCGTTCTCTCGAACGTGATGGTGATCCTGCTCGGCGCGGGGATGTTCGGCGCTATCCAGTATCTGCCGACCTTCCTGCAGACGGCGCTCGGTGCGTCGGCCACCGATTCGGGCCTTATCTCGACACCCCAATCGCTGGGGATGCTCACGACGAGCGTCGTCGGCGGCCAGCTGATCGCGCGGACCGGTCGCTTCAAGTATCAGGTGATCGCAGGAACGCTCCTTATCCTTACGGCGACGGCGCTTCTCCGCACCCTGGACGTCGGCGAAGCCGAATGGCACATCAGCCTCTTCATGGTCATCTACGGCCTCGGTTCCGGGCTGGTGCTGCCGACGATGTCGGTGGTCGTGCAAAGCGCGGTCCCGCACGAGCTGCTAGGCGTCGCGACGAGCGGTCGCCAGTTCTCGATGCAGATCGGGCAGGTGCTCGGGACAGCAGTCTTCGGGGTGGTCCTCGCGACGACCTTCGTGTCGTCGTTCGAAAGCCACGTCAGCCCGGCCGTGCGGGCGGAGATCCCGCCGGCGACCTTCGCGCGCTTCGAGGATCCGACTCTGCCGCTGGACGAGCGCGAGTTTCGGGCCGTGCAGGACGAAGTGCGCGCTGCCGTGCCGGACGGCGAGCGCGTTCTGGAAACGACGATCGCTGCCCAGAAAGAGGGCGTGGCGTCAGCGATTCAGGACATCTTCACCGGGTCGCTTGTGGCGGCCGCGCTCGGCCTGCTGGTGGCGCTGTTGATGCCCGAGATTCCGCTCCGGCGACGGTTCCGCCCGGGGGAGCCGGCTCCCGGCCCCGAGGCCGCGCCCGAGCCGGTCGCGATCGAAGCGCTGTAACACCACGCCGGCCGAGAAGGTCCCCGCCCGCGCATTTCACGGGCAGGGACACACGTCTCGCGCCCTGCGAAGCTACTTCTTCAACTCGGGCATGGGCTTGTCGCCGCCGGTGAGGGCGCCACGCTCCTCGCGTGTCATCGCGCGGCGCTTCTCCCAGTGGGCCACCCAGCTGTCGGTGATGCCCTGGGGCCCGTGGTGGTAGTCGACTTCGAGGGTGCACTTCCCCTCGTCGTTGAACTCCAGGCGGGACATGCCTTCGAAGCAGAGCCACTTGCCCCGGTTCTCGGGGCCGAAGCGGTCGTCGGTGACCTGGCTGTAGGCCATCCAGAGGACGGCGACGCCATCGTCGGAGACGAAGAGCTCTTCGACCGGAACACGCAACGTGATGCCGGTGCCCTGGCGCGCCCAGAAGTAGCGGATCTCCTCCTTGCCGCGGAGCGCGCCGTCGTGGTTGACGATGTCGCGCATGACCGCGTCGTCGGAGAACCAGAGGTCCGGACCGTACGGATCGCCGCTGCTCCAGCCGCCTTCTTCGAAGAGCTTGCGCGCTACTTCCTTTTCCCGTTCACCGATGGCCATCGGCTTTCCTCCACGCGAGATGGCGCCACCAACGCGGCGTCCCGGCGGGCCATCATACGCCACACCGGGCAACCGCCAACGCCTCCCGGGCAGTTCCATGATCGCGCAGAGAACGTATACTCGCGGCGTGGGAGCGCCCGTTCAGTCCCCTGCCCGGCGGCCACGACTGGGTCCCACAACGCGCGCCCGAATTCTCGCTGCGGCCGCAGACCTCTTCGCACGGGACGGATTCGACGCGACGACCGTGCGGGCGATCGGCCTGGGTGCCGGCGTAACCGACGCGGCCATCTATTACCACTTTCGCTCGAAGGCGGCGCTGCTCGACGCGCTCCTGGTCGAGCCGGACGTTGCTCCCCTGCTGCCGAGCGTGGGCCGCTTCGACGCCGCCGCCTTCACCGACTACGTCATCACCGTCTTCGTCTGCTGGAGCGAGCGGCCAGCCCTCGTCCATCTGCTCATGGCACAGGGCGTCGAGACCAGCCCCCTCGCCGGCGAGTTTATCCACAGCCTGCGCGACTCCTACCGACGGCTGCTCGTCCCCGCCCTGGCGCCCTGGTTCGCTATACCCGAGCTCATCGCCGACGCGCTGAGCCTGCAGGTCACCGGTGCGCTGCTGGGAGCGCTTCTCGCCCACCCCGAGAGCTTCCAGCAGGTCATTCGGCGGCCGGCTTTCCGCCGGCGGTTGCGCACGCTTGTTGATCTGACGATGACGGGCGCGGCGAGCCTGCGGGCTGGGGAAAGCAGTGCGAGCGCCTGAGGCCGAACGCGAGAGGAGGCAACGGCGGTGCCGCTGATGAAGGCCGTTCCCCGACGAGGCGACGACACGCGCGGGAGTATCCTGCGCGCCGCCCTCGACCTATTCGGCGACAGGGGATACGAGTGCACGACGGTCCGCAACATCGCCGAGCGCTGCGGACTGACAGACGCCGCGCTTTACTACTACGTCCCCACACAGCAGGAGATCCTGGAGACGCTGATCAGTGACCAGTGGCGGCTGCCGCCAGGCATGATCGGCGACCAGGTGGCTGCCACACGCAATCTCCCGCCAAGAGAGAGAATGCTGGCGCTCCTCGACGCGGCGCTCGACGAGCTGGCCGCGACCGGGGCGGCGCTGCGATTCATGCGCCGTTGCGTTGTCGCCGGCTCGCTCGAGGCACGCTCGCACCGACGGCGACAATGGCGGGCATGGGAGCAATTCGCCTCTGGCTTCTTCGACGACGCCCTTACGAGCGGACAGCGTCGACTGCTCGTGGACAGCCTCTTCACCTTCATCCAGGGTCTCAGCTTTTCGGCCTGGATGGAGCATGGGGCGAGGGCCTCGGTCGTGCTGCGCAGCCAGCGCTTCCGCGACCGTGTGCACGATCTCGTGCTGATCGCCGTGCCGGTCGCCGCGTTCTTCAACGCCGAGCGCCCATCCGCGTGAAAGCGGTCGTCCAGCGCGTCACGGAGGCGAGCGTCGACGCGGAGGGCCGGCGCGTCGCGGCGATCGGCCGGGGCTTTCTCGTGCTGCTCGGCATTGGCCGAGGCGACGACGCGGCGGGGGCTCGACGGCTGGCGGCGAAGGTGGCCGGTCTACGTCTCTTCGAGGACGCGCAGGGGAGGATGAACCTGGGCCTGCAGGAGGTGGGCGGCGCCGTGCTTTGCGTCAGCCAATTCACGCTCTACGGCGACGTCCGCCGCGGACGACGCCCTTCCTTCGCATTGGCCGCCGAACCGGGGGCGGCGAGTGCGCTCTACGAGGCCTTCTGCGCCGAGGTAGCGGCGCAGGGTGTCGTCTGCGAGCGTGGCGTGTTCGGCGCGCACATGGCGGTGCGGCTGTGCAATGAGGGCCCTGTGACGCTGGTGCTCGACTCCCAGGAGCTGGAGCAGCCGCGCCGGCCTTGACCGGCTGCCAGCCGGCCGGCAACGTTCGACTCACGAAGGAAAGGGACGACCCGCCCCATGCGCATGAGCAAGCTCCTCCTGAAGACCCTGCGCGAGCCGCCGGCCGAAGCGGAGATAACGAGCCACCGGCTCCTCCTACGAGCAGGCCTGGCCGTCCCCCTGGCCGCCGGCCTCTACTGCTTTACGCCGCTGGGATGGCGCGTGCTTCGTCGGCTGGAAACTATCATCCGCGAGGAGATGGACCGAAGCGGGGCCGAGGAGGTGCACCTGCCCGCGCTCCATCCCATCGAGCTCTGGGAGGCGACGGGGCGTGCACAGGCCATGGGCCAGACACTCTTTCGCCTGGAAGACCGACGCGAGCGGATCTTCGCCCTCGGCCCCACCCACGAGGAGGTGGTCAGCTTCCTTGCCGCCCGCACGATCCAGAGCTATCGCGACCTGCCGGTGACGCTCTACCAGATTCAGACGAAGTTCCGTGACGAGCCGCGCCCACGCGGAGGGCTAATCCGCCTGCGTGAGTTCGCAATGAAGGACGCCTACAGCTTCGACCCCGACTGGGAGTCGCTCGACGCCTCCTACCAGGCGGCATTCGACGCCTACGTGCGCATCTTCCAGCGCGCCGGCGTGCCCGTGATCCCCGTGCACGCCGACTCGGGCGCCATCGGCGGCAAGGATAGCCAGGAGTTCATCTTCCTGACGGCGGCCGGCGAAGACGAGATTCTGCTCTGCCCGTCCTGCGGCTATGCGGCGAACGCGGAGAAGGCCGACTTCCGCCGTCTGCCGCCCATTGCCGGCTTCCCTCAGCCGCTTGAAAAGGTCGCGACGCCCGGGCAGAAGACGATCGCCGACCTCGTCGCCTTCCTCGGCGTCGATCCCCGGCAGACGTGCAAGGCCGTGTTCTTCCGGGCCGACGGCAGGCCCGTCTTCGTGGCCATCCGCGGCGACCTCGACGTCAACGAGATCAAGCTGAAGAACGCGCTGAAGGCGGCAGCCCTCGAAGCGATGGACGAGGCGGCGGTGCGGGCGGCGGGCCTCGTCGCAGGCTCCGCCTCGCCTGTCGGGCTCAGTGGCGTCCAGGTGGTGGCCGACCCGAGCGCCGTGGAGGGCGTCAACTTTGTGGCCGGCGCGAACGAGGCAGATTACCACTACCTTAACGTGAACTACGGCCGGGACTGGACTGCGGACCTGGTGGTGGACGTTGGCCTTGCCCGCTCGGGAGACCTCTGCTCGGTCTGCGGCAGCCCCCTCGGGACGAGACGGGGGATCGAGATGGGCCACGTCTTCAAGCTCGGCACGATCTACTCCGAGTCAATGGACGTCCGCTACCTGGATGAGAGCGGGGAACGGCGGCCCGCGGTGATGGGCTGCTACGGCATCGGCGTGGAGCGCATGCTGGCGGCGTGCATCGAAGCGAACCACGACGAGAACGGCATCGTCTGGCCGCCGGAAGTCGCCCCCTACCATGTTCACGTCGTCGCGCTCAACCTCGATGAGGAGGCCGTGGCCGAGGTGCTCGCCGGTGTGGAGCAGGCCCTAGGCGAAGCCGGCTACACGAGCCTCGTCGACGACCGCCTCGATTCAGCCGGCATCAAGTTCAAAGACGCGGACCTGCTCGGCATGCCGGTGCGCCTGACCATCAGTCCGCGCGCGCTCGAGCGGGGCGGCGTGGAGGTGCGGGACAGGCGCACGGGCGAGACGGAGGTAGTGCCGCTTGACGGCGTTGTCACGCGCGTGCGCGGCATTCTCGCAAAGGAAGGCGGCCGCAGCTAGCACCGACCGCTGCCAAATGCCCTTCCGATCGCCATCCCCAAACCCCTTGCACCTGGTGCTATACTGAGCGTCAGCACAGGCACTTCCTTCCGGGAGTGGGCGCTTCGCCCACTCTTTTTGTTGGAGCTATGAAGAACGAATTCCTTCTCGCCATCGGCCAGCTCGCCGCCGAAAAGAACTTGCCCCGGGACATTGTCTTCGACGCCGTCGAGGCCGCCCTCACCTCCGCCTACCGGCGTGAGGGCGAGAATGCGCCGAACGTCTACGTCAAGGTCGATCCCGAGACGGGCGACATCCACGCCTACATGCAGAAGTCTGTCGTGGAAGAGGTCGAGGAGCCGAACCTCGAGATCGCAGTGGGCGAGGCGCAGCGTTACAAGCGGGACGCGCGCGCGGGCGACGTGCTCGACTTCGAGATGAAGATCCCCGAGAACGCCGGTCGCATCGCCGCGCAGACTGCGAAGCAGGTCGTCCTGCAGCGACTCCGCGAAGCCGAACGCGACGCCGTGTACGACGAGTACGCCGGCAAGGAAGGGGAGATCGTCGTCGGCACGGTGCAGCGCGTCGAGCCGCGACAGGCGATTGTCGAGCTCGGCAAGGGCACAGAGGCGAGCTTGCCTTACAGCGAGCAGGTGCGAAACGAGCATCTGCGCTCGGGGCAGCGGGTCAAGGTGATCATCCTGCGTGTGGAGCGAGCGGCGAAGGGGCCGCAGGTGATCGTCAGCCGGAGCCATCGCTCCCTGCTCCGGCGGCTGTTCGAGCTGGAGGTGCCGGAGATCGCCAACGGCAGCGTGGAGATCAAGTCGATAGCACGCGAAGGCGGCCACCGGAGCAAGGTCGCGGTCCATTCCCGCGTCGCCAGCGTCGATCCCATCGGCGCCTGCGTCGGCATGCGCGGCGGCCGCATTCAGAACATCGTGAACGAGCTGAGCGGCGAGCGCATCGACGTCATCAAGTGGGATCCGGACCCGGCGAACTTTGTCTCGAACGCGCTCAGCCCGGCGCAGGTGCTCGAGGCGGAGATCGACCTGGCCGAGCGTCGGGCCTCTGTGGTGGTGCCCGACCGCATGCTCTCGCTGGCGATCGGCAAGGAGGGGCAGAACGCGCGCCTGGCGGCCAAGCTCACCGGCTGGCGGATTGACATCCGCAGCCAGGCGGCGAGCGAGCGCGCTGCCCAGGGCCTCGAGGAAGCGCCGTCGTCGTTCGAACCGTTCGCGCCCGGCGAAGAGCCGGACATCGACATCATCGAGGAGGCTGAGGAAGTCGCTGCGGCGGCCGCAGCGGCAACCCAGCCGCTCGTCACTGTCCCGATCGCACCCGCGCCCGCTCCTGCCCCGGCCGTCCAGGAAGGGACCGAGGAGGAGGAGTTCAACTTCGCCGCGGCTCTCGCCCAGACCGCCGTGCCCGACCGCGAAGAGCGCGAGGCCGAGGACTACGGCGAAGAGGAAGCGGAGGAAGACGAGGAATACGAAGTCCCGACCATGGTGGTCCCCGAAGCGCGCCCGACGGCGATTCGGTTCGCGGAGGACGTCCTGCCGAAGCGCCCTGAGGAGCAGGAAGAGGCGGCGAAGAAGGGCGCCAAGAAGGTGCGCCGCGCACCTCGCTTCGCCGAGTCCGAGGACGAGATGGAGGAGATCGACTACTCCGGGCGCATCCACTAGGAGGCGCATGGCCGATCACGTGCAGCGCCCGCCGCGTCACGTTCCCCGACGGACCTGCATCGGCTGCCGCCAGGAAGCCGGCAAGCGCGAGCTCGTGCGCATTGTGCGCACGCCGGAGCAGCGACTCGCCGTCGATCCGACGGGGAGGGCCAACGGCCGGGGGGCGTACCTTCACGCCACCCGCGTCTGCTGGGAGAAAGCGCTGAAAGGAAGTACCATTAGCCACGCACTGAAGTTCAATCCGGCCAGGGAAGACGTGGAGGCGCTGCGCGCTTTCGCGGTCGCGTTGCCGGCCGAAGAAAGCGAAGACTCATGACGGCTCAGCCTTCCTCCAAAGCTCGCACTGTGATGCTGCCGCCCGCGCTCACAGTGAAGGAGCTCGGTGACCGCCTCGGCGTCAGCCCGGTCGAGATCATCAAGCGCCTGATGACGCATGGCGTGATGGCGGCAATCAACCAGTCGATCGACTTCGACACCGCCGCGATCGTGTCCACCGACCTGGGGTTCGAGGTGGGCCCGGAAGCGCCTGCACCCGCGACGGAACCTGTCGCCACGGAGGCGGAGGAGGCCCCGGACGAGCCTGCCTCGCTGAAGCCCCGACCGCCGGTGGTCACCATCCTCGGCCACGTCGACCACGGCAAGACCAGCCTCCTCGACGCGATTCGCAAGACGCGGGTGGCTGCCGGTGAGGCTGGTGGGATCACGCAGCACGTCGGCGCCTACCAGGTCCAGCGCGAAGGCAAGCTCATCACCTTCATCGACACCCCGGGTCATGCGGCCTTCACGGCAATGCGCGCCCGCGGCGCCCAGGCGACGGACATCGCCGTGCTCGTCGTCGCTGCCGATGACGGCGTCATGCCGCAAACGGTCGAGGCGATCAACCACGTCCTGGCCGCGGGCGTGCCGATGATCGTCGCCATCAACAAGATGGACCTCCCCGGGGCGAATCCCGACCGCGTGAAGCAGCAGCTGACCGAGCATAACGTGGTCGTCGAGGACTATGGCGGCGACGTGCTCGCCGTTCCCGTTTCCGCTACGAAGGGACAGGGGATAGACGACCTGCTCGAATCCATCAACCTGGTGGCCGAGATCGCCGAGCTGACGGCAAACCCCGACCGGCCGGCGAGCGCGGTCGTCATCGAAGCGGAGCTTGACGCGAGCCGTGGCCCGATCGCCACGCTCCTCGTCCAACGGGGGACGTTGCGCCAGGGAGACGCCCTCGTCGTCGGCGAGATCAGCGGCAAAGTCAAGGCGATGTTCGACGATCGCGGCGAGCGTCTACGCGAGGCCGGCCCGTCGCGGCCAGTCGTCGTCATGGGCCTGGAGGCCGTGCCGGAGGCGGGCGACCGTGTGCGCGTCGTGACCGACGAACGGGAGGCGCGTCAGATCGTGGATCTCCGCCGCCGCACGCGCGAGGGCCGAGAGCAGACGGACCACGCCCACGTCAACCTGGACACGCTCTTCCACGAGATCAGCGCTGGCAAGCTCAAAGAGCTGATCATCGTCCTCAAAGCCGACGTGCGCGGCAGCGCAGAGGCGATTCGCGGCGCGCTCGAGCAGCTGAGCACGTCCGAAGTGAAGGTCAAGATCATCCATGCGGCTACGGGTTCGGTGAGCGACTCGGACGTGATGCTCGCCGAAGCGTCAAACGGCATCATCCTCGCGTTCAATACCCGCGTCGATCCCTCGGCGAAGAAGCGTGCGGAAGCCGCGGGAGTCGAAATCCGCAGCTATTCCATCATCTATCAGCTGCTCGAGGACATCGAAAAGGCACTGGCGGGCATGTACGAGCCCGTCTTTGCGACCGTGGTGGACGGCCACGCCGAGGTCCGCCAGGTTTTCAAGTCCAGCCGCCTCGGGCAGATCGCGGGCTGCTACGTCGTGGACGGCACCTTGCGGCGCGGTTCCCAGGTGCGCGTCCTGCGCAAGGGCCAGGAGCTGGCCAGGGGCCGCTGCGAGGGCCTCAAGCGCTTCCAGGACGACGTGCGCGAGGTGCAGACGGGATACGAATGCGGCGTCGTCGTCAGCAATTTCGACAAGTACCAGGAAGGCGACGTCATCGAGTTCTTCCATGACGAGCGCGTGCGCTGACGCTCTGCCGCCGGAGACGCTGGCGATGACCCGCCGCACCACCCGGATCAATGAGCTCCTGCGCGAGGAGCTGAGTACGCTCATCCAGCGGGACGTCAAAGACCCGCGCGTCCGCCAGGGACTGATCAGCGTCACCGAGGTGCAGACCTCCCCTGATCTGCGCCACGCGACGGTCTACGTGTCCCATCTCGGCGAGGAGGCCGAGCGGGAGGAGGCTCTGCGGGGTCTGGCTGCCGCCGCCCACTTCCTCCATATGGAGCTCGTCCATCGCCTGAAGCTGCGACATGTGCCAGAGCTCGCCTTTCGGTTCGACCCCTCGATAGAGCGGGGGGCGCGCCTCGCCTCGCTGATCCACGAGGTCGCCGACCGACGACCCCCGGCCGACGGCGGAGAGTAGCGTCCATGCGGAGCGGGTCTGGGCTCACCGGCATTCTTCTGGTCGACAAGCCCGGCGGCTGGACGAGCCACGACGTAGTGGCGAAGGTGCGGGGACTGAGCGGCCAGCGCCGCATCGGGCACACCGGAACGCTCGACCCGCTGGCCACCGGGCTGCTCGTGCTCTGCCTGGGATGGGCGACCCGCCTGGTCGAATACATGAGCGGGCATAGCAAACGATACGAGGGCACGATCGTGCTGGGGCAGACGACGGACACTGACGACGCGGACGGCTCGCTGCTGGCCGAGCGCCCGGTGCCGGCTCTCGCGGAGTTCGACTTGCGGCGCCTGGAAGCGGCGTTCTCGGGGGATATCGACCAGGTGCCGCCGGCCTACAGCGCGGTCAAGATTGGAGGCACCCGGGCCTATGCCGCCGCTCGTCGTGGGAAGCCGCTGTCGCTTCCCGCGCGGCCCGTTACCGTCTCCGGACTCAGCCTCACGCTGCTGGGGCCGACGACGCTCGGCGTCATGGTGTGCTGTAGCGCCGGGACCTACGTGCGCAGCCTGGCTCGGGACATCGGAGCAGCGCTCGGTTGCGGGGCGCATCTCGCGAGCCTGCGCCGCACACGGGTGGGCGTCCTCAGCCTCGAAGACGCCTGGACGTTGGCTGACCTGGCGGGCCTCGCCGCTGCCGGCGGGCTCGAGAGGGCACTGCTCCCGGCGGACGAAGGCCTGCTCGACCGACCGGCGGCGATCGTCTCCGAGCTGCACGCCCGCGCGCTCTGGCACGGCGAGGCGGTCTTCCCGCAGAGCAGCACAGAGGCAGCCACAGTCCTCCGTTTGTACTCAGCGGCGGGGATGTTCGTGGGCGCCGGGGTTCTGGCCGGCGGAATGCTCCGTCCCCTGAAGGTGATCGCCGGTCCGGCAGCGGTTCTTATGTCCCGCCCAGCTACGGTTGGGAATTGACAGCACGGCATCCGGCGATATGATGCGGGGAAGCGGCGAGGGGATGTGAAACCGCCTACACCCTCGATCATTTCGCCGCTGCCTTTCCGCTCTCGAGCGGAGCGCTAGGAGGATAGAGGATGGAAGGCTACTGCCTGAAGTGCCGCGAGCGGCGCGAGATGAAGGACCCCAAGGCCATCACGATGAAAAACGGCAAGCCGGCGACCGAGGGCACCTGCCCTGTCTGCAGCACCCGCATCTTCAAGATTGGGAAGGCCTGAGGCCGAAGCCGCGGCCACCGTCAGGTTGCGAGCAAGCTGAGCAGGCGCTCATGGATGGCGCCGTTGCTCGCCGCGACGCTCGCTCCGACTAGCGGTGAGCCATGCCAGGTGGTGATCTTCCCGCCCGCTTCCCGGATCACCGGGTAGAGAGCGGCGGCGTCCCAGCGGCTCATCACGGGGTCTATCATGGCGTCCGCCCGTCCGGCGGCCACCGCCAGGTACCCGTAGCAGTCGCCCCACGTCCGCAACAGGCTCACCTCAGCCGAAAGGCGGGCGAGGCGCTCTGGAGGAAGTCCTTCCTGCGCCGCGACGCTCGTGAGCAGCAGTGTGGCCCGGCTGAGGTCGGTCGTTGCGGAAACCCTCGCCGGCACGCCGTTGAGAAATGCGCCGCAGCCGTGAGCTGCCCAGGCGGTTTCGCCGACGGCGTGGCAGGCTATAACGCCGATCACCGGCTCCCCATCCTCCTCGAGCGCCACGAGAGTGCCGAAGAGAGGCACGTGGTGGATGAACGACTTCGTGCCGTCGATGGGGTCGAGCACCCAGCGTCGGGCGGAGGTGCCCGCCGTTGCGCCGAACTCTTCGCCCAGGACGCCGAAGTCAGGCGTTTCCCGGGCGAAGAAGCTGCGCATCGCCTCCTCGGCCTTGCGGTCGGCGATGGTGACGGGCGTACGGTCGGCTTTGAGCTCGACGGTCAGGTTTGCCTGGTAGAGCGGCATGACGACGTCGCCGGCGAGCGCCGCCGCCTGGCGCGCGATCGTCAACAGCGCAGCGAGGTCAGAGGCCATCAGCGGAGCGTGTCGCCGCGCCGATACTCGCTCGTGAGATCGTCGAGCGTCGCCTTGAGATCGGGGGCGAGGCGAGCTTCGGCGGCGGCAAGGACGGGCTCAAGCTGTTCGGGCCGGCTGGCGCCAACGATGGGCGCCGTCACGGTCGGGTTGGCAATCACCCAGGCGACAGCCATGGTCGTCAGCTCCATGCCCGCCTCCCGCGCGACCGGCCGGAGCGTTTCGACCGTGGCGAACATTCCTTCGTGCCAGTAGCGGTCCTGATAGCGCTGCGCGGCCGTGCCGAGCGCGAAGCGCGATCCCTCCTCGGGCCCCGCCTGCGGGCTGTGCTTCCCGCTCAGCAGGCCGCCAGCGATGGGGTTGTAGGGGATCACGCCGATCCCCTCTTCAGCGCATAGGGGCAGCAGCTCGCGCTCTATCTCGCGGAAGAGAAGGTTGTAGCGTGGCTGGACCGAATCGAAGCGAACGACGCCGAGCGCTTCGCTGCGCCCGAGCGCGCGCGCCACCTGATAGGCAAGGAAGTTCGAGCAGCCAACATAGCGCACCTTGCCGGCCCGGACGACGTCCTCCAGGGCGCGGAGAGTCTCCTCGATCGGCGTCTCCGGGTCGGGGCCATGCAGCTGGTAGAGGTCGAGGTAGTCGGTCTGCAGGCGGCGCAGCGAGGCGTCGACGGCGTCGAGGATGTGCTTGCGCGAGTTACCCCGGTCCCACCGGCGTGACGACATCGGCGCGAAGCACTTCGTGGCAAGGATCACGTCCTGGCGGCGACCCCGCAGCCAGCGGCCGACGATCTCTTCCGTGC
>JADLBJ010000236.1 GCA_020847765.1 Dehalococcoidia bacterium
AAAGCCGGCAGCGCCAACGCAAACAGTTGCCCGGCCATCATCTGAAAGCTCCGGAAAGGCGATCGGCCGACACCGGTGCCCAGCGCCCAAAGCGCCCTGCCGTGGCAGTCTTCCGATCCTTTCTCGTCCAGCCAGTGGCGATCGAAGCTCAGGTGGTTATGAAACCGCCCGCTGTTGTGATCGAACGCATGTTGCAGAAACGCCGCGCTGGTGGTAGCCAGTGTTCGCGCGGTCTCCCGTTCTTCTCCCAGTTCTCCCAGCAGTACGGCAAGGACAAAGGCCCGGGCGTTGTCGTCGGTGCAGTATCCTTCTGAGAAATTGGGAATACTAAACACTGCGTGCTGGAAGACGCCGGTGGAATCGGTCATGCGGGACAGATGGTCCAACTTCAAATCCGGCAACTCGCGCGGTTTCCGGTCCAGCGTTTTGGTGGCGAGGGATTTGCGGGCCTGGGTCGCCCCTTGCAACCGCGACAACTCGAACGTGCGCATATACTGCTGCGCGGCGTTGCTCCAGACCATGTCGCGGCCCAGCCGGTAGGCTTGCTTGCGCATGGCGTGCCGGCGCGTGTCATCGCCAAGCAGGGCGTTCACCTCGCGGGCAATCGCATTGGAGTCGGCAAACGGCACCAGCACGCCGCGATCGCCATCCAATAATTCCGCCGCGTGCCAATACGGCGTGGAGATGATCGCCTTACCCGCCCCAAACGAATACGCCAACGTTCCGGACGTGATCTGCGCTTCGTTGAGATAAGGCGTGATGTACAGGTCGGCTGCGCCGATGAACTCTTTCAAGCTTTCAATGTCGACAAACTGGTTGTAGAAAATGACGTTCTTCTCGACCTTGTTCTTCCTTGCCAGAATCTCCAGGCCGTGCCGGTAGGTTTCCCCATGCTCGCGCAGCTCATTGGGATGGGTTGCTCCCAGGACAATGTAGACCACATCGGGGAACTGCTTCACGATGCTGGGCAGTGCGTTCAGCACCTGCTCAATACCCTTGTTCGGCGAAAGAAGCCCAAAGGTAAGCAGTACGATCCGCCCTTCTACGCCGAACTGGTCTTTGAAGTACGTGGGGTCGACGAATCCCACGTCCGGGATTCCGTGCGGAATGACATCGATCTTGGCCGGCGGGGCGTGGTAGATCTCCTGCAACATCTGTCGTCCGCGCTCGGCCATGACAACCAGGCGTGTGGAGAGTGAAATCAGCTCCTGCATGACGCGTCTCTGGTCGGCGCGAGGCTCGCGCAAGACCGTGTGGAGCGTCGTCACCACGGGCATCCTGAGTTCGCGGAGGAAGGCCACAATGTGTCCACCGGCATGCCCCCCAAAGATGCCAAACTCGTGCTGCAGGCAGACTGTGTCGACGTTGGTGATGTTGAGAAAGTCAGCGGCGCGCAGGTATGACGGCAGATCCTGCTCGTCGATTTCAAAGCGCACCACTTCCGGATACTCATAGTCTCCACTGATGTCGTTCACCGATACACACAGGCACTGGCTTTGGGGATAGGC
>JADLBJ010000073.1 GCA_020847765.1 Dehalococcoidia bacterium
GATAACCCAGGCCGAGCAGCTTCGCCGTCTTGTCGAAGGCTTCTCCGGCCGCGTCGTCCAGCGTTTCGCCGAGGAGCGTGTACTCACCGATGCCGTCGACGCGCATGAACTGGGTGTGGCCGCCCGAGACCAGCAGGGCGACGAACGGAAAGACCGGCGCCGGGCTGGACAGCAGGGGCGAGAGCAGGTGCGCCTCGAGATGGTGGATGCCCAGCACCGGCCGCCCGAGCGCGTAACCGAGGCCGTTCGCCACCGCGGCACCGGCGAGCAGCGCACCCGCGAGCCCGGGCCCCTCGGTGAAGGCGATCGCCGAGAGATCCGCCGTGCCCATGCGCGCGGCGCACAGGACTTCGCGGACGAGGGGGATCAGACGCCGGACGTGGTCGCGTGAGGCGAGCTCGGGAACGACGCCGCCGTAGTCCGCGTGCAGCCGGATCTGGGAGTGGAGCGCCTGGGCGACCAGCCCGTCGCGGGAGCAGTAGACGGCGGTGCCGGTCTCGTCGCAGGAGGTCTCGATGCCCAGGACGCGCACGGGTACTGCGGAGGAGTCCATGCGTGTTGATTCCGTCGAAACGGTTGCTATAATGCCAGATTCCGATTGGCCGCCTGGATCTCCCCTATGCCGACTGTCCGTGTGAAAGAAAACGAGCCCTTCGAGGCAGCGCTTCGCCGCTTCAAGCGCACCGTGGAAAAGACGGGTCTTCTCACCGAGCTGCGCTCGCGCGAGTTCTACGAAAAGCCCACGTCCGAGCGCAAGCGCAAGCTCGCCGCGGCCGTGAAGCGGCACCACAAGCGGCTGCGCTCCCAGCTCCTGCCGCCCAAGCTGTACTAGGCGAGCTCCGCATCCGATCCCGGCTCCGCGCGCGGGACCCGGCTGGGTTCCCCGGAGCAGGAAGTCGCCCCGATTCGATCATGTCGCTCAAGGCCCGCATCACCGAGGACATGAAGGTCGCCATGCGCGCCAAGGACGCCGATCGCCTCAAGGCGATTCGCCTCCTGCTGGCGGCGATCAAGCAGCGTGAAGTCGACGAGCGCATCGAGCTCTCCGACGCCGACGTCCTCGCGGTCATCGACAAGATGCTCAAGCAGCGGCGTGAGTCGATCGCCCAGTTCGACAAGGCCGGTCGGGACGACCTGTCGCGCGCCGAGCAGGCCGAGGTGGTCGTCCTGCAGGCCTACCTGCCGGCCGCCCTGGGAGACGACGAAATCGCCGCCCTGATCGCCGAGACCGTCGCTGCTACCGGCGCCACCGGCCCCAAGGACATGGGGGCCGTCATGAATGCGCTGCGCCCGAGGCTCGCCGGGCGCGCCGACATGGCCAGGGTCTCACAGCTCGTCAAGGCCCGGCTCGCCGGGTGAGTTACCCCGGGGTGGGGATTGCCCGCCCCCGCAACGCGTCTCGCCGCCTGGCACGAATATTGGTGCCTCGCACCGCCGCCGGGGCGCTCCTAGAATGACGGATGCGCCGTGGGGGCCCCGTCCAGAGCGTCCATGATCCCGGATGACTTCAAGCAGCAGTTGCTGAACCGGGTCGACATCGTCGACGTGATCGAGCGCCACGTCCCGTTGCGCAAGGCCGGGCAGAGCTTCATGGCGCGCTGCCCGTTCCACAACGAGAAGTCCCCCTCCTTCTCCGTGAGCCCGACCAAGCAGTTCTATCACTGCTTCGGGTGCGGCGCCCACGGCAACGCCATCACGTTCGTGATGGAGTATCTCGGCATGGGCTACGTCGACGCCGTCAAGGATCTTGCCGCGCTGGCCGGCATGACCGTCCCCGACGTGCGCAGTCCCGAGGTCGTACGGCGCGCCGAGGTCACGGCGGATCTCGGCGCCGTCACACTCGCTGCGGCCCGCTTCTTCAAGGAGCAGCTCCGCAAGTCCGAGCGGGCGATCGCCTACCTGCGCAGCCGCGGCGTGAGCGGCGAGATCGCGGCCCGATTCTTCCTGGGGTATGCGCCGTCCGGCTGGCAGGGCCTCGCAGAAGCCTTCGGCGACTACGCGAGCTCGAAGGCGCTGGTCGAGGCCGGGCTGGTGATCGAAGGTGACGGCGGCCGGCGGTACGACCGCTTCCGCGACCGCGTCATGTTCCCGATCCTCGACGGTCGCGGCACGATCATCGGGTTCGGCGGGCGCGTGCTCGATGGCGGCGAGCCCAAGTACCTCAACTCGCCCGAAACGCCGCTGTTCGAGAAGGGGCGTGAGCTCTACGGGCTGTTCCAGGCGCGGCAGGCCGTCCGCGAGTCCGGGCGCATCGTCGTCGTCGAGGGCTACATGGACGTCGTCGCGCTGGCCCAGCACGGCGTCGGGTACGCCGTGGCCACGCTGGGCACCGCCACGACCCCGGTGCACGTGCAGAAGCTGCTGCGCCAGACGGATGATCTGGTGTACTGCTTCGATGGCGACGGTGCGGGCCGGCGGGCCGCATGGCGGGCGATGGAAGTGAGCCTGGGCCAGCTTGCCGACGGCAAGAGCATCGGATTCCTCTTTCTGCCCGAGGGCGAGGACCCGGACAGCTTCGTGCGCTCGGCGGGGCGGGAGGCGTTCGAGGCGCGCATCGCCCAGGCCATGCCGCTGTCGGAATTCCTGTGCCGGGAGCTCGCGTCGAAGGTCGACGTGCACACGCCGGAGGGCAGGGCGCGTCTGCTGCATCTCGCCAAACCCCTGGTGACGCAGATTCCGGCGCCGGCGTTGAGCCTGATCGTCCGTCGCGGCCTGGCCGAGCTCGCCCAGGTGGATGTCGGCGACGTCGATGCGCTCTTCGGCGTCCGGCGCGAGGCCGCCCGCTCTCCCGCCGCGACGCCCCGAGCGGCGCGTCCCGGTGCGCGTACGCCGAGCATCGTCGAGGTCCTGATCGGCGCCCTCGTGGCCCAGCCGGCGCTGGCCGCACGGGTCGACCGCTCGCTGCTCGATCCGGCCGACCCCCAGACCGCCGTGCTGGAACAGTTGCTCGACCACTTCGCCGCGCAGCCGCCCGCCCCGGGCGACCATGTCGTGGCCACGCTGCTGGGCCGTTTCGCCCATACCCGGCTGGGCGCGCTGATCGTCGCGGCCACGGGCGCGGGCGACGCCTCGGGCGAGTACGACTACGAGGCGGACTTCTCCCGGGCGATCAGCGAGTTGAAGCAGCGCTGGGCGGTGCGCAGGCGTGCCCAGATCGAGGCCAAGGGGTTTGCCTGCCTGACGGCGGAAGAGCGCGCCGAGTACGCGGAGCTGCTGGCCCGAGGCACGGGCATCGCCAGCGGCATGCACGGCGAGCCTGTCACCAAGGTATAATTTAGGATTTTTCTTTCCTCTCCGGTTGCGAGGGTTCGTCCATGGCGAAGGCCAAAACGAAAGCGAAGCAGAAGCCCAAGGTGAAGAAGCTTGCGCTCGGCGCGAGAGCCAAGGCGGCTCGGCGTGCGATGAAACCCGGGCAGCGCGGTGCGAAGAAGGTGGAGAGCACGCGAGCGAAGGCGAAACCCGTGGTGAAGGCGAAGGCGAAGGCGGTCGCGAAGCCGCAGGGCGGCGCGAGACGGGCGGCGGCCAAGCCCGACGCGAAGGCGAAATCCGCGGGCAAGGGGAAACCCATCACCAGGGCAGTGACGAAGCCGGTGATGAAGCCGGTGGCGGCGGTGAAGTCGGCGCCGGCCGAGAAGCTGCGCGGGCCGGCGGTCCCGGTCAAGCCGAAGGACCAGGCGGCGGCCAAGTCGAAGGCCGCGGAACAGGCCAAGGCAATCGCAAAGCTGCGGATGCTGCGGGCCAAGCAGCAAGCGCTCGGCGCAGCGGCCGGTAAAGGCGGTGGCGCACGCGGCGGCAGGGACAGGAGCGGAAAGGGTGGGATGGCTGTCGATGGAGCGCGGACGAACGTGCCGGTAGTGGATGCAGAGACGCGGCGTACGCGGTTGAAGAACCTGATCGTCCTCGGCAAGGAGAGGAGCTACCTCACCTACGCCGAGATCAACGACCATCTGCCCGACGACATGCTCGACGCGGAGCAGATCGAGTCCGTGATCAGCATGATCAACGACATGGGCATCCAGGTGTACGACGAGGCACCCGATGCCGAGGCGTTGCTCA
>JADLBJ010000074.1 GCA_020847765.1 Dehalococcoidia bacterium
ACGCTGTCCGACGCCAGGGGTGCTCCATGACCGAGGTTCGCGACGCGCTTCGCCAGCTGCTGCCCGCCATCGCCGAGCGCGAGGCGGCCGACCCCGACGCGTTCCCGCGCGAGACCATCGCCGAGCTCTACCGTGCCGGCGTCCCGTCCGCGCCGTTCGCGAAGGCGCTCGGTGGCGCGGGCTGCGGCCTCCCGGACGCGGCCGAGCTCGTCGAGATGCTCGCCGGGGCGTCGGCCTCCGCCGCGCTCGTCATCGCCATGCCCCTCGGCCTCGCCGGGGTGTACGACGCGATCGTCCCGGTGGTCCCCGACCACGAGCGCGCGGCGTTTCTTCGCCAGGTGGAAGAGGTCGCCGCCGACTTCGCCGCCAGCCGCATCTACGCCGCCTGCAACTCCGAGCGGGGAGCGGGCGGCTCGCTCGCCGCGACGAAGGCGTTCGTCGAGCGCGCGGACGAGGGGACGATCCGCATCTCCGGCGAGAAGATCCTTGCCTCCTCCGGCCGCGACGCCTACCGCTTCTTCTCGACCGCGCAGGTCCCGCCAGGGCTCATCGACGGCGCGGCAGCGGTCGAGTTCTTCCTCGTCCCGACGACGGCGGCGGGAGTCGAGGTGGTCGAGGACTGGGACGGCTTCGGCATGCGTTCGACGGCGAGCCACACCGTGCGCTACGCGCGGGCCCCGGTCGATGCGCTGATGTGCTTTCCGAACCTGCTGGCGGTGGCGCAGCCCCTTCAATACTTCTATGTGCTCTTTGCCGCGGTTTCGCTGGGCGCGGCAGGGGCGATGCTCCGCGCCCTGGGCGAGCCGGCCCCATCGTCGCCGGCGTTGCGGCAACGGCTCGTCGACGCGGGCATGCGGTTCGAAGCGCTCCGGGCCTACCTGTTCGAGACCGCCGCGCTGTTCCGGCCCGCTGCCGGGCCGGCCTATGCCGCCCGCGTCCTTCGCACGAAGACGTTCGTGACCCAGGACGCGACGAAGCTCGCGGCCGAGCTCTTCGCCCTCTCCGGCGGGCGCCACTACCGCCGGGGCTCGCCGCTCGCGAGGGCGTTCGCCGACTCGTTCGCGGGCACGGCGCTGCGTCCGCCCCTCCAGCTCGGCCTCGACACGCTGCTCGACGACTTCGCGCTGCCCACCTTCGACTGACGGCCCGCTGGTCGCCGGAGACGACGGCGGCGGGTCATAGTCCGCGCATCCGCGTATGCTTCGCCCCACGACAACTTCAGCCGAGGGGAAGGCAGATGGGAAGCAGCTTCCGGGGTGCGACAGCGATCGCCGGGCTTGGCGAGACGCGCTACTACAAACGCGGCGCCGCGCCCGATCCCGAGTTCAAGATGACGCTGGAGGCGATCCAGCTCGCCGCCGCCGACGCGGGCATCGACGTCCGCGAGATCGACGGCTTCGCCTCCTATAGCAACGACCGCAACGACCCGGCGCACATCGCGGCCGCGTTGGGCAGCAAGCACGTCGGTTTCAGTAACATGTTCTGGGGTGGTGGCGGTGGTGGTGGCTCGGGCGCCGTCGCGAACGCCGCCGCGGCCGTCGCGGCGGGCTTCTGCGACATCGCCGTGGCCTACCGCGGGCTGGCGCAGGGTCAGTTCGGCCGGTTCGGCCAGGGAACGACGGCGCGCGCTGTCCCCGGAGCGGCGGCCTTCACCGCTCCCTACGGCCTCATGTCGCCGGCGCAGACTTTCGCCATGCGCGTTCACCGCTTCATGTTCGAGCACGGTGTGAAGCAGGAAGCGCTCCGGTCCGTCGCGCTCGCGAGCTACTACCACGCCCAGCGCAACCCGCGCGCCGTGATGTTCGGCCGTCCCCTTAGCGAAGAGGACTACGACAGCTCCCGCTGGATCGTCGAGCCGTTCCACCTCTTCGACTGCTGCCAGGAGAACGACGGCGCCGCGGCCGTCATCGTCACCAGCGCCGAGCGCGCCCGCGACATGCAGCACCGGCCGGCCTACATCCTCGGCGCCGCGCAGGGCTCGGACTACCGCCAGGCGGCCACCGTGCACAACGCACCCGACTATGCGACCTCGAACTTCAAGACGCTCACACCCCGCCTCTATGCGATGGCCGGGCTCGGGCCGAGCGAGGTCGACGTGGTCCAGAGCTACGAGAACTTCACCGGCGGCGTGATGATGAGCCTCGTCGAGCACGGCTTCTGCGAGCCGGACGCGGTGAACGAGTTCTTCACGCTCGACACCTTCCGCTTCGACGGCGGGCGGCTCCCCCTGAACACGAGCGGCGGCAACCTCGCCGAATGCTACATGCACGGCCTCGAGCTCATCACCGAAGCCGTCCGCCAGATCCGCGGCACCGCGCCCTGCCAGCTCGACCGCGAGGTGAACGTCTCGATGGTCTGCTCCGGCCCCATGGTCCAGCCCGTCAGCAGCCTCATCCTCGGCCGGGAGCAGAACCGATGACGACGACCGAACCCACGACCGATCGCCCGTATCACCTCCCGGCCGGGCTGCCCAAGCCGGCGCCCTACGCCGACGGGCTCGCGCGCGAATACTGGGAGGCGAACCGCGAGCACCGCCTCGTCGCGCAGCGCTGCAACAGGTGCGAGACCTGGCAGTGGGGGCCGGAGTTCATCTGCCACCGGTGCCACTCCGACGACCTCCGCTACGAAGCGGTCGAACCGCGCGGGCGCATCTATAGCTGGGAGCGCTCCTGGTATCCGGTGCACCCGGCGCTGCAGAACGGCGTTCCCTACGTCGTCGTCCTCGTCGAGCTGCCCCAGGCGGGCGGCGTTCGCATGGTCGGCAACCTCCTCGGCGACCCCCGCCAGGAGGTGCGCATCGGCTCCGAAGTCGAAGCCGTCTTCGAGGACCACGACGACGGCCAGCCGCCCTACACGCTGGTGCAGTGGCGGGTGCTGGCGTAGGGCCCACACGGGCGCCGGCAGAGCAAAGAAGAGGCGGGACTTGTGGGTCCCGCCTCTTCTTTGCGGTTCGAGGTAGAGGCCGGCTCAGGCGGGCGCGGCCTCGAGGCGGCCCAGCACGAACCCCTCGTAGCCGGCGGCGACCACCTCGTCGCACTTCCTGCGATACGACGGCAAGCCGCCCGAGTAGGGCATGTA
>JADLBJ010000237.1 GCA_020847765.1 Dehalococcoidia bacterium
CGTGGTGTAAAGTTGTTCTCCGGCCGCAATCTGAACGAGTTCGATCCTACGCTGGGACGGCGTCCCATTCCCGAAGTAGGACCCGTCATCTTCAGCGAGAACGCGGCACGTTCCGCCTATCACGCCCTGCAACTGTCCGCCAACCGCCGCTTCCGCGGAGGCCTTACCTTCGACACCTATTTCACCTGGGCGCGCGTGATGGGCTACTACAGCTCCGACGCCCTTGGCACGCCCGTCAACACGCACCTCCAGGACCCGCTCAACATTGCCGGATCTTCGGGTCCGAAAATCTCCGACCTGCGAAATCGCTTCACTACCGTGATCTCCTATGCGCTTCCAGGCACGGCGTTGACTGGATCTTCGAAGGTTGCCGGCTGGTTCCTCGGCGGGTGGGCGATACAGGGCATCTTCGACGCGCAAACAGGAAACACTGTGAATGTTTTGGCGGGCAGAGATCTGGCCGGCGTCCAGCGCGTCGACGGCCAGCGCCCCGATGCAACCGGCGTCGATCCGTACGTGCGTGACATGCAGAGCTTCCGCTATCTCACATCCGCCGCCTTCGATGTCACCGTGCCCGCCCGCGAACGCCGCTACGGCAACCTCGGATACAATGCCATCTACGGTCCCGGCTCGATCACTCTCGATGCGGCCATCCATAAGACATTCGCCATTCGAGAAGGGCACCGGCTGACATTCCGCTTTGAGATGTTCAATGCCATGAATCATATGAATCCCGGCAATCCCACGCCGAGCGTGGCCAATGTGAACTTCGGCCGCATTCTCAGCGGCAGCGGCGGACGCAATATCCAGCTCGGTTTGAAATATGCCTTCTAACATGCATCGACGAAGCCTGCTTCGCTGCGGCCTCCTGCTCGCGGGCCGCACACTTTCCGCCGCGCCGGCGGCTCCGGTCACCGTCTACAAGGCCGGCGCCGATGGTTATTTTTCGTATCGTATTCCCGCGCTGCTGCGCACGCCCAAGGGCACACTGCTGGCCTTTGCCGAGGCTCGCAAGAACAGCCGCTCCGATTCGGGCGACATCGATATGGTGGTGAAGCGCAGCACCGATAACGGCCGCACCTGGTCTTCGCAGAAGCTGATTGCCGACCAGGGCTCCGACACCATCGGCAATCCGTGTCCTGTGATCGACCGGCGATCGGGCCGCATCCTGCTGCCGCTCACCGCGAATCCGGGCGCATCCGACAAGCGCGACCTGATCGCCGAAAAAGGCACGCGCACGGTGTGGATCACCCACAGCACCGATGATGGGCTCACCTGGGCCGCACCCATGGAGATCAGCAAAGAAGTCAAGCGGGCTGACTGGACGTGGTACGCAACCGGGCCGGGAGTCGGCATCCAACTCAAAGACGGCCGTCTGGTGATTCCCTGCAACCACCGCGTGCGCGGATCAGACACTTCTTATTCGCACGCCATGTTCAGCGACGATGCCGGCAAGACCTGGAAATCGGGGCAGGCGGTCGCCGAGAAAACCAACGAGTGCCAAATGGTGGAACTGTCCAACGGTCACCTACTGATGAACATGCGCAGTTTCCACGGCAAGAACCGGCGCGTAGTGGCATACAGCCGCGATCGCGGCGTGACTTGGCAGGATTCGCATCTCGACGAAAACCTCATTGAACCCGCCTGCCAGGCCAGCCTCATCCGCGACGGTGGCATGCTGCTGTTCTCAA
>JADLBJ010000238.1 GCA_020847765.1 Dehalococcoidia bacterium
CCGTTTCCACGTCAAGGCCCTCGCGGTTGGCCACGCGCCGGGCATTTGATGAGAAACGCTGATCAGCCAGCAGGTCGTCACGCTTTAGAACCCCGCTGCAAAATCTCTTCCACTCATCATTGTGCTGGATGGCAACGACGATGGTGCGACCACATCTGCAGAGATAGTTGCGATAGGGATAGATCGACGCATGTGCGAGACCATGCCGGGCTGTCTCAAGGCCGGCGTGCTCGTAGTGAAGCAGGGGCACACTCATCCAGTCAGCCATGCCGTCGAACATGGAGATCTCCACGACGCGTCCTCGGGCGGTCTTCCCGCGAGCAATAAGTGCTTCCAGGATCGCGGCGTGGGCGTTCATGCCGGTGGCGATATCGGCTGCCGACACGCCAATCTTGCTTGGCGTTTCCGGTGTCCCTGTTACCGCGCACAACCCGCTTTCGGCCTGCACCAGCATGTCATAAGCGCGCATCCTCGCGTAGGGCGTATCCTGTCCGTAACCGACGATGTTGACCGCGATCAAACGAGGGAACTTCTCGACAATGGACTCCTCCGACAGTCCGAGCCTGTCGATCGCACCGGGCAAGAGATTCTGTACCAGCACATCCGCCTTCGTAACCATGCGGTGGAGCAAGGCGAGATCTTCCGGTGACTTCAAATCGAGCGCGGCACTCTCCTTGCCGCGATTGAGCCAGACGAAATAGGCGGACATTCCGGCCACCGTGGAATCATAGTGCCGTGCCGTTTCCCCATCGGTTCGTTCGATCTTGATGACACGCGCTCCCGCGTCGGCCAGGCGCACGGTACAAAGAGGAGCCGCGACAGCCTGCTCGATCGAGACGACCAGGAGTCCCGAAAGAGGCCGATCGATGTGAGGGACGGTCAAGGCGGCTATCCTCCCTAATATGAACGGGGGAGTCCGAGGACATGCTCCGACAGGTACGACAGGATGAGGTTGGTCGAGATCGGCGCGACCTGATAGAGACGTGTCTCCCGAAACTTGCGCTCGATGTCA
>JADLBJ010000075.1 GCA_020847765.1 Dehalococcoidia bacterium
CGCCGGGGCGGTCGGCGTGCCGACGAGCCCCTCGGGGGTGTAGCCCATGCAGCCGCTGGCGAGGACCGCCACGGCCGGGGCCAGGACGAGGGCAAACCGGGCGAGGCGGGGACGGCGGCTGCGCTCCATGGATCGAAGGTAGCGCCGCACCGGGGGCGGCGGTATCGGGCGCCTACCGATCCCGCCGGGGCGGAAGGCGTAGGGGTTCTCCCCCGGCCCGGCGGATCGCCCGGAGACGGGGCCGGCTCCGCGGATCTCGCGGCGCCGGCAGGGCCTGCCCTCCAGGCGAAGAACGTCGATCAGCGGATGTGCAGGGGCGTCCAGGCCGCGCTCCGGTAGGTGGTGCCGTCCTTCAGGGCGCGGACCTCAACCTCGATGTGGGTGTCGACGAAGAGGCGGCGGGCGGGGCCGGTGACCGCGTAGCTCCAGCTGTCGCCGGTGGCGGTCGCGGCGTTCTCGTAGCGCTCCGCCTGCCAGCTGAGCGTGGCACCGTTCCAGAACGTGCCGTCGTCGCGCTTGACGACGAAGGAGAGGGTCCCGGGGGCGAGCGTCCCGCTCGTCGCCTCGAACGTGAGCCGGCTGCGCGGGACGACGGCGGCGGCCTCCTCCGCGAAGACGAGCTGGTCGGAGACCGTGCCGCCGCCCCCGCCGACGCTGAAGGAGAGCGAGGCCGAGGTGCCGCCGCCAGGCGAGGGGTTGTGGACAGCGACGGAGGCGGTCCCCGCGGCGGCCAGGTCGTCCACGGGGATGGCCGCGGTCAGCTGGGTGCTGCTCCCGTAGGTCGTCGTCCGGTCGCTGCCGTTCCAGCGGACGACCGAGCCCTCGACGAAGCCGGTGCCGGTCACGGTCAGCGTGAAGGACGAGGCGCCGACCGCCTTCGCGGACGGGTCCAGGGCCGTGAGCGTGGGCGCGGGGTTGTCGACCGCGAAGCTGACCGGGTCGCTGGCGCCGCCGCCCGGCGCGGGCGTGACGACCGTGACGCTGGCCGGGCCGGCGGTGGCGATGTCAGCCGCCGTGATCGTGGCGGTCAGGCTGGTGGCGCCGACGAAGGTCGTGCTCTTCTGGAAGCCGTTCCAGAAGACCTTCGAGCTCGCGTTGAAGTTCGCGCCCGTGACGGTGAGCGTGAAGTCGGCGCCGCCGGCCGTGGCCGTGGTCGGGCTCAGGGTCGTGATGCTCGGGCGCGGCGCCGAGCCGGCGTTGATCGTGAACTGGGCCGACGGCGACGTCCCGCCGCCCGGCGCGGGCGTGTGGACCGAGACGTAGGCGGTGCCCGCCGTCGCGATGTCGCTCGCGAGGAGCGCGATCGTGAGCTGGCTGCTCGAAAGGTAGGTGGTCGAGCGGTCGGTCCCGTTCCAGCGGACGACGGAGGAGGGGAGGAAGTTGGAGCCGTTGACGGAGAGCGTGAAGCCGGGCTCGCCCGCGTTCGCGCTGTTGGGAGCGATGCTCGTGATCGCCGGCACCGGGTTCGGGGCGGTCGAGACGGTGAAGGTCAGCGGCGCTGAGACGCCGCCGCCGGGGCCCGGATTGAAGACGGTCACGCTCCGGCTGCCGGCCGTGGCCACGTCGGCACCGGAGATGTTCGCCGTCAGCTGGGTCGGGCCGACGTAGGTGGTCGAGCGGTCGGCGCCGTTCCAGCGGACGACCGCGCCGGGCACGAAGCTCGCACCGTTGACCGTGAGGACGAAGGCGCCGGAGCCCTCCACCTGGGTCGCGGGCACGAGGAGGCTGGCCGAGGGCACGGGGTTCGAGTTCTCCACGCCGAGGGTGAGCGTGTTCGCGCCACGGGTGGCCTGGTTCGTGATCACGCTCGTCAGGTCGCCGTTGTAGTAGGCGGTGACGGTGTAGGAGCCGGCGGCGGCGGCCGTGAAGCTGACGCCGCTCTGGCCGGCGCCGCAGTTGGCGCTGGAGCCGTCGAGGTAGGTGGCCGCGACCGTGCCGGACGGACCCTGGACCTTGAAGTCGGCGAGGGCGAGCGGCGCGACGGGTGTGAGCGTGGAGGTGCCGGCCACGCCGGAGCCCTGGGCGCCGCCCGCGGCGGCATCGCCCGGGGCGTCGCCGCCGACGTTCGCCGTGCAGACGGTGAGCACCTGGCCCACCACCCAGGGCGGGGCCGCGGCCGTGAACGGCGACGGCAGGGTGACGGTCTCGAGGCCGACCTCGTGGATCGTGAGGAGCTGCTGGGCGGTGCCGAGGGGGGCGGCGCCCGCGACCGCCTCGGTCAGGCCGAGGCTGGGCGCGGTCACCAGGATCACGGCGTCGTCGCCGGCGGCGGTGTCGCGCGCCCGCAGGCTGAAGCTCATCGTGCTCCCGTTTTCGACCGTGACACCCGCGCAGCGGGCGGCGCCGCTGACGACCGTCCCGGCGCCGCCGCCGGGGCAGACCACCGTGCCGCCCTGGACGTCGGCGTTCGTGACCGAGGCGGAGAGCGGCTGGAGGAGGGGGCCGACGGGCGGCAGGGCAGTCGTGAAGGTGACCGTCACGGTCGTGAGGGCGCCTTCGTAGACAGCGCCCGGGCTGGCCGCGGTCGCGAGCGCGATGTTGCCGCCGGGGTTCCCCCCGGCGACGGTGAAGCCGCCGACCGAGGGGTCGAGGAGGTCGGTCCCCGTGGCCGGGTCGGAGGCGTCGCCGGCGTTGGTGAACCCGGCGAGCGTGTCCGTGAAGGAGGCCCGGATGGCGGCGTCCGAGGGCGAGGTGCCGGCCGCCGACTGGGCGACCGTGAAGTTGAGGACGATCTCGTTCGGGCCGGTGAGCAGCGCCCCGGCGACGATCGTCCCCCCGGCGCCGACCGTGCAGTCGACGTAGCCGAAGCCGGGGGCGTTGTCGGCGCAGGCGGTGAGGATGTTGCCGGCCTGGGTGCCATAGCTCGCGAAGGCCATGTTCGCGGGCTTCTTGACGATGAAGTGGAGCGGCCCCGTGAAGCCGCCGGGCGCGTCCGTGACGTCGACCGTGAAGGTGACCGTGTCGCCCACCTGGACGACCGCCCCGGCCGCGGGCGACTGGCTGACCGCGTAGGTGATCGCCGCCTCCGGGGTCGCCCAGGCGACCTGCCGGGAGCCGAGGAGGAGGAAGAAGAGGGCCGCGGCCGCGAGGACGGCGGCGCGGAGGGGGGTGCCGCGGGCGAGCGTGCGGGTGCGCATCGCGTCAGCCCGCGTAGGCGATCGTGACGCCCCGCAGCTTCGTCCCGGACCCGCCCGTCAGGTCCACGACGACGAAGTAGACGTTCGCGCCGTTGTCGACCGTGTGGGTGAAGGCCGTCACCGTCTGGGGCGAGGAGCCGCCCGTCGAGAGCACCTCGGCGAGCTTGTAGATCGAGGCCGGGTTGTCGCCGTTGATGATGGGAGTGAAGTCGAGCCGGACCTGGACCTCGCCGCCGCTCGCCTCGTAGGCGGCGGTCATGCTCGTGATCGTGACGCCGTCCGGCAGGTGGACCGGGGCGAAGTAGCGCTGCGAGGCCTGGTCGGTGCCGACCGGATTGATCTGGTTGAACGACTTCTCGTAGACGGCGAGGTCGCTGGCGGGGACGAAGGTGCTCGCCGCGATCGAGTACTTGCCGGAGCCGGTGACGGCGCCGCTGCCGCCCGTGAGCCCGGGCAGCGTCCCGCCCTGGCCGGTGACGTTCACCCAGATGGCGTCGCCCTGGTTGATCTGGGAGAGCGTGTTCACGTAGGCGGGGGCGCCGGGGGCATAGACGTCGTACTTGCCGCTGGTCGTGTTCCAGCGGTAGACGGCGTCGTACTGGCCGGCGATGCTGCCGAGGGCCTCGTTCGGCGGCAGCGTCGCGCCGAGGTAGGGGACGTTGTTCCAGCCGGCGACCACGGGCGTCGCGGCATCGGCGGCGTTCCCGGCGATCGTGGCCGCGGCGATCCCGGCGGCGAGGAGCGCGCCGGCGAGAGCGAGTCGAAGTCGTTTCATGTGGCAGATTCCTCCTGCGCGCCGCCCGGACGCGGGATTCGCGGGGGTTCAATCGAGGGTAGGCACCGATGCGGAGCGCCCTTAATGGGCACACACCCTCGGCCCTCTGGGGGGACACCCTGATCGGGCCGGGACCTTTCCCCCAACCGATCGCGGCGCGAAGCTCACACCCGGATTTGACGCACCGGCCCGGGCGCGACACGCTCGCCGCCATCATCGCCCCGGAGCGCCGCCGTGCCCCAGACCATCGGAGTCCACGCATCCGCCGCCACCGTCCAGGAGACGATCGCGAACATCGAGCGGGCCGAGCGGGAGGGCCTGGCGACGGCCTGGCTGACCTCCGGCGGCGCCGCCGCGGACCCGCTCGCCGTGTTCGCCGCCGCCGCCCTCCGCACGAGCCGGATCGGCTTCGGCACCTCCGTGATCCCGACCTTCCCGCGGCACCCGATCGCAGTCGTCCAGGGCGCGGTCGCGGTCGACGCGCTCGCGCCCGGCCGGCTGCGGCTCGGCGTCGGCCCGAGCCACCGGCCGATGATCGAGGGCGCGCTCGGGCTCGGCTTCGAACGGCCGCTGGAACACCTGCGGGAGTACCTCACCGTCCTCCACGACGCGCTCCAGCAGGGCCGGACGGACTTCACGGGCCGGCGGATCACGGCCCACCTCCAGCTCCCCGCCCCGACCGGGGTGCGGGTCCTCGCCAGCGCCCTCCGGCCGAACGCGTTCCGCCTTTGCGGCGAGATCGCTGAGGGCGCGATCTCCTGGGTCTGCCCGCTGCCCTACATCCGCGATGTGGCGGCGCCGGCCCTGCGCGCGGGCGCGGAGGCGGCCGGCCGCCAAGCGCCGCCGCTCATCGCGCACGTGCCGGTGGTCGTCTCGACCGACGTGGAGGGCGTCCGCGCGACGGCGCGGCGGCAGCTGTCGGTCTACCCGCGCCTGCCGTTCTACAGCGCGATGTTCCAGGACGCAGGCTTCCCGGAGGCGGCGAACGGCGAGCTCTCCGACCGGATGATCGACGCGCTCGTCGTCCACGGCCCGGCGGAGACGGTGGCGGCGCGGCTGCGGGAGGCGCCGTCCTTCGCCGCCGACGAGTTGCTCGCCACACCGCTCCCCGTCGCCGGCGACCCGGAGGCGCTCAGCCGGACCTACGCGGTCCTCGGCGAGGTCGCGCGGGCATAGCCACGGACCGGGCGAACCCGGACGGGACACTACCGCGTGGGCCACTCATGCCTGCCGCCACCATGCCCTACGCCGCCGAATCTCGGCCTACGAGGTTCGAATGGGAATGCGGAAGCGAATTGCTCGTCCCCGTGGAAGGCCGGTCATAGAATGTTGCCCCGTACTCAGTTTTCGAGACCGCGGCAGCAACGGCGCCGCCGGCCGGTGCCATTGCGCGCCGGCACGCGGCCTCACGGATGAATTGGGAGGTAGTTACGCCGGCCTTCGCAGCGGCCGCACGAATCGCGCGCAGTTCGGCCAAACTGAAGCGCACCGACTGAACGGCAGTGCCCTCCTTCCGCGGCTGTAAGACCTGGCCCTTTTCGGCCCATTCGGCATGAGCTGGTTCGTCCATCGCGGTCAAACTCCTTGATGCTGCGCTTTGGTCATTTCACCCTTTTTGCTGAGCCACGCCGTCACCGGCCGCCAACCGCCGGGAACACCCGGCACCGGCTGGATGATGACCGTTACGTACCGGCCGTTGAGGTCGCGCCCCACCAGCTGATACGAACCCGGCAACCCTTTCCGGTTTGCGAACACCACAAACGGCCCCGCGAGTAGCAGCGCGTCGACATCGTCAGCCGAGAGCCCATGGTCCTGGACCTTTTTCTCGTTGGTCTCGTCCCAGTAGAACTCTTCGACTGCGATCATCGGCTTGACGCATCCACTGTAGCGTCCGTAGTATATTCAAACTACGAGTCGTAGTTCAATACGTAATCGCACTCGTTCCTTAGGACGAGTGAGGATTGAAACTTCGCCGGGATCGGCGGGTGGCCGTTCGCCGTCCGCCGTCGCACTCGTCCCTCAGGACGAGTACGGATTGAAACTAGTCGGGACGTGGTCTCGGCGTGATCGCTGTCGCACTCGTCCTTCAGGACGAGCGAGGATTGAACCATGGAATCAGCACGGTCTCTGGACGTGGACTTCCTGATCCTGTCCGACTTCGCCGAGGTCATCGGCGCCAAACTCTACCTTCAGGGCGGCGGCTGGGATGTGCTCACGGTCGTTGACCCGTTTCCCCATTCACGAAACATCGGCGTTGCGGTCGGGATCGCCGCTCCCTGGTCGGACACGAACCGCCGTTTCGAGCTCAGCCTGCGCGTTCTCAGTGAAGAACGGCAGATCGATCTCATGGCCGCGCAGGGGCAGATGGAAACCGGCCGTCCCGCTGGTATACCCGCCGGTGCGAAGCAACTCATCATGGTTGCCCTGAATGGGCCGGTCACCTTCGAAGAGAGCGGCGAATACGTGGTGATGGTGAGCATCGACGGTGAGGAAGTCCGGCGACGGCCGTTTCGGGTGGTGACGCCTCCAGGAGCGGGACCGGTGGTGAGGGCGAGCGCATAAACCTCCCAGGCTGCCCATGCGCTCAATCCAGCCTCCTGCCGGACCACGCATCGATACCTGCAATCGACAACCTTCGCGGCGGCGCCGACAATGGCTGCATGGCAGAGCCGCTCAAGGTCACCGTCGTCTCCGATTACGTCTGTCCCTGGTGTTACGTCGGCGCCCGGCGCGTGCAGCAGTTCAGCGAGCTGTTCGAGGTCGAGGTGAAGTGGTGGCCGTTCGAGCTGCACCCCGAGACGCCGATCGAAGGGCGCCACATCGACCAGATCCTCCCGCCGGGCAACCCCCGCCGGGCGGCGATGCGCGACCACCTCCGCACCGTCGTCGCGGACGCGGACCTGCCGCTCGTCTCCAACCGCATGGTCGCGAACTCGCACCGCGCGCTCGAGGCGGCCGAGTTCGCCCGCGACCGGGGCAAGTTCGAGGAGATGCACTGGGCCCTGCTCAACGCCTACTTCGCCGAGGGCCGGAACGTCGGCGACCTCGAGGTCGTCACGGAGATCGTCCGCGCGGTCGGGCTTGACGTGGACGAGTGGCGGGCCGAGGTGGAGAGCGGTCGCTACGTGGAGCTGATCGACTTCGCTACCCAGGTCGCCCGGCAGCAGGGCGTGACGAGCACGCCGACGATGGTCTTCGACGACCGCTTCGTGCTCACGGGCGCCCAGGACCTCAACGTCTACGTCGACGTGCTCACGCGCATGGGCGCGAAGCGGAAGGACGTGCCGGCGGAGGCCTGACCGGCACCGGCCGAGCGCCCGATCGCCCATCGACAGGGCGGCGGGGCTGGCCCGAGAATCGGACGGTGCGACTGCGCATCGCCACCTTCAACATCCGCAACGTGAACGACCGCTACGACGAGCGGAAGCCGCTGCTCGTGGCCGCCTTCGGGGGGTTCGCCGCCGACGTCGCCGCCCTCCAGGAGGTGCAGCTCGCCGGCGAGCGCCAGGACGACCTCCTCATGGCCGCGGCGCCGGACCACCGCTACCGCGCCTTCGACGCGCGCTACGGGAAGTGGAAGGATTACGGCCTCGCGATCACCGTCGGCCAGGGCGAGGTGCTGGCCCACGAGCGGCTCACGCTGAGCCACAACCGGGTGGCCCAGCGCGTGCTCCTTGCCCTCCCCTGGCGGCGGACGCTCTGGCTGGCGAACACGCACCTCCACCACCTGCCAGGCGAGCCGGAGGTCCGGGCGGCGCAGGCGGCGGAGATCGTCGACTGGCTGCTCGGCGCGCCCGCGGCCGACGCGATCGTCCTCGCGGGCGACTTCAACGGCGGCCCGGGAGAGCCGGCCTACGCGGCGATGGCCGCGGCCGGCTTCCGCTCGGCGCACGTCGAGGTCCACGGCCGCGAGCCGGAGCGCACCTGGCCGTCCGGCATCCAGGCGCCGACGATGGACACCGACGGCACCCCGCGCTGCGTCGACTTCGTCTGGCTCCGCGGCGCCGTCCGGGCGGTCTCGGCCACGGTCGCGGCGAACGAACCGGCGCCCGGCGACCCGACGCTCTACCCGAGCGACCACTTCGCCGTGGTCACGGACGTGGACCTCGCCTGATCGCCGGAGATGCGCCGCCCAGCTGGTCGGACGGCGAGGTCTTTTTCCGCCTCTGGTCGACCGCGACGCAACGACGAACGAGCTCCGCCCGATCCTCGGTCAGATCCGGTAGGCTCTCCCCTCCAGGCCGCTGCACCCCACCCGATGCGCTTCGCCTCGCTCTCTGTCTGCGCTCTTTGGCCGCGCGGCGGCGCGTCGTGCCGAAAAACCCTGGTAGTGGGTCAGTTTGGACATAATGCTGGAGACGGGGGTCCGTTACAGATCAATTGATAATGCGAATAATCGCTTGCATTATTCAGGGCGAATAATTACACTCCCGCCGGGCTCGGGTATCATGTCGGCTGGGGCTGTCCGCCCTTAACTGTGTGGCCGCTCGGAAGTGGACGGGTTCCCGTGTCCTGCTATCTTGGCCAAAGGCAACACGGAGACCGCTTAAATGATAGCCACCCGAATCACCACGCGCGAAGAGGCTGAAGACCTTCGCGTCCTCCTCAGTGAGCGCTCAATGAAGATCGCCCCTGCGGGGCAGCCGTTTAAGCTTGCTTCTGGGCGGGAGAGCAACCTCTACTTCGATTCAAAGCATGTCACGCTCTCCCCGGAAGGCATCCTGCCGGTGGGGAGGCTGTTCCTGGACCAAGCTGAGCGTTGGGGCACCACGGCGGTGGGCGGGCTCGCGGCTGGCTCTATTCCCATCTCAACGGCCGTCATGGCCTGTGCGGCCATGCTCGGCAAGACCAATGTGCGATCGTTTTATGTTCGTGCGGAGGGTAAAAAGGAACACGGTACGAAGGAACTGATCTTCCAGTCCTTCGACCGGGACAACCCGGCTGGCCCTGTGCACGCCGGAGCCAAGGTGCTTCTTGTTGATGACGTCCTGACCACAGGGAAAAGCATCTCCACAGCCGCAGAAGCCGTCTTGGAACGAGAGGCAACGATCGCTGCCATTGTTATCCTCGTCGACCGCTGCGAAGGTGGCGCAGCCACGTTGCGGGAGCGCTTCGGTGTGCCCGTGGTGGCGCTCTACAAGGCCAACGAACGAGGCGAGCTGACCTTCCACGACGATGAGGTGTTCTAGACGGACAGGTTGGCCGAACTGGCGGTCCTGCGCGGAGAGATTGAGACCTTCGCGAAGCGCGGTTTAGAAAATGGGGGCAGTCGGGCCGTAGGGTTAGCCTGCGACGCGGCTGCCCCCCTGCCTTTGGTGGTGCTAGCCTTCGTTGCCAAATCGCTTGCCAACAGTATGGATGGCCCTGTGCAGGTCGAGGACCTAGCTGCTGCTAAGGCCAAGCTTCTGCCCGCCATGATGGCGCTCATCGATCGTATTGCGGACGAACCCACTTCGAGCGCTGCCAGTGAATCCGATCAGCTAGTGAGTGCGTGGGCCTGGTATCAGCGCTCACGGCGAGATGCTACGCTGTAGTCATGCCTGAACGCTCAAGCAAGCCAAAGAGGCCAACAGACCTGAACGAGCTGGCCGCGCGCCTTGTGGAGATAGCCACGGAAGGCGAAACCGAGCCTGAGACAACCAAGGACCCAGCCGCCGTTGAACTCGGCAGGCGGGGTGGGTTGAAGGGCGGCAAGGCCAGGGCGGAGAAGCTCACTCCTGAGCAGCGTCGGGAGATTGCTCAGAAGGCAGCGAAGGCGCGCTGGGCCAAGTCCGCGGAGCCTCCACCCCAAAGCTCCCCGGAATAGCGTCTCCGGGGCGTAGCCACAGGTACATGTTCCCCGGAAGCTTCAGTATTCCTTCTTTTGCGCCAGTCTCACGCCGGGCGGCATCCATACGGATCATCGCCGTCACGGCAGTTGCCTTGGGGTCTTTGGCGCTCAGCTCAAGGCCCCGCCGCCGAAGCTCCGCAACTACCTCGTTCGCGTGAATCGCCTCCGGGGCCCGTTCCCGGAGTATCTGTTGAATCGCTGGCTTGATCTGGCCTCTGCCGCGAGGGCCGGAAGCCATCCGTGGCTGTGCAATCGTCCGTTGCTTAGGGATTGGCTCATCGCCGATGATTTCCGTTAGCGACTTGATGGCCGTTTCGATGCGGACTATCTCCGCATGCAACTGATTGCGGCGTTGCAGAAGCGAATCGCGCGCTTGAATCAAAGCTTCGTCTGGATCGTTAGCCATATGTGGACTCCAGTCTGAAATCGTTACCGACTTCACTGTACAGGATCTGTTGTGGCAATGCATCTGCCACATGCATCAACGGACGGCAAACCTGGATACGGGGCTACTTATTACGTCACGACAGAAGGAGATTGGCCACTTTACAGGCCTGTGGCCGATCTCCTACCATGGGCGCACCACGGCAATCCAAACACGGATAAGGGGAGCCAAGACTAAAGTGGAAGGGCTGGTCGGTGGCCCGAGTGGCTAGGGCCCACGCCACCGCCAGCCGCGCCAGGGTGCCTCTATGGAGGCCGATACACAGGGAGGAATGAACCTCGCCCCGTGGATCGTGCTGCCTCTCCTGAGGAGATAGGCAGTATCGCGACAGGTCAGGAGCCGCGAACACGGGACGCACAGGGTGAGCGGCCCATGGTCCGGCGGTTCTAGATTGGGGAGAGGCGTTTGGCGCGCCTCTCCCTTTCTGCTGCCCGTCCATCATAACTGGCGCATCACGAAATGATCAAGTCCGAGATCAATTCGTTGTACAACTATCATAGCGCCAGTACGCCTAAACAGTTGCTAATCCTAGACCGCTCAAGCATAATGGTCAGCATGAACGGACTCAGTTGCCAACAGCGCACCCAAAGTCATCGCCTGCCTTGTTGAGGGCAACACGTCTCGCCCTACAGGAGATCAAAAACATCACCGGCGCACCCAAGTTATCGCCTGCCTTGAGGGCAACAGCATCCGCGCCACTTGTTGGATGACGGGCGTGGCTGCTCCAAGAAGGCTGAGAACCTTGCTGCGCCGTCTCCCTTCACTTCCTTCACTACAACTTCGCCCGGCCTCACCAGACCCTCAAGGGCCGGACCCCGGCCATGGCTGCTGGCATCGCGGACCACGTTTGGTCCATCGAAGAAATCGTCGAACTGCTCGAAGACGCCGAGGCCCGCGAAA
>JADLBJ010000076.1 GCA_020847765.1 Dehalococcoidia bacterium
ATCGGTGGCACCTCGATGGCGCTGGCCGGCTTCAACTTCGGCCTCTTCATCACGCCCATGGGTAAGGACCTGGGTATCAACCGGGCGACTTTCGGCTGGGCGCTCTCGGCGCGGCAGATCTCGGCGGCGGCGACGAGCCCGTTGCTCGGGCGGATCGTCGATCGTCGGGGGGCGCGCCTGCCGCTGCTGCTGTCGACGTCGGTGACGGTGGCGGCGATGTGCGCGCTGCCGTTCATCGGCGCGGGCTGGCAGCTGATCGCGCTGTTCACGGTGGTCGGGCTTTTCGGGTTTGCGGGGCCGGGCGCCCTCGTGATCGTGGTGCCGGTGGCGAAATGGTTCGTGCGTCGGCGGCCGCTGGCGATGTCGATCATGTCGATGGGCTCGCCGCTCGGCGCGGTGCTGTTCATCCCCCTCTCGCAGGCCTTCATCGACGGCTGGGGCTGGCGGACGAGCTGGATCATCCTGGCGGCGATGGGAGCGGCGATCGTCCTGCCGCTGGCGCTGCTGGTGCGGCGGCAGCCCGAAGACATGGGTCTCCACCCGGACGGCGACGCGCCCGGGGCGCAGGAAGCGACACTGCACCGGGCTGGCGTGCGCGAGGTGAGCTACACCGTACGGCAGGCGACGCGGACGCTCACGTTCTGGCAGCTGGTGGGCGTCTTCGCTTTGATGAACCTGGCGATGAGCAGCGTGGGGCTGCACCGCATCCCGCACTTCACCGATCAGGGGATAAGCGCACGGCTGGTCTCGTTCGCGACGAGCGGGGACGCGATTGCGGCGGTGGCGGCGACGATCGTTGCCGGACGGCTGATGCAGCGGTACGCCGCGCGCTACGTCGGTGCTGCCGGGCTGGCGTTGATAGCGGTCTCGATCCTCCTGACGATCCTGGCGGACAGCGTGGCGATGATGTTCATTTCGATGGCGACGTTCGGACTGGCGGCGGGCTCGATGATCGTGCTGCAGAATTTTCTCTGGGCGGACTACTTCGGGCGGGTGCACGCCGGGGGTGTGCGGGGCGCGTCGATGCCGGTGACGCTGATCTTCTCGGCGGCCGGTCCGCCGCTCGCGGGCTACGTCTACGACTTCACGGGGAGCTATAACCCGATCTGGTGGGTCGGCATTTTTCTGATGCTGGGGGGCGCGCTGCTGCTGCTGCTCACGCGGCCACCGGACAGCGGAGCGGCGGAGTACCGGCTCGGGGGGGCGGCGCTTGGCGCGGCGGAGTAGCGGGCGCCGCGGTCAGACGGGATCGAATTCGACATGGAGCTGGCGGAGCCCGCGAAGGATGAAGCTGGGGACGTGGGCGAGGTCGTTCTTGCCGGGCGCGAGGCGCAGGTTCTTTGTGCCGTCGAGCAGTGTTTCGAAGGCGACGGCGGCCTCCATGCGCGCAAGCGGCGAGCCCAGGCAGAAGTGCGTGCCGTAACCGAAGGCGAGGTGGCCGCGCGCCTCGCGGCAGACGTCGAAACGCTCGGCGTCGGGGAAGACGGTCTCGTCGCGGTTGGCCGAGGCGTACATGACAACCAGGCGGGCACCTGCCGGGACGCGGACGCCGCCCACTTCGGTGTCGATCCTGGCCATGCGGAAGAGGCCCTGGACGGGGGACTCGACGCGCAGTGCCTCCTCGACGAGGCCAGGGATGAGGGAACGGTCGGCGAGGACGCGCGAGAGCTGGTCCGGATGCTGGAGGAGGAGCATGGTGCCGGAGGCGATGAGGTTGGTGGTGGTCTCGTTTCCGGCGACGAGGAGCTGCTGGAGGATGCTGAGCATCTCGGCGGTGTCCAGCGGCTTTTCGCCGTCGAGGCGGGCGTTGACCAGGTCGGTGAGGATGTCGTCCTGGGGGTGACGCCGCCGCTCGTCGAGGCGTGCAGCGAAGTACTTCTGGAATTCGACGACGCTGCGGGCGCATGCGAGCTGCCGTTCGCGGGTAAGGAAGCCACCGAGGGGGGCGACCGAATCGTCTGACCACTTCTTGAAGGTGGGAAGGTCGCCACGACTGACGCCGAGGGCGTCCGCGATGACGGTGAGCGGAAGAGGGACGGCGAACTCGCTGACGATCTCGGCGTGACCGCGCCCTGCGAACCGGGCGAGGAGCTCGGCGGCGATGGCGCGGATGCTGCTTTCCATGGCGGCGACGCGGCGCGGGGTGAAGGCCTTGTTGACCAGGCCACGGTAGCGAGCATGGTCTGGCGGGTCGTTTGTGAGCAGGGTGTTGACGGCGGGCCAGCCCTCGGCCTGAATGGCGAGCAACTCGGCGTCGGGCGGATCGAGGACGCCGTTGACGCCGGGTCCGGAGTTGGAGGAGAAGCGCTCGGCGTCGCCGAGCACTTCGCGCGCGTCTTCGTAGCGACTGACGATGAAGAAACCCAGGGCGGGGACCTGGTGGACGGGGGCCTCTTCGCGCATCGCTTTGTAGAAGGGATAGGGGCAGGCCACGGTTTCGGGGGCGAGCGGGTTGAACTGCGACAGGGCGGTCATGGCGGGACACCTCAGTTTGTTCGGCGGCGGGCTCCTTCGAGTATAGCCGGCCGGCGCGCGCGGCCGCGGGACGGGGCGGGTGGCTCTGGCAGCGGAGATGTGGCACGCTGCCGTTGCGGGGATGCGTCGCCTTCGCTGCCCGGCGGAGGAAGGAGGCGGTCTTCATGCGCCCTGCGCGAGCCCTTGTCGTTGCTTTGATTCTCTTGCCTGGCCTGCTGCCGCTGGCCTGCGGCGACGACGACACGACGTCGGCCACGACTCCTGTGCCGAGCCCAAGCGCGGCCAGCGCAACCCCGCCAATCCCGCCGACGACTGCGGTGACGTCGCCGACACCGGTGGCCACGCCGACGCCCACACCACCGTCGCTGGCCGAGCAGCTGGCAAAGGACCCGCAGTACTTCCTGTACGTGGCTGGACGGGGCGACACGATCGCGTTCGTGGCGCGGGCGTTCAACGGGCAGCCGGGGACGGCCAAGGCGGGCTTTCCGGGGCAGATAAGGGACGTCAACCAGCTGACGTCGGACTCGCTCGTTGCCGGTCAGGTGATTGCGGTACCGCTGTTGCTCGGCGGGGCAGCAGACATCGTTCCCACGGCGGGGATGGAGATCGCGCTGAGCATCGGCGAGAAGGCGGGGAAGCTGGTGCTGCTGCAGCCGAGCGTGGCCATGCGCGACGAGTTCCGCGGCCGGCTGGTGCTGCATCGCGTGCAGCTGGCCGACGACGACCCGGCAGGCGAAGGGTACGGGTATGTCACGGAGTACTGGCTGTCCGACCGGGCAGCGTTCAAGGGCGGGACGGTGGACCCGGAGGCACGGGTGATGGAGCCGGCCTTCCTCGTGGCGGGCGGCTCGCTGGTCACTCAGGTGCTGCAGTCGTCGAAGCCGGGGGACATCTACACCTTCGACAAGGGCGGCACGACGTACGTCATCAAGAAGTACTCGGGGGCGCAGCTGGCGGCGGCCGATCTGGCGAAGCTGCTGCATACGTCGGCCGAACGGTAGGCGGCCGGCCGAGCACCGTCAGGGGGGGTCGATCAGCGGCGGGACGGGGAAGACGGCTTCGAGGCCGTTGTGGTCGCTGCCATAGAGAGGCGTGCCGTCGGCGCGCTCATCAGGCTCGTCGCCGAAGACTTCGGCGAGGTTAACCTTCATGCGGTCGTACATGAGGAGGTCGGTGCGGGCCTTGAGGGGCGGCTGGTCGCCGAGGATGGCGTCGCGGCAGCAGGTAACGATCGGGCCGGAGCCGCCGACGTCGCGCAGGCCGATCTGCTCGTAGACGTCGTAGAGGGGAGCGCCGGAGGGGTCGTCGGAGCCGGCCATGACGATGGTCGGGCCGGCCCCGCGGGTCGCCTTGATGAAGCTGACGAAGTCGGCCGTCTGGGCCTGGCGAAGACGATCGCCGCCGCCGGTCAGGTGTGTGATGTAAACGTCGACTTCGCCGAGGGCGCCGGGCGTTTTGACGACGACGTGGAGGGCGACGCGGCCTTCGCCCGATTCGGAAGTGCGGGGGTTGATGCGGTGGGGGTCGGGGCGAAGGATGGGGTAGCGGCTGAGGATGGCTTCGCCTTCTTCGAATCCCTGCTGGGTGACGAGCTGGTCGCTCTGTTCCTTTGTCGTGCCGGGGATCCAGGGGTTGGCGCGGGCGTAGATCGGCTCCATCTTCAGCTCTTTGGCGAGGCGGGCGACGGAGCTGCCCTTGGCCTTCGTCCACGACGCTTCGTTGACGCCGACGATGTCCGGGTTGAAAGCGCGAAGCCGGCGAATGACGACGTCGAGACGCTCGTCGAAAGTGTCGGCGGCGACGGGGTTGTTGGCGTCGACGGTGAAGGGACTCATCAGGTTGATGAAGGCCACACGGAGCTCTTTCGGGGGTTCGGGGGTAGGTGTGGGCGAGACGCTGGGCGAGGATGTGGCGCGAGAGGCTGTGCCGGGGGTCGACGAGGCGAGCGGTTCGGCGCCGTTGCCGCCGCAGGAGACAGCGAGCACAGTGAGGAGCACGACCCAGGGGGCGAAGGCGACCAGCCGCGCGCCGGTCATTGACAGGCCCAGGAGGTGGGCGGAACACTGGGAGGCACAGGCGACGACGGAGACGAGTAGCGCCGATCGGCCTCTCCAGCGAGCCCCGCAGGGTGTGAGGGGGCAGAGGGCACAGACGTGAACATCCCTCCGGAGCTTCCAGCCGAACGGCGTTGAACGCTAGCAGATGAGCGGCCGCCGCTACCCGGCCTGCGGGTGAGCGCGGATCTTGCGATTCTGTGGGACGCGAGACGCTCAGTAAGCCTGGACGGGGGCCCACCGTTAACAGGGGCAGGGACGTGTTTGCGTCCCATGGAGAGCTCGCCGAGGACGGCGGGAAGCAGGGTGGTACCGCGGGCGTGCACGCTCGTCCCTGGCGGTGGGGCGGGCGTTTTTTGTGGGCCGCCGCGTTCGAGACGTGCACGCATTGTCAAGGGTACGAACCGGGCGCCAGGCTGGTTGTATCGGGGGCACAATTTCCTGGCGGGGGCCGGTGCTATGTTTCGTGCGGTCGATCCGAAGGTGTCGTTTCCGGAGCTGGAAGAGCGGATTCTGGCGTTCTGGCAGAGCAACGCGGTCTTCCGGCGGAGCGTGGAGGAGCGGCCGGCGGATCGGCTGTTCGTGTTCTATGAGGGGCCGCCCACGGCGAACGCGCGGCCTGGCATTCACCACGTGCTGGCACGGGTCTTCAAAGACCTGATCCCCCGCTACAAGACGATGCGTGGCTACCGTGTGCCGCGCAAGGGCGGCTGGGACACGCACGGTCTGCCGGTGGAGATCGAGGTGGAGAAGGATCTCGGGCTCAAGTCGAAGCCGGAGATCGAAGCCTACGGGATCGCGGCTTTCAACGAGCGCTGCAAGCAGAGTGTGAACCGGTACGTCGAGGAGTGGACGCGGCTGTCCGAGCGGATCGGGTTCTGGGCGGACATGGAGCAGCCGTACGTCACCTGGCAGAACGACTACATCGAGACGGGCTGGTGGATCTTCAAGCAGCTCTGGGAGCACGGGCTTGTCTACCAGGACTACCGGGTGACGCCGCATTGCCCGCGCTGCGGCACGAGCCTGAGCGACCACGAGGTCTCGCTGGGTTACGAGGAGAACACGGTCGATCCGAGCGTCTATGTCAAGTTCCGCGTGAGCGACGAGCAGCTCTTTGCGCACGGCCACCCGCGCAACCGGCCCTTCGGCGACCGTATGCGGCTGGTGGCGTGGACGACGACGCCCTGGACGCTGCCGGGAAACGTGGCTCTGGCGGTGAAGGAGGAGGCGGACTACGGCGTGTACCCGCACGACGGGGAGATGCTCGTGATGGCGACGAGTCTGGCGGCGAAGGTTCTGGGGGAAGAGGTGACCCCGGCGATCGTCATGCCCGGGCGGATGCTGGTCGGGCTGCAGTACGAGCCTCTTTACCGGCCGGAGCTTCTCCAGCAGGAGGCGCGGCGTTTTGACCAGGAGGGGCGGCTGCAGCGGCTGGCAGCCGGAGAGTCGACCGCGGGTCTCCGCCGCGTGGTGGCGGCGGACTACGTGTCGCTCGAAGACGGCACGGGCATTGTGCACACCGCACCCGCCTTCGGAGCGGAGGATTTCGAGGAAGGGAAGGAGCACGGACTGCTCTTCGTCCAGCCCGTCGATCTGCGGGGGGTGATGGCTGAGGGCCTGCCGGGGGCAGGTTCGTTCGTGAAGCAGGCGGACCGCGCTATCGTGCACGACCTGGAGGAGCGGGGGCTGATGCTGAAGAGCGGGACCCTGAAGCATACGTACCCGTTTTGCTGGCGTTGTGGGACGCCGTTGCTCTACTACGCGAAGCCGAGCTGGTATATCCGCACGACGCGGCTGCGGGGGGCGCTGATCGCGGGGAACGAGCGCATCCACTGGCACCCGGAGCACATCCAGCATGGGCGCTTTGGCAACTGGCTGGAGAACAACGTCGACTGGGCGGTGAGCCGCGAGCGGTACTGGGGGACGCCGCTGCCCTTCTGGAAGTGCGAGGGATGCGGCGAGGCGGCCTGCATTGGCTCGCGGGCGGAGCTCGTCGAGCGGGCGAACGACCGCGCGGCGGCGGCGGCCTTGACGGACCTCCACCGACCGTACATCGACGCGATCACCCTGCGCTGCGAGCGATGCGGGGGGGAGACGCGGCGCGTGCCGGAGGTGGCCGACGCCTGGTACGACTCGGGCGCGATGCCGTACGCACAGTGGCACTGCCCGTTCGAGAACGAGGAGGAGTTCCGCCGGCACTTCCCGGCCGACTTCATCTGCGAGGCGATCGACCAGACGCGAGGGTGGTTCTACACGCTCCACGCGGAAGCGACGCTGCTCGAAGCGTGTGAAGCGGTGCCCGACGGGATCGCCTTCAAGAACGTCATCTGTCTCGGCCACATCCAGGACGAGAAGGGCAACAAGATGTCGAAGTCGCGGGGGAACGCGGTCGAGCCTTGGTCGGTGATCGAGGCGTGCGGGGCGGACGCGACGCGCTGGTACATGTATACGGCGAGCCCGGCCGGCTCCTCGCGACGCTTCAGCACGGGGCTCGTGGAAGAGGGGCTCAGGCGCTTCCTGCTGACCCTCTGGAATACCTACAGCTTCTTCGTGAGCTACGCCAACGTCGACGGTGTCGACCCCCGGCGATCCCCGGCAGGGCCGCGTCCGGAGCTCGACCGCTGGCTGCTGAGCGAGCTGAACGCGCTGGTCGCGGAGGTGACGGCGCAGCTCGAAGCGTATGAGCCGACGAACGGGGGGCGGGCGATCGAAGCGTTCGTGGACGATCTGTCGAACTGGTACGTGCGGCGGTCACGCCGGCGCTTCTGGCGGGGGGTGAGCGCCGGAGACGAGGACAAGCAGAGTGCCTACCACACTCTGCATACAGCACTGGTGACGCTGGCGAAGCTGCTGGCGCCATTCACGCCGTTCGTGGCGGAAGAGCTGTGGCAGAACCTGGTGCGCACGTTGGACGACGGGGCGCCGTTGAGCGTGCATCTGGCCGATTGGCCGGAAGCCGACGCGGGGCTGATTGACGAACGGCTCAACCGGGAGACGCAACTGGTGAAGCGGGTCTGCTCGCTCGGCCGTGCGGCGCGGGCTAAGGCGCAGATCAAGGTGCGGCAGCCGGTCGCAGAGGTCGCCGTGAAGGTCCGAAACGAGGACGAAGCGGCGGCGTTGCAGCGGAACGGGCCGCTTGTGCTGGGGGAGCTGAACGCCCACAGGCTGCGGCTGCTGGCAGACGAGACCGAGGTGGTGCGCTACGAGGTGAAGCCGAACCTACCGGTGCTGGGCCGGAAGTACGGCGCGGGGGTGGCGGCCATCCGCGAGGAGCTGAGCGCGCTGGCGGCCGCGACGGTAGCCGAAGCGGTGCGCCGCGGGCGTCCGGTCGCCGTGGCAGGGCACCAACTCCTGCCCGAGGAGGTGCTATTGTCGGCCCAGGACGTGGCGGGCTATGCGGCGGCAGCCGAGGCAGGTTACACGGTCGCGGTGACGACCGAGATCACGCCCGAGCTGGCCGAGGAGGGTCTTGCCCGCGAGCTGGTGCGCCGCATTCAGGACCTCCGCCGGGAGGCGGGCCTCCAGCTCACCGACCGCGTCGAGACGTGGTACGTGGGAGACGCGGACGTCGCGCGCGTCATGGATGCGCGGGGCGCGTACGTCCAGGGGGAGACGTTGAGCGTCGCGCTGATCGCCGGGGAGCCGCCACAGGACGCAACGGCGGCGGATCAGGACATGGAGGGCACCCGCGTCCTCCTGGGCGTGCGCAAGAAGAATCTGGACGGGTAAGTCCTGACGAGCGGAGTCGTTGGCCCTGTCGCAGCGGTAGCGCTCTGCCGAGATACGTGGTGGAGGCGGCAGCACCTGTCGCGCTGGCAGCAGGAGCACGGTAGGTGTTACCAGGGCAGCGAGGAAACTGGAGCCGCGGGGAATGGGCGTTGGTTGTTGACGAGAGCCGTTGCGATCTGTGCGCCACGACGGGGGTGGCGATGACGATCTCGGTGCGCACCGAGGGCCGGACCACGCGCGGGGGCTGGGGCAGCGGCGGGGTGGGTCAGATGCAGGCCCGCTGCAGCGCCTGCTATCGCCGTGTCGCGGGTATTCTGGCGCTGGCAGGAGCGGCTGCGGCGGCTCGCCCGGACCTGCTCGGCATGCCCTTCAGCCGGGTCATGCTGCCCGACGATCGCCACTGCGACTACTGCAACGCGGAGCTCGCCGGCGAGGCAACCATCGTGGAGGTGGCACCGACGCGCACGTCGGTCAGCACGGTGCGGCCACGCATGCGCGAGCAGCGCCTGTGCCGCCTCGGCTCGGCCTGGGTGCGACTGGCGCTCGCGGAGCCGTCGGGCGAGCGTGGGATCCGACCGGAGCCGGAAGGCGCGCCCGGCGGCTGGCTTTCGGAGAGGACGTGCGCAGTGGCGACCGTCGCGCTGCTGCCGCGCGACGACGAGACGGTACGCCTCTGTGGGGAGGCGATGGGCTGTCGCGTCGACATAGTCGACTGCGCGGGAGGGCTGCATACGGTCGCGCGCCAAGACGGGTTGATCCTGGTCGGGGCGGGCAAGCGAGACCGCGCGACGGAGATCGTGGCAGCATTGCCCGCGAGCGAGCGGCGACGGGTGGCGATCGTCGCGCGCACGGACCAGCTCGTCGACGCGGCGACAGCGCTGCGGGTGGGAGCGGGCGATCTGCTCGTCTCGCCATTGACGCCCCAGCAGGTGGCGGGAGCGATGGACCGCCTGCTGGACGGGAGCTTCGGGCGAGAGCGGGACGCGATCACCGGGCTGCCGCTGGCCGGGCCGCCGCGCCCACGCTACGGGATGGATTGTCAGCAGATCCGGGTGAAGGCGCCGCTGGGCGAGGAGTTGCTGACGGCGCTGCTTCTGAAGCGGTTCACGCGGGGGTACGACCGGCTATTCGCCGGCCCGGGCTCGGAGCTGCTACTGCAGGTCTACTGTCCGCGAGAGGACGTCGGCGCAGTGGTCCGGAGGCTGGAGTTCGTCTGCGGCGAGCAGGTGGTGGTGGAGGCGAGCACGGGAGCGATCGAGCGGGCAGCATAGCCCCGGGCAGGCCCTCGCAGTGCGCGCAGCACGCCGTGGGGCTACGCTCGAGGTGAGGGTAGGAATGCCGCGGGCCGTCTTCTTCGACATGGACGACACACTGCTGGACACGTCCGGGGGGATCGGCGCGGCCTGGGAAATCGCCTGCCAGGAGGCGGCGCCAGGCCTGGGCTGCGACTGGGAGGGGCTGCGGGACGCGATCCGGCGCGAAGGGATCGCGTTCTGGCGGGACGAGGCGACGGTCGGGAGCTACTGGCGGCCGCGGCTGGAAGAGTCCCGCCTGCACGTTGTGAAGCTCGCGTTGACCGCTGAGGGTCTGGACGCGGCTCGGGCCGAGGGAATCGCCGCGCGATACAACGCGGAGGCCGTCACCCGGATTCAGCTCTTCGAGGACGCGCTGGAGACGCTGACGGTGCTCCGGGCGCAGGGGTACCGGCTGGCGTTGATCACGAACGGGCCGGCGGTGATGCAGCACCGGAAGGTGGAGCGTTTCGGGCTCGCGGCCTACTTCGACGCGCTCGTCGTCGAAGGGGCATTCGGCGCCGGGAAGCCGGACCGGCGGGTGTTCGAACACGCGCTCGCGGCGACAGGCGTGGCAGCGACCGAGGCGTGGCACGTCGGCGACAACCTGTACGCGGACGTGGGCGGCGCGCAGAACGCGGGATTGCACGCAGTCTGGATCCATCGCGGGCGGCTGGAGCGGCGGCAGGAGGTGGTGGTCACGCCGGATCGGGTGATCGAGCACCTGGGCGAGCTGCGGCTAGCACTCGAGGCCGAGCAGCCGGTCAGCTAAGGGCACCGACGGCGGCGAAGCCGGCGATCTCGTCAGCGGTAAAGCCGAGGATGCGCTCGAGGACGTAAAACGTGTCTTCGCCCAGGCATGGTGCCGCCTTCCAAAGGCGGGCGGGCGTCTCCGAGAAGATCGTTGCCGGGCCGTCGTACGGGGTCGGACCCATGGCCGAATGGCGGAGCGTCACGAAGAAGCCGCGGGCGGCGAGCTGAGCATCGCAGTAGAGGTCGGTAGGGCGCAGCACCGGGGAGGCGGGCACGCCGGCAGACGCGAGAGAGGCGGCAGCTTCCCAGGCGTCCTGGGAGGCGAGCCAGGCAGCGAGGGCAGCGTCGACGCGGACGAGGTGCTCGCGGCGAACCAGGAGGTCGTCGAAGGCGGGCAAGGCAAAGGCGTCGAGCGGCGCGACCGAGCAGAGCCCTCGCCACTGCTCCGGGGTCTCGACGGTGAGGGCGAGGTAGCGCTCTTCGCCTGCCGTGCGATAGACGCCATTGGGGCAGGCGGTCGGACTGGCGTGACCGGCGGGGCCGGCGACGACGCCGTTGACGGTGTAGTCGAGGACCAGGGGCTCGAGGAAATGGATGGCGGCTTCGACCTGAGCGAGATCGAGCGTTTGACCCCTGCCGGTGCGCCTGCGCTCGAGGAGGGCAGCAGCCAGCGCGGCGACGCCATAGCGCGGAGCGATGAAGTCGGTGTAGGCGCCCCAGGGGCCCGCAGGCGGTCTGTCCGGCCAGCCGGTGATGCTGGAAAAGCTGGCGAGGGCGGCGCCTTGCCCGCCAAAGCCGCCGTAGGTGCGTTCCGGGCCGGTCTGGCCGCGGAGGCAGGTGCTCAGGAGGATGACGTCGGGCCGGCGCTCGCCGATGGCGGCATAGTCGACGCCGAGCCGGGCGAGGGTGCCGGGCGTGAAGCTTTCGAGGACGACGTCAGCCCAATCGACGAGACGGAGGGCGATCTCCCTGGCGGCGGGGGAGGTGAGGTCGAGAGCGAGGCCGTACTTGGACGTGTTGAAGTTGGCCAGGAACTGACTGCGATCGAGGCCGGGGAGGTTGTCCTTGAAGGGGGGCAGGAGGCGGAGGATGTCGGGGCGGGTGGCCGTTTCGACACGGACGACGGTGGCGCCGTGGTCGGCGAGGGCCTTGCCCAGCATGGGACCAACGCCCACCCAGGAGAAGTCGGCGACCTTCAGCCCGGCGAAGGGCTGCGCCCGGGCCTCGGTGATCGGGGAGGGGAGGGGGAGGCGCGGGCGCAGCCAGGCGGGCTCGTCCTGGTCGAGGGCAGGAGCTGGTTGGGAGAGGATGATCGGTGTCCGCGAGAGGCGAACGGACGGGCCGGGGTGAAGGCGGCCGCCGACCGTCGTCCAGTAGTCGCGGGCGGCGAGCTGCGGGTCCCCGGCCAGGTCCGCCATGCTGTAAAAGGGGGCGGCGAGGACCGCCTCGGTCAGGGCGACGTCCAGGATCTGTCGCTTCGTGCGCGTGCGGAAGAAGGCCTCGAGCGCCTCGATGAGGCAGATGAGGTCGGCGACAGCGAGCCTGGCCTCCTGGACGTCGGTGACCCAGGTGAGCCAGGAGCGGCCGGCGAGGGCGGCGGGCATTGCGTCTTCGCGCTCCATCCAGCGGGCGAGGCGGTCGAGCGAGTAGGCACCCATCGTGCCGAGCTCGAAGCTGGCAGTGGCCCAGCCGTCGGCACAACGCCAGACGGCGGGAAAGCGCGCCCCCGGGACGACGGGCGGGCGACCGGCAAGGCGCTGGGCACAGAAACCGGGTGGGTCGCCGCCGGTGTTGGGGGGATAGCCGGTCGCGTTCATCAGGGCCCAGACGACGGCGGCCTGCACCGAGACGTCAAGGTGCTGGCCGCGGCCGGAGTGCGCGCGCTCGTTGAGGGCGACGACGGCGTCGGCGGCTGCCTGGGCGGCAGCGTGGAAGGAGGCCTGTGGATAGCCGACGGGCAATGGCGGTCGGTCGCCGTCGCCCTGGAGGGAAAGGAGGCCGCCGGCGGCTTCGAGCGTCAGGTCGCTGGCGGGCCACGCGGAAAGGGGGCCTTGCTGACCGTAGGGCGTGATCGAGACGTAGACGAGGGCCGGGTTGTGGGCGCAGAGGGTGGGTGCGTCGAGGCCGAAACGGGCGAGGGTGCCGGGGGCGCTGGATTCGAAGAGGACGTCAGCCTCGGCGGCCAGGCGTCGGACGCCAGCCAGGTCTTCCGGACTGTGGAAGTCGAGGACGACGCTGCGCTTGCCGAGGGCGACCGCGGCCCAGTAGAGGGAAGCGCCGTTGCGCTGGTCGAACGGGGGCCAGCGCCGGGCTTCCAGGCCACCCGGTGGTTCGATCAGAAGCACGTCGGCGCCGAGGTCGGCGAGGAGGCGCCCGGCGAGTTGCCCGCGGGCGGTCGTGAGATCGAGGACGCGGACGCCGGCGAGAGGGCCGGCTGGGATCGCAGCTGTCATCTGCCACTCCAGGCCACGTGGCCCGCGCCAAAGATACGGAGAGGAGGCGAGCGCGTCGACTTCAGCCGGCGAGCGCTTCGCTTTCGCGGACGAGGCGCAGGAGGGCGGGAAAGAGCCGCGGGCCGGCGGCGACGAGCGCGCCCGCCGGGGGAAGGTCCACCAGGCCGCCGGCTTCGCGGACGATAAGGGCGCCGGCGGCGAAGTCCCAGGGCGCGAGGCCGGCCTCGTAGAAGGCGTCGAGGCGACCGCAGGCGACGGCGCAGAGGTCGAGCGCGGCACTCCCGGCCCGGCGCACGTCGCGCACGCGGGGCAGAAGGCGCGCGAGGACGGCCGCCTGGTGAGCCCGTCGAGAGGCGTCGTAGGCGAAGCCAGTGCCGATGAGGGCCCGGGGGAGGTCGTCCCGCGCCGAGACGGCGACCGCCCGAGAGTCACGGGTAGCGCCCGAGCCGAGTGCGGCAGCGAAGATTTCGCCGCGGGCGGCGTCGCAGACCACTCCCGCAATCGTCGCCCCGTCGGCTTCGGCGGCGATCGAGACAGCGAAGGCGGGGTAGCCGTACAGGTAGTTCGTGGTGCCGTCGAGCGGGTCGACGAGCCAGCGGACGCCGCTCGTACCGGGGCGAGCGCCGGCCTCTTCGCCGAGGATGGCGTCCTTCGGGCGGGCGGCAAGGATGCGGGCGGTGATCAGCGCCTCGGTCGCGCGATCGACGTCGCTCACCATGTCGGTGGGGCTTGACTTGGTGCCGACGGCGCGGACGTCGTGCAAGCGAGCGACGAGGAGGGCTGTCGCCTCGCGGGCGGTCTCGATGGCAAGAGCGAGGAGGTCGCGGGGGTCGGGGTACGCGATCGCGGTCCTCCCGGGACGGGCTGCCGGAACGAGGGTACGCCACGGTGCGGTAAGACGTCGCGCAGGGGACTCATGGGTGAAGAGAGGGGCGCCGGCACGTGGGGATTCGTAGTGTTAGGCTAACGAAATGGCATCGGCCGTGCGCTCGTTCGAGGCGCAGGCGGGGGCGCACGGCTGGCGTGCGGCCTTCGCGTCGCTCGAACACAGGCAATTCCGCTGGATGTACGCGAGCAACCTGGCGTTCTTCTTCGCGATGAACGGCCAGTTCGTCGTGCGTTCCTACCTCGCCTTCAAGCTGACGGACAACGCGTTCTCACTGGGGCTGGTGAACCTGGCGGTGGCTGTGCCGCTGCTGCTGATCTCGCCATTTGGCGGCGTGGTCTCGGACAGGGTGGAGAAGCGGCGGTTGATCATGGCGGGGCAGGCGCTGGTCGTCGTCAACGAGCTGGCCGTGCTGGTACTACTGGTGACGGACCTGCTGCGCTTCTGGCATTTGCTGGCCGCGGTGTTCGTCATGGGCTGCCTTTTCCCGTTCATGATGCCGGCGCGGTCGTCGATCGTGTCGAACATCGTCGGCCGGCAGGGGCTGGCGAACGCGATGGCGCTGCAGTTCGGCGGCATCAACGCAGCGCGCGTAGTGGGGCCGGTGACGGCCGGCCTGATGATCGCGGTCGTCGGTTTGCGATGGATGTACGCGATCGCGGTGGTGCTGTACGGGGTGGCGCTGCTGGCGATGTCGCGCATCGACCGGGCGCCGCCTGCTGACGGGGCAGGCGACCGGACTGTCTGGGGCGAGCTGGGGGAGGGCGTCAGCTACGTGTGGAATGACCGTCCAGTGCGGGCGCTGATGTCGCTGGCACTGGTGCCCATTCTGCTGGCGATGCCCTTCCAGGCGCTGCTGGTCGTTTTCGCGGAGGACGTTTGGAAGGTGGGCGGAGGTGGGCTCGGCGTGTTGCAGGCGGCGGCGGGGGTCGGGGGCATCCTGGGCTCGGTGTTCGTGGCGTGGAGGGGGGATTCGCCACGGAAGCTGCGGATGATGGTGGTTAGCCTGCTCGCGTTCGCCGGGACGCTGATGCTGTTCGCCATCAGTCCGTGGTTCCTGCTGGCGCTGCCGCTCGTGCTCGCTTCGGACGTCTTTGCGAGTGTCTTCAACACGGTCAACAACACGGCGATCCAGGTCATCATCCCCGACCACGTGCGGGGGCGGGTGATGAGCCTGATGATGATGACGTTCGGGCTGACGCCGCTCGGCCTGCTGCCCGTCAGTGCGCTGGCGGAGGCGATGGGGGCACCGTTCGCCGTCGCGGTTTCGGCGGGCCTGACGGCGGTGGCGACGCTGGCTTTCCTGTTCTGGAGCCGCTCACTGCGCGAAGTTGACCAGGCGAGCCGCGAGGCGATTTCGCGCAATGTGCAACCGGCGGCCACGACCCCGGCGCCGGCCGAGCAGGTGTCGGCGGCGTCGTAGCGTCAGCCGCGGCCGGTCACCCCGGAAACGCGCGCAGGTGTGAGGCGGACGATGACGCGTCCGTCGCGGGCGAGACGCTCGGCGAAGTCGGGCGGAGGCACGAACTCGCCGCCGCGCATGACGCGGTTGATGGCGACGTGCCTGGCGACGAGGTCGTCCTCTTCTATCGTTGCCTTGCCTTCGACGGTGACGTAGCCGTATGGGGCGCCCTCGTCAAGGACGCAGAGGGCGAGGCGCGGATCGCGCGCGATGGTCTTGCCCTTCAGGCGGTCACGGGTGGTGCTGAAGATCAGGGTGTCGTCTTCGCGGGCGAAGAAGACGACGGACGAGCTGGGGCTGCCGTCAGCGCGGAGGCTGGTGACGACGGCCCATTTCTGGCGGCTGATGAAGGCGTCCTGGGCGGGCGTGCCGATCATTGGCGGAGCTCCTGTGGTGGTGGTCAGGCGACGCCGGTGAGGAACCGGCGGGGGACGTCACGAAGCATGATGTCTATGGTTTGCTGCGGCACACCCTCGGCGAGCAGGGCGGGCACGGCGACAGTGCCCACGAAAAGGTAGCGCGTGGGTTCCGTCGGCGGGAGGGCGACGGTGCCCGCGCGGATGGGGGCCGGAGCATGGTCGTGGCCGAGCATGAGACGGTTGGCCCAGCCGCGGTCGATCAGGGCGCGGACGGTCTCATTTCGCTGCTGCCAGCTGGGCCGGCCCGGGCCGCCGGGATAGCGATCCATGGAGAGGTAGACGCCGGCGTGGAGGAGGGACTCGAGATAGCCGACGTCGGTTGTGTCGGCGCTGTGGCCGACGGCGATGCGGTCCATGGGCGCGCCCTCCTGGGCGAAGATCTCGACCTGGCGACGGCCGACCTGCTCAGGGGCCCAGTGGTGCGTGCTGATCGGACAACCGGTGCGCCTGGAGGCACGGGCGGCGCCGCGGAGGACGCGCTCGGCCTCCGGGGTGACGCCACCCATGTCGTTGGCGACCTTGATGACGCCGGCGCGGACGCCCGTTCGGCCGATGCCGCTCTCGATCTCGTGGACGAAGATGTCGGCGATGTCATCGGGATCGCGCAACCAGAAGGAGCGCGGGATGTCGCGCCAGAGGCCGGTGGCAACGACGACGTTCATGCCGGACTCGGCGGCGACAGTGCGTATGTACTCGACGTCGCGGCCGAGGTCGGGAGTGGTGAGGTCGATGACGGTGTCGACGCCGCCGGCCTTCGCCTCTTTGAGTTCGCGGACTGCGATCGCCCGGGTTTGGTCCCAGTCGAAGCGCCAGGGGTAGTGGTGGTTGTCTTCACCCATGGCGACGAGGACGTGCTCGTGGCTGAGAACGGCGCCCAGCTGGCTGGCATCCACGGGGCCAAGGACGGTCTGGACGGCTGGCATGCGGTCTACCTCCGGAGCGAGCGGGGGCGATGCTACCGGCTCAAACGGCGGGAGTGAAGGGGCGGCGAGGTCAGGCGGTGCGGAGGCGTTCGAGGAGGCGGCGGGCGGTCTCCTTGGCCGGGCTGCGCGCTTCCGCCTGGGGACCGACGCAGCCGGGACAGCCGTTCTCGCACGGGCAGGCGGTGGCGACGGCGAGCGCAGCTTCAACGAGGTCGTCGCGGACGTCGAAGAGGCGGTCGGCGAGGCCCACGCCGCCAGGGATGGCGTCGTAGAGGAAGACGGTCGGCGCCTGGTTCCAGGGGGCCCGCACCTGCGTGTCCACACCGACGTCGCGGGGGTCGCAGAGGCAGTAGACGGGAGCGAGATTGCGGAGGAGGTGACCAACGCCGGTGAGGCCCGCGGCCACGGCGTCACGGGCGAGGCCGGCGGTGGCGCCCGGCCCAAAGCTGCACCAGCAGGCACTCGTATGGAGGCTCTCCTCGGGGATCGCGATCTTGCCCCAGCCTACGTTCTCGTGAGTCACGAGCTTGACCTTCTTGAAAATGGTGGCCAGGAAGGTGATGGCAACTTCGCCCGCTTCCCAGGAACCGACGGGGCCCTGCTGCTCCCGGAAGCTCTCGAGCACCTTGAGGTCGACGGCGAGCTGAGCGTCGGTGTAGTAGTCGACGGCGACGGGGGTGACGAACGCCTTCTTGTCGTCCCAGTCGAGGTATTCCACCTGGTACTGCTGGCCGCGGTGGATGTAGACAGCGTCTTCGTGGATAACGAGGGGGGCGCTCGGACGGTCGCACTCGCCGATGACGCGGGGGCGGGGGCCTTGTTCGATGATGACGAAGTTGTCGGTGCTGGCGGTACGGAGCGAGACCTGCTCGGCGGGGTAGGCCTCGGTCATCCAGTGGTAGCGGTCGCCGGCGCGCTGGAGGACGCCCTCTTCAGCGAGGATGTCGAGGAGCTCGGCGGTGTGAGCGCCGAAGGTTTCGCCCACGGTGAAGGGGAGCTCGAAGGCCGCGCACTTCAGGTGGCTGGCGAGGATGAAGAGGTTGTCGGGATCGACGAGGGCGCGCTCGAGACTGCCTTCGAGCACGAAGCCGGGGTGGGTGGCGACGTACTGGTCGAGCGGGTTGGAGGAGGCGACGAGGATGGAGAGGGAAGCCTCGTGTCGGCGGCCGGCACGGCCGAACTGCTGCCAGAGGCTGGCGAGCGAGCCCGGATAGCCCATGACCACGCTCGCCCCCATGCCGCCGATGTCGATGCCGAGCTCGAGGGCGGTGGTTGCGACGACGCCGCGGACGGAGCCGTCGCGCAGCCCGCGTTCGATCGCGCGCCGCTCGTTGGGGAGATAGCCGCCGCGGTAGCCGGCGACGCGCTCGCTGTCGCCGGGCTTGCTACGGAGGGCGTCGCGCAGGTAGGTGAGGAGGAGCTCGACGCGCAGGCGGCTGGGGGCGAAGGCGATCGTCTGGACGCCGGCGCGGATGAGGCGGGCAGCGATGTCACGCGTGGCCTTGAGCGAGGACTGGCGGATGCCGAGCTCGCGGTTGACGACGGGCGGGTTGTGGATCACGACGATGCGCTCGCCGACCGGGGCGCCGCTTTCGGCGACGACTTCGACGTCGTCGCCGATCAGGGAGGCACCGAGCTCGCCGGGGTTCGCGATGGTGGCCGAGCAGAGGATAAACGTCGGGTCGGAACCGTAGAACTGGCAGATTCGACGCAGGCGGCGGAGGACGTTGGCGAGGTGGCTGCCGAAGACGCCGCGGTAGGTGTGGACTTCGTCAACGATCACGTACTCGAGGCTTTCGAAGAGCCTGACCCATTTTGTGTGGTGGGGGAGCACGGCGGTGTGCAGCATGTCGGGATTCGAAAGGACGACATGGCCGGCGCTGCGCACGGCGCGGCGGGCGTCGGCGGGGGTGTCGCCGTCGTAGGTATAGGCGCCGATGGGAACGTCGAGCGAAGCGGTGAGGCCGAGGAGCTCGTCGAGCTGGTCCTGGGCGAGGGCCTTTGTCGGGAAGAGGTAGAGCGCGCGTGCGGAGGAGTCCCGCAGGATAGCGTCGAGGACCGGGAGGTTGTAGCAGAGGGTCTTGCCGCTCGCCGTGGGGGTGACCACGACCACGTTGCGGCCGGAGCGGGCGAGGCTGACGGCGCGCGACTGATGCGAATAGAGCTGTGCGACGCCGCGCTGAACGAGCGCCTCGCGAAGGCGCGGGTCGAGGTCCGCGGGCCAGGGTCCGAAGCGCGCTTCCCGGGCCTCGAGGCGATGGACGGTGGTGTCGCTCTGGCGCTGGCGGAGCTCAGCGATGACGGCTTCGGCGACGACCGCCGGGGGGATGGGCCGCACAGCCGGCACGGGGTAGGGGGGCGGCGGCTTAGCCATGGGCCTGCCAGCCAGCGGGACTGTCGCGGACCGCCGGAAGAACGGCGGGCACGGAGGGAAGGCGGTCGGGCTCCTGGGCGAACATGCGTTCGCAAGAGTACAGAGGCCCGGCCAAGGGGTCAATTCCTCGGGCGCGTCGAATTGCCGGGTTCTCACCGCGACCCTACCATCGGGCGGGCTCGCATGGATTGGAGACGTTCCCCTCGTACCACGCCGGACGGATGGATGCGCCTGCCGTGAGGATAGCGGAGGGCTCGCGCGCGTCGACACCGTATGAAGCGCGTCCGGCCGAGGCTGGGGTGACCGCCGACAACGCGGAGGTGCACCGGCGACCATTTCCGCGGCTTTGCCAGGCGGCGCTCCTTGCGAGCGGCGTCATGGGCGTCTACTGGATGGTGCTGGGCATCACCTGGTACGGCAAGGTGGTGCCGTTCTATGACTCCATGGGGTATCAGCGGCAGTACTTCTGGATCCTGAGTGTGTATCACCGGGACGGGATGGAGGCGGCGCTGCGGGAATCGTGGGACAGGCCGAGCACGCGGCTCTACCCGCTCCTGGAAGCGCTGTTTGCGCCCGCGCTGCCCCAGTCGATCGCGGGGCTGTACCTCGTTTCCTACCTCGTCCTAATGGTGGCTCTGGCTGCCGTGATCTGGCTGAGCTACGTGCTGACGCGGAGTGCGCGGGCGAGTGTCGCGGTTGTGCTGTCGCTCACTGCGCTCGAGATCTTCGCGGAGTTGCGCGGGGGCATCCTCGACCAGCGGATCGACCTGATCGCGGCATTCCTGCTGCTGGCCGCGGTGCTTGCGCTGATGGCGCTGTTCGAGCATCCGCGGCTGACGCGCTACTGGGCTGCTGCCGGGCTCCTCAGCGCCCTGGCGTTGCTCGATCGCCCGATCAGTGCGGCACCGATCGTGCTGACGGCGGCGGTGTTAGCGGTTGCGCACTGGCGACAGCTTCGCTGGATGTGGCGACCTGACCGTCTGAAGGTGCTCGCGCTCGGCGCTCCGCTGATCGCGGCAGGCCTGGTGATCTTCCCCCTATGGCGGGAGACGTGGACATACTACGTGTCGGAGAACGCGGACGTGGGACGCTTCGCGAGCGCAAGCGATTCGCTGCGGTTCGCGAAGGACACGGTCGGCGATCACATGGGCCGGGCGATGGTGCTGGCTGTGCTGGCTGCGTACGGGTTCCTCCTCTGGCGGGGGCGGTGGCGGGAGGCGGCCGTCTGCCTGGCGATCCCGGTGCTCGCGCTGACGCCTTTTGTCCTGTCCCGCTCCGGGGGCAATCCCTTCGTGCTCTTATCGCCGACCATGCTCGTGCTTCTGCCGATCGTGTTCGCCTTGCGCGAGATGGACGAGCGGCAGCGGCTGGCGGTGGCGGTGGCCGCGCTCACGCTCACGCTCATGCGTGTGGTCTCACTCAACGACGACGTGTTCGCGACGCCGGGCGAAGATCGCGCCTTGCTGGCCGAGGTGGCGGGTCGCATTCACCGCGCCCAGCCGGACGCTGTAGTCCAGCTCAGCGGCCTGGAGCCCGTGGCGGATTCGATCGACGGGATCGACATGATCGAGGGCCTGAATCGGCTGGATCCCGGCAAGCACTTCTTTCACGTGACGGACTTCGGGCTGCCGGCGAGCGCCATCGACGACCCGGCGTCGGTGGAGGTGGCGAAGCGGCAGCTCGAGCAGCTCTGTCTGCGGCCGGGGGTGATCATCGCAGCAGCGCCGGGCGAGAAGAACGATCCGACGTCGTACCTCTACTCCTATCGCCACACGGAGGAATTCGGCGAGGCGATTCGAGGCCTCGACTGTCTGGGCGAGGCACTGGGTGGCTTCCGGTTTGAGCGGCGCGAGTACGTCATCTACATGGTGAATTAGGAGAAATCGAACGGGGAGAAAGACGTCGGTACCGGGGCTTTCCGAGGTATGGCATAGTCTTTGCGACAGCGCGCGGGTGCTATCGTGCCCCAAGAAGGAGGGAGCCATGCAGGGGGCCTGGAAGCCTGTCCTGATGGGCGCCGCGGGTGTGGCGCTGTTCGCGGTCGTGCTCGGTGGGGCAGCGACCTTCGCGCTGAGCGGCGACGACGGCCCTTCGGTGCGGCGGGCGACAGTCGGCCATCAACAGGTGGTCAGCTTCAAGGCGCTGGATCACGCCGGAGGCGACGGGATCGACCCCGGGCTCGATTGCCCGTACAAGGGGGCCAGGGGCCCGCAGGGCTCGTCCGACCCGGCGCAATACTGACCCAACCCCCGCTCAGAGGAGCTCATACCGCGGTGGTTGGAGCCACTCGCTGGCCGGCGCGTTCTCCTGCGCGCGGATTTCGGCACGGCGCTGCTGCGTCTCGAGCTTCCGGGCTTCGCGGACGATGCGGTGGCGGTAGGCTGCGTGCTCGACGTCGCGCTGTTGCCTGGCGAGGCTCGGCCGTTTGGCCTTCCCCGGATGGAGCCTGAGACGGCCTTCCTGCTCGAGCTGGCGGAGGTGGCTGCGCACATTGTTGTCGGCGGCGCGGCGCAGGCGGCGATCGACGTCGGGGTAGAGGCGGAGCATGAGCTCCCAGCTGGTGGCAGGCCCGCGCTGGCGAAGGGCCTCGAGGATCTGGCGCTCGCGCAGGTCGCGGTGGGCGATGTAGGACTGGAGGCGTTCCCGGGGGTCGTGCACGAGAGGGCCGTGGCCGGGACAGATCACGCGCAGGTGCGGGAGCTCGAGCAGCGCACGGAGGCTGCGGCGATAGGCGCCCAGGTCTGACACGGTTGTAGTCGAGCTTCCCAGGAGGGTGTCGCCCGAGAAGAGAACACCTTCTTCCTCGAGGTAGAAGCAGAGGGAGTCGCTGCTGTGGCCAGGGGTGAAGATCACGCGCACGCGGACGCCGCCGCCGAGATC
>JADLBJ010000239.1 GCA_020847765.1 Dehalococcoidia bacterium
AGGGCGCGGCCTATCGCTGCTATCTGACGCAGAACGAACTGGCCGCGATGCGCGCCGAGGCGCAGGAAAAGCGTCAGCCCTTCCGCGTCCGCAGCCCATGGCGCGACCGCGACGATGGCGACCCGGCCGCGCCGCACGTCATCCGCCTGCGCGCGCCGCAGGACGGGGCGGTGACGATAAACGACCGCGTGCAGGGCGAGGTGACGGTGCAGAATGCCGAACTCGACGACTTCATCCTGCTGCGCAGCGACGGCACACCGACCTATATGCTGAGCGTCGTCGTCGACGACAACGACATGGGCGTCACGCATGTGATCCGCGGCGACGATCATCTCAACAACGCCTTCCGGCAACTGGCGCTGATCCGGGCGATGAATTGGCGCGAGCCGGTCTATGCCCATGTACCGCTGATCCACGGCGCGGACGGGGCGAAGCTGTCGAAACGGCACGGCGCGCTGGGCGTCGATGCCTATCGCGACGAGATGGGCTATCTGCCCGAGGCGGTGAACAATTATCTGCTCCGGCTCGGCTGGGGGCATGGCGATGCGGAAATCATCAGCCGCGCGGAGGCGATCCAATGGTTCGACCTTGCCCATGTCGGCCGATCGCCGTCGCGCTTCGATTTCAAGAAGCTGGAGAATCTCAACGGCCATTATATCCGAGAGGCCGATAATGCGCGGCTGGCGGACCTGACCGCGCCGCGCGTCGAACGACTCGTCGGACGCGCGCTGGCGGATAGCGACCGCGCGTTGCTGGCTCAGGCGATGGAAGTGCTGAAACCGCGCGCGAAGACGCTGGACGAAATCGCCGACGGCGCGGCCTTCCTGTTCCAGCCGGACCCGCTGGAGATCGACGAAAAGGCGGTCGAGGCGCTGAAAGGCGCGCCGGACGGTCTTCTTGCGGCCGTCACCGAAAAGCTGCGCGCGCTGGACCGCTGGGCGGCCGGGGATATCGAGACCGCCGTGCGCGCCACCAGCGAAGAGGCGGGAATCGGTCTCGGCAAGCTGGCGCAGCCGCTGCGCGCCGCCCTGACCGGGCGCACCGTGTCGCCGGGAATTTTCGACGTTCTGCTGCTGCTCGGGCGCGATAACAGCCTCGCCCGACTTGACGCAGTGCACAATTATCCGGCAGGGGCGTAACCACTTTTCGATCCCGTCCGAAGAACAGGGGAAAAACCATGACCGATCAGACCGCCAAAATCACGCTGGGCGACAAGAGTGTCGACAGCCCCGTCCTGTCGGGCACGGTGGGTCCCGATGTCGTCGACATCCGCAAATTCTATGCCCAGACCGGCGCCTTCACCTATGATCCCGGCTTCACCTCGACCGCGAGCTGCGAA
>JADLBJ010000240.1 GCA_020847765.1 Dehalococcoidia bacterium
CGAGTGAGAGGTGATCGGCATGAATTGAAAGGGCATGGGGACGCTGCGCGATCCAATCCTCCGGTCGGCCCTCGCTATCCCATGTGTCCGTCTGCACCAGGCTCAATCTCGAAGCGACGTTCGCATGCGGCCGCAGGTGATCGAGCAGCCAGATGAGCTGCAACTGTGTCTCTGGCTCGGAATTGGCCCAGAGTTCGATGGCGTCAAAGCCCTCGCAGAATTCGATCAAGCCAAGACCACGCATCTCCGCGTCGGTCAGTGACCACCCTTCCAGGCCCTCGGTCCAATGTTCGAATACGCGCTTTTCGGGCCGCTGCGACAACAGCATCTTGAGCCGTTCGCTCGAATGCAATTTGCCCCAGGCGAAATTACACCTGAATTCGATGACGCAGTCGGCAACGCCCGTCCGCATGAACGGTTTGGCGACGGCGTATCCGAATGTCAGAATCAAACGGGCCATGACGCTCTATTCACCCACCACACGCAAAAAACAAAACGGGCGCCGGAGACGTCGGCAACTCAACGTCCTCGGCGCCCGTCTGCCGTCACATCAATCTTCGAAAGATCACTCCTCCGCCGACTCCTCGCCGTCGGCGTCGGCCTCGCGCTCGCCGGCGAGAATCTGCTCGGCGATCAGGCCGGAATTCTGGCGGATCGCGGTTTCGATCTTGCCGGAGATGTCGGGATTGGCCTTCAGAAAAGCTTTCGCGTTCTCGCGGCCCTGGCCGAGGCGCTGGCTGTCATAGGAAAACCAGGCGCCGGATTTCTCGACCACGCCGGCCTTGACGCCGAGGTCGAGGATCTCGCCCATCTTGGAGACGCCCTCGCCATACATGATGTCGAACTCGACCTGCTTGAACGGCGGCGCCAGCTTTTTCTTCACCACCTTGACGCGGGTCTGGTTGCCGACCACCTCGTCGCGCTCCTTGATGGCGCCGATACGGCGGATGTCGAGGCGCACCGAGGCATAGAACTTCAACGCGTTGCCGCCGGTGGTGGTCTCGGGCGAGC
>JADLBJ010000241.1 GCA_020847765.1 Dehalococcoidia bacterium
AGCCGACCTGGAACACGCGGAAGCGGCCGGGCGAGCGCTCGATCCGCTGGGGAATCTCGCGGAAGAACCGCGGGTCGCGGGGATCGGGGAAGCGGTAGCCGGCCAGGGTGGGCTCGGGCAGGACGCAGCCCTGGACGTTGCCGATGTCGCGGTCCACCGTGCGGTCCCAGACCACGCCGAACACGTCGCGGAAGCGGTTGCCGCCAATCTCCTCGAAAAAACCAATGTCGCTCCCCAGCTTCAAGAGGTGGTTGCCCAGCGGCGTGTCCAGGTCGTCGCAGCCATAGTGGCGCTGGAGATTTTCCCTAGCCTCTTTGGTGAATCCCAGGGACCAGGGGACGTAGGGGGGGCGATTTCCCTCCAGGGCAAGGCGGACCACGTCGCGCTCGGTCATGGGACAAGCTCCATGCAGCAGGCAGCGCCAGCAGCTAACTCGCATACGCCGCGGCACTTCTCAAGACTGTGCCCGCAATGTAGAACATCCATTGTGAAGGAAGCTAGGGCCTCCGACTGGGGGCGAGGGCATCATCTCACTGGGAGGGCGTCCGCCATGACCCGTCAGCGCCAGGTGTTCGTTTGCCAAGTCTGTGGCAACGTAGTCGAAGTGCTCCGCGCAGGCGGAGGCACGCTCGTCTGCTGCAAACAACCCATGACCCCGGCCGAGGAAAACACCACCGACGCTTCGCGCGAGAAGCACGTCCCGGTAATTGCCAGGGCTGAAGGGAAGCTGGGCGTGACCGTGGGGAGCATTGCCCATCCGATGGCAACGGACCACTATATTGAGTGGATCGAGGTCGTCCACGGCGATGGGGCCGCGCGGGAGTATCTGAAGCCCGGCGAGACCCCGAGGGCCGAGTTCGCCTGTCCGGGAGGGCCGGTCGCGGCCCGGGCCTACTGCAATCTGCACGGCCTTTGGAGGGCCGAGGGCTAGGCCGGTCGGCGGAGTGGGGCGATCCGGTCCAGGGCGCATTATGCTTTGGCTCCCGGCAGCAGCGGGCTAGAATAGTCTAACGCCGGCGCGGATTCCCGTCGCGGGCCAGACAGAGGGACTTGGGGACCTCGATCTACGCGCGGCATGAGAGCGCTACTCGTTCAACCTGACTCGCCGGCGCGGAGTGCGCTACGCGATCTGCTGGCTGCCCGCGGGCACGAGGTGGCCCTGGCCGCCGGCCTGTCCGCGGCGTGCGCGGAGTTGGCGGCGAGGCCGGCCGGATTGGTGCTTCTGGACGCCGATGCCTGGGCCGACTTCGCGCAGTCTTGCCGTCGGCTGCGCGACACCGCCTTCGGCCGTCAAAGCCTGCTCGTGGCAATCACGGACCGGGCCGGCCCCGACCACCTGGCCGCGCTCTTGGCCGCCGGGGCAGACGACTACCTGTGTCCGGCCAGGGAGGGCGACCTGCTTCCGTTGCGTCTGGCGGTGGCCGAGCGGCGCGCGGCCGCGTCGCCCGCGCCGGCCTGCATCGCCCTGAGAAGATCGGGCTGCATGGCCCACGATGGCCCTTACGGCGTGTTCCGCTCGGGCCTGGACGGCCGCTTCTCCCACGTCACCCCGGCCCTGGCCAGGATCCTCGGCTACGACGATCCCGAGGAGCTGCTCGCCGTCGATCTGGCCACCGGCGTGTACCGCGACCCGGCCGACCGCCAGCATCTGGTTGAAAAGGGGGCCGACTTCATCGAGGGAGTCGAGCTGGCCTGGAAGCGGAGGGACGGCACGCCGATCACCGTCCGCATGTCGGGGCGGCGGGTGTATGA
>JADLBJ010000077.1 GCA_020847765.1 Dehalococcoidia bacterium
CCCAGAAAGCTGTGACGGCAGCTTCGAAGGAGCGACGATACTGTTCTAAAACGGACGGAGAACGGCCTCAGCGCCGCCCTTTCAAGGCGGAGATCAGGGGTTCGAATCCCCTACGCGCTACCACTTCCGACGCCACCCGCCCAGGCGCGCAGTGAGTCTGTCACGCGCCTGCTCCCCGGTGGTCTGCTTTCCTCTCAGGCCGGCCGACGGAGCGCGAGCAGAGACCAGTCGCGCTCGTAGCAGAGCCCGTCGAGGGCGAAACCCTCAGCGGTCATCGCCGCCCGCACTCGTGGCACGTCGGCGGCGAGGATTCCGCTGAGGGCGATTCGCCCGCCCGCCGCCGTCACCCTGCCGAAGGCGGGCGCGAGTGCGATGTTCGCCTCCGTGCTGATGTTCGCAATGACGAGGTCATAGGTGCCCGCGTGGTCGCTCTCCAGGCGGCCGGCCTCGACGACGACGCGGCCCTCAACGCCGTTGGCGGCAACGTTTGCCCGCGCCACTTCCGCCGCCACGGGATCGACGTCGATGGCCAGGACCGAGCCGGCGCCGAGGCGAAGGGCGGCGATCGCGAGGATGCCAGAGCCCGTGCCGACGTCGAGCACGCGGTCGCCCGGGCGCAGCAGCTCTTCGAGGGCGAGCAGGCAGAGGCGCGTTGTCTCGTGGTGGCCGGTGCCGAAGGCCTGACCCGGGTCCAATCGCAAGACAATCTCCCCGGGGCTCGGCTCGTGCTCAAGCCACGAAGGAACAACCACCACGCGGCCGCCCGGCTCCACCACGCCGAAGAACTCTCGCCAGCTGACTGCCCAGTCCTGCTCGTAGAGAGGCTTCGCGACCATCTGGACCTGGGGCAGCGCTGCCATCGCCCGCCGCAGCTCTTCGGTGAGGACGGCGCCGAGCTCCGACGCGGGCAGGTAGGCGCGCACCAGCACCGCTTCGCCGCCGCGCACGCGAAAGCCCTGCTCGGGGCCGAGGAGGTCGACGGGCTCCTCGATCGTAACGCCCCCCGGCGCAACGTCCCGCATCAGCGAGGCGACGGCCTCGAGGTCGGCCGGCGCCGCGGTGGCCGTTATCTCGTACCAGAGCACAAGAAGGCTCCGGGCCCGGCAAGGGCCGGCTCAGCCTGCAACGGCGTCGCGCAGGCGTTCGAAGAAGCCTCGGCCCTTCTTCGGCAGCACCGGCGTGTCCATCGTTCGCGCCAGCTGCTCGAGGAGGTCCCGCTGCTCGTCGCTCAACTCTTCCGGGACGACGGCGTGCACGCGCACCACCATGTCGCCGCGCCCGCTGCCGCGCAGGTGGGGGATGCCCTTGCTGCGCAGGACGAAGTCTTCGCCGCTCTGCGTGCCGGCCGGGATCTCGAACTCCATCTCGCCCTCCAGCGAGGGGATGCTCACCCGCGCGCCGAGTGCTGCCTGGGCGATGTTGACCGGCAGATCGTAGAGGATGTGGTCCTCGACACGCTCGAAGATCGGACTCGGGGCGACGGAGAGGACGACGGACAGATTGCCGTAGTCGCCGCCGTGCGCGCCCGCCTCCCCTTCGCCGGAGAGGCGGATCTGCGCCCCGTCCTCCACGCCCGCCGGGACTTTCACCGAAATGCGGCGCGTCTTCTTCTGCAGGCCGATTCCCCGGCACTGGGTGCACGGGTCCTGCACGACGCGCCCGTTTCCCTGGCAGCGCGGGCAGGTGGCGACGTTCACGAACTGCCCGAAGATGCTCTGCTGCGCTCGTCGGATCTCGCCGGCGCCGTTACAGTCCGGGCAGGTGGCGAGGTCCGTGCCCGGCTCGGTGCCGCGGCCGTCGCAGCGGTCGCAGCGCTCGGGACGGTTGAACTCGATCTCCTTTTCGACGCCGAAGACGGCCTCTTCGAAGGTCAGGTGCAGGTTGTAGCGGAGGTCGGCGCCGCGCGCCGGTCCGCGCCGCCGTCCGCCGCGCCGACCGTTGCCCCCGAAGAAGGCGTCGAAGATGTCGCCGAAGCCTTCGAAGTTGGAGAAGCCTTCGAAGCCCTGGGGCCCGGCGCCCGCACCCTCGACCCCCGCATGGCCAAAGCGGTCGTAGATCGGCCGCTTCTCCGGGTCTGACAGCACCTCGTAGGCGCGGTTGATCTCCTTGAAGCGCTCGGCGGCGTCCGGCGAGGGGTTGCGGTCCGGGTGGTACTCCATCGCCAGGCGGCGGTAGGCTTTCTTCAGGTCCTGGGGTGAGGCCGCGCGGTCGACGCCGAGGACCTCGTAGTAGTCGCGTTGCTGCGTCGCCATCATCTGGCAGTGTAGCAAACCGAGTGCCAGGAGAGGCCAGCGCGCACGCCGACCGCCGCGTAGACTGCCGCCGTGGTCCGGCCTTCTGAACCGCCCGCTGACCTCCTCGCGCGCTTCGCCCGGGGCCCGTCCCTCCTCCGCGCGGCGGTCGCCGGGCTCGACGCCGGCGCGCTCAACCGCACGCGTCCCGGCTCCGACTGGAGCGCACGCGACGTCGTCGTCCACCTCGCCGACACGGAGCTGGTGCGGGCGGTCCGCTTTCGCGTCGTCCTCACCGAAGACGAGCCTGTCCTCGCCGCCTTCGACGAAGGAATCTGGAAGCGCCGCCTGCACTACCTCTGGCGGGACCCGGAGGCCGCCCTCGCCCTCTTCGAGCAGATCCGCTTCTCGTCGGCCGAGATGCTCTCGCGCTGCGGCTCCGGCGACTGGCAGCGGGGCGGGACGCACCAGGAGTGGGGCCGCGTGACCCTCGCCGACCTCCTCCAGCGCGGCGTCGCCCACGTCGACGATCACTGCGGCCAAATCGCGTTTCTGCGCGGCGGCTGAATGCGCGAAGCGGGACGCGTTGGGAGAATGCGGGCATGCGCGTCTTGACTTGTCGAAGCACCGCGCCCGGGGAGCGAGCAGGGACGGCAGGCTGATGGCGCGGCGCTCTGCCCGGGCGAGCGAGGCAGCGTCGCCGCCGCTCGCCGTCAACTGGCGCCGCAACCTGGCCTTTGTCTGGATCGGCGTCTTCGTCGGCCTGCTCGGGGCGAACTTCGTCTTCCCCTTCGTTCCGTTCTACGTCAAAGAGCTCGGCGTCACCGACAAGGCGGGCATGGCCTACTGGACCAGCCTCTCGGCGAGCGCCACCGGCCTCTCGCTCACCCTCACGGCACCGATCTGGGGGGCCCTGGCCGACCGCTTCGGGCGCAAACCGATGTTCGTGCGCGCACTCTTCGGCGCCGGCGTGCTCATCGGCCTGATGGCGCTGGTGCAGACTGTCTGGCAGTTCGTCCTCCTGCGCTTTGCCATGGGCGCCTTCGCGGGGACGATGGGCGCAGCCGCTGCCCTCGTTGCCGCCACGACGCCGCGGGAGCGCGTCGGCTACGCGCTCGGCACACTCCAGACCGGCCTCTTCTCGGCGAACATGCTCGGCCCGGTCGTCGGCGGCCTCGTCGCCGCGAATCTCGGCATCCGCGAGTCCTTCGTCTTCTGTGCGGCGCTCTACCTGGTGGCCGTGCTGCTCGTCATCCTCTTCGTGGGTGAAGGGCGTGAGCCCGCCGGTGCGCGGTCCTCGCCGCGGGCGGCGGGGGGGATCGTCGCCAATCTGAAGGTCGTCGTCTCCGAACGCCAGGTGGTCCTCATGCTCGGCCTCCTCTTCGTCCTCTGGCTGAGCACGACGATGGTGCGCCCGGTCATGCCTATCAGCATCGACGACTTCGCCCACGGCGCGACGGATCACGAGAAGGTGGAGCTCCTCCTTCCCGGCTGGGCGCCCGATCTCGACGTCGAGCTCGCCTCGGGCCTGGTGTTCGCCGCAATCGGCCTGACGAGCACGATCGCCGCGCTCTCGCTCGGCCCCCTGGCCGCGCGTGTCGGCTACCGCCGCTGCGTCGCCGGCGCAGCCGCCGGCACCGGCCTGCTCTTTCTGCCCGTGGCCACGGCGGGCGACTTTACCTTCTTCCTCCTCTTCATGGGCGCCACCGGCCTCTTCCAGGGGGCAATGGTGCCGGGGACGAACGCGCTCATCGCCGCCAGCGTGCCCGAGGGGAAGCAAGGGAGCGCGTTTGGGCTGGCCGCGAGCATGCAGTCCCTGGCACTCCTCCTGGGCCCGCTCGCTGGCGGGGCTGTCGGCGGCGGCGTCGGCATCCGCGCCGTCTACGTGGTCATCGGCGTCATCCTGCTCGGTGGCGCGGCCGCCGGCCAGCTCCTCATTCGCGAGCCAGCTGCCTTCTCCGTCGCGGGCGAAGGGCCCAGATCGGCTGGCGCGAGCGGGGAGCCCGTGGCTGCTTCTCCCCGAGACGCCGGCTCACCCTAGGCAGGGGCGGCAGGCCGCCGCCTATTCCGTAGACGAAGGCCCGCGTGCTATTTTCCGCTCGCCCGCTGCACGCGCGCCCCGAGACCCGCCAGGGAGATCGACATCGCTCGCTATACTCTGCCCGTCGACCAGGTTGGGGCCGCCGACCTAGCTCTGGTGGGCGGCAAGGGCGCCAACCTCGGCGAACTGACCAGAGCCCGGCTGCCCGTGCCCCGCGCCTTCTGCGTCACGACCGAGGCCTACCGCGAGTTCGTCCTCCGGAACGAGCTGCGCGACGCGATCCTCGCCGAGCTGGCCAGAATCGATTACGACGACGCCAACGACATCCAGGTGCGCGCCGCCACGATCCGAGGCTGGATCGCCGACGCTCCCATCCCCGCCGAGATCGCCGACGAGATACAGGCGGCCCACGTTCAGGCCTGCCTCGACGACACCCTCGTGTCCGTCCGCTCTTCAGCGACCGCCGAAGACCTCCCCGGCGCGTCCTTCGCCGGCCAGCAGGACACCTATCTCAACGTCCGCGGCGTCGCGAGCGTGCTCGAGCACGTCCGCCTGTGCTGGGCCTCGCTCTGGACCGACAGGGCGGTCGCCTACCGTCGCCGTCAGGGTTTCGACCACGCCGAGGTGCTCCTCGCGGTCGTCGTCCAGGAGATGTTCCCCTCCGCTGTCGCGGGGGTCATGTTCACGGCCAACCCCGTCACCGCCAATCCGGACGAGACGGTCGTGAACGCCAGCTGGGGGCTGGGCGAGGCCGTCGTCGCCGGCAAGGTCAACCCGGACCAGTACGTCTTCAGCCGCGCGCGCGGGTGCGTCGTCGACAGGCTCGTCGCCGACAAGCGCCTCATGACTGTACGGCGGCCCGACGGGCAGGGAAGCGTCGACCTCGACGTGCCGGAGGAACAGCGCCAGGTGGCAACGCTCTCCGACGAGGAGATCGCCGCCCTCTGCGCCATCGGCCAGCGCATTGAAGCGCACTACGGTTTCCCCCAGGACGTCGAGTGGGGCTACGCCGCGGGCCGCTTCGCCATCCTCCAGGCGCGCGAGGTAACCGCCGCCGACATCGACTTCTGGGAAGGCCTGGAGCTGTGGCAAACGCCCGAAGCCCGCGCCGATCTCGCCAGCGAGCGCTGGACCTGGTCGCGCGCCTATTCGGACGAGGTGCAGACAGGCCCGTCGACGCCGCTCTTCTACAGCCAGCTTCAGTTCGGCATGACGCGCCTCAAGATCAACGCCCTTCGCCTGATGGGCGTCAAAGAACTGCTCGGCTATCCCGCCGCGCGTTTCGGCGAGATGCCGCTCTTCCGCTGGTACGGTGCCCGCGCCTACTACAACCTGGCCTATGAGCGGGAGCGGATTCGCCGCTTCATCCCCCCGTTCGCGCGCGACGAAGCTGCCCTCTGGCCGTTCCCGGTCGAGGAGCGCGAGGCCATCCGCATGATGCGCTTCAATTGGCCGCACTTCCTCTGGACCATGGGCCGCCTTCACGCGACGAACCCGAAGGTCTCGCTCCTGCGCACGACGCGCCACATGTACGCCGGCCTCGAACAATGGACGAAGCGGGCGGAGGAGGTCTGGACCACACTCGACCCCGAGACCGCCACCCTGGCCGAGATCGCCGACGTCGAGGTGCGCGCGAACGCCGGGAGTGACTTCGGCACCAACGTCACGCTGCCCTTCACCGTCTACCTCTACGTGCTCCCGGCCGCCCTGCGCGAGCTGTGCCGTCGCTGGTGTGGCGACACGGATGGCCGGATCTACAACCGCCTGGTCGCTGGCCTGCACACCAAGACAAGCGAGGAGAACATCGCCCTCTGGCGGCTTTCTCGGCGAGTCCGGCAGTCGCCGCTCCTCGCCGAGCTTGTCCGGAACCGCGACGGTGCGGCCGTGCTTGACGTCCTGGGCGAATCCGCCGACGGCCGCGCCTTGCGCACGGAGCTCGACCTCTTCCTCGCCGCCTACGGCCACCGCGGCGGCGCCGAGCGCGACGCCTTCCACCACCGCTGGCGCCACCGGCCCGACCTCGTCTTCAGTTCCCTGCGCCCGCTGCTCGCGCTTGACGACGAGGACGATCCCGCCCGCCGCGAGGAGGAGCTGCACCAGCGCATGCTCCGCACGAAGAGTGCTTGCCTGCGGAAGATAGGCCGGTCCGGGCTCCTTGGCCGCCCCAAGGCTATGTTCTTCGCACGCTTCCTGGAGCTCGTCCAGGACTACTTCTACTACCGCGACTACGAACGCTTCTACAACGACAAGAACATGTCCCGGCCGCGCGACGTCTTCACCCGATTCGCGCGACGGTTCGTGGCGAACGGTCTGCTGAGCGAAGTCGAGGACATCTTCTTCCTCACGCGGCCGGAGATAGCCCTGCTCGAGCAGGGCAAGCTCGGAGCGCGCGACGTCCACCTCCGCGTGCGCTCGCGGCGGCGCGTCTACGAGAAGTACAGCGGCCTTGAGCCGCCCAAGTACATCCGCGGCTGGACGAAGTTCGACGACGGCCAGCTCTCCGACGACCCGCGCGCCCTGCAGGGCATAGCCGCCAGCAGCGGCGTCGCCCGCGGTCGGGCCCGCGTCTGCCGCCGCCTCGAGGAGATAAGCAAGGTCGAGAAGGGCGACATCCTCGTCACCGTGGCCACGGACCCGGGTTGGACGACAGTGTTCTCGATGATCGCCGGCGTCGTCGTCGAAACGGGCGGCGTCGTCGCCCACGCTGTCATGATCTCGCGCGAGTACGGGCTGCCCTGCGTCGCCATGCTGTCGCGCGCCTGCGACCTCATCCCGGACGGCGCCCGGATCACCGTCGACGGCACGACCGGGCGCGTCCTCGTCGAGCAGGAATGACCGCCGAGATCCCGGGGCGCTTTCTCCCCATCGCCGAGAGCCACAACTTCCGGCATATGGGCGGCTATCCGGCGGCGGGCCGCGTCACCCGCTCGGACATGCTCTTTCGCGGCGGCGTCTTCGCGCTCGCCTCGGACGCTGAAACCGCCGCTTTCCGCGCGCTCGACCTCCACCTGATCGTCGATCTCCGCACGCCGGAAGAGCGCGCCCGCCGCCCGCTCGAACTCAGCGGCGACCGCCCCCGTGTGCTCGCGGGCGCGGGCATTTCGCCGGGGAACATGGCCCCGTACATCCGCAGCGTGCTCGAAGCGAACGGCGAGACGGCGGACTTCCGGCCGCAAATGGCGCTCATGTACCGGCAGATGCTCGAGGAGGCGCTCCCCGTCTTCCGGGGAATGTTCGCGGGCATCCTCGAAGAACCGGGCTCCGTCATGCTGGTCTGCTCGACGGGGAAGGACCGCGCGGGGGTCGCCTCCGCGCTCCTCCTCTCCGCGCTCGGGGTCGGGAAGGAGGTCGTGTTCGAAGACTACATGCTCTCCGCGCTCGCCTATCGGGGGCGCGAAGTGGAGGTCGCCAGCCAGCACGGCTTCGGCGGCCGCGTGGCCAACCTGGAAGTCTTCCGCGACGTCTTCACCGTCCACGCCGACTATCTGGAGGCCTTCTGGCAGTCGGCCGAGGCCATGTCCGGCACCATGCAGGCCTTCCTGTGCGAGGCGCTCGGCCTGACCGACGCCGCCCTCGCCGCGCTCCGCGAGCGCTATACATCTCCGCCGTCGTCCTGAGAGTCGGCCGGCCTCGTATTCGCGGCCGTGGCGAGAGGCGCGGGCTTCACCTGTTGGCCACTTGCATATCTCCTATTCCCTATGGCGAAGGCCCGCCGACTATGTTACGTTTGCATTAAATCCGTCTTGCGCGGAGGTTCCGGCGATGACCGCCCTCTCTCATACTCCTTCCCTCAACGTGCGCGAAGCGAGCGACCACCTCTACCAGGCGCTCACCCACCACTTCGGCCCGCTCGACCTGAGCGCGGGCGACCGCGTGGTCCGCGCCGTCGCCGAGTACGGCCAGCGCTGCCGGGAGGGAGACGAGGAGGCGATCGCCGACGCCAGCCGCCACGTCTACGCCGAGATGACCCACCACTTCGGGCGCGTCGATTTCGGCGCCCACGATCCGGTCGTCAAGGCCCTGGCCGAATACGGCCAGGCCTGCCGCGCGGAGGGCCAGCGCGCGAGCTGATTCGGGTCGCTCAGCCGGAAACCGCGGCGGCGAGACCGTCGCCGGTGTGTGCCGCGAGCCACATCCGCGCCATGGCCATGCCTTCTGCGGTGCCTGTCTCGAAATGGCCTTGCACGGAGCGGTGGATCCGGTCCGCGCCGAAGTAGGTTCGATTGCCGGGCACGCCGCCCTCGCCCACCTGCGACGCGTAGGGAACATGCAGGCGGCCGCACAACTCCTCCAGGCCGCTGTCGAGCGCCTGGATGCGACGCGCCGCTCGTGCGGCCCCGCGCGCGCCGCCTCCTGCGTTGTATGCGGTCACCGGTCCACGCACGAGCGTCGTGATTGTTTCGTCCGCCAGCGTCCTCCGCAGAACGGCCCCTGTGACTTCGACGACTTGCTCTGGTGTGAAGTGAGGGTCGCCGCCGATGACGCGAGTGGCGAGCGTTCGCCCCATGCGAAAAGGGAGCGTCGAGGGCAGGCGTGGGCTCTCGCCGGCGCGCTCGGCCGCCCGCACAGCCATGGCACCAGCTCGTCCGTATCGGCGCCGCAGGCGAATCGGCACCGATTCGTAGGTGCACCAGTAGGAGCTGGTACGAAAGAGGATGATCTCCGGCCTGTACTTCACGAGCCACGCCTCGACGATGTCCGGAAGCTCCGCCGACGGCCAGATGATGCGGCCCACGGTCTCCAGCGGCTGCCCGGTGACGCGCTCGAAGGCGGCGGCGGCGACCGCCGGGGCGCGGTTATCCGGGGGCACGGCAGGGTTGAAGTCGTCGCTGTTGGTAAGCCGCAGGACGAGCACGGCCGCAGCCTACCCGTCGGCGAGCCAAGGAGCGAGGATCATTCCGCCCGGGATCAGCAGCCTCCCAGGCGGTCGCGAAGAGCCTCCACGAGCCCGGCCATGGGCACCCGCACCTGTGCCTGCGAATCGCGCTCGCGGATGGTGACGGCGTCGTCGCCCGGCTGGCCCTCCTCACCGACGGTCTGGAAGTCGACCGTTACGCAGAGGGGCGTGCCGATCTCGTCCTGGCGCCGGTAACGCCGCCCGATCGACTGCGTCTCGTCGTACTGCGCCAGCCAGAGCGGCCGCAAGAGATCGTAGACGCGGCGCGCGGTTGGGCGCAGCTTCTCGTTCTTGGAGAGCGGCAGCACCGCAACCTTCACGGGCGCGATGTTCGGCCGGAGCTTGAGGACGACGCGATTGTCGCCCTTCTCGTCCGGCTCCTCGGTGTACGCTTCCAGCAGCGTCACCGCCAGGGTACGCGTCAGGCCCGCCGCCGGCTCCACGACCCAGGGCACGACATGCTCGTTCGTTTCCTCGTCGAAATAGGTCAACGGGTGGCCGCTCAGCTGTGCGTGCTGCGTGAGGTCGAAGTCAGTGCGCGCAGCGACGCCTTCGAGCTCGCCCCAGCCCCAGGGGAAGAGGTATTCGATGTCCGTCGTCCCGGCGCTGTAGTGGGAAAGTTCCTCCCTCGTGTGCTCGCGCAGGCGCAGGCGCGCCGGATCGATGCCGATCACGTCCGTATACCAGCGCAGACGCTCCTGCACCCAGGCGCGGTAGAGCGACAGGTACTCCTCCGGGTTCGCGCGGTCCTTCGGCGGTCGGCAGAAGTACTCCATCTCCATCTGCTCGAATTCGAGCGTGCGAAAGACGAAGCGCCCGGGCGTGATCTCGTTGCGAAAGCTGACGCGGGACTGTGCGACGCCGAACGGCAGCTTCCGCCGCATCGAGCTGACGACGTTTTCGAAGTTGATGAAGATGCCCTGGGCCGTCTCCGGCGGCAGGTACGCCACGGACGCCTCGTCCGGGACGGGTCCAACCTGGGTCTTGAACATCATGTTGAACTGGCGCGGTTCGGTAAGCTCCCCGCCGTCGTTCGGGCAGCGCAGCGCGCCGCTCGCGTCTCGCCGCACCTCGCCGTAGATGCCCTCCTCCAGGTGGTCCAGACGGAAGCGCTGGTGGCAACTCTTGCAGTCCACCAGCGGGTCGGTGAAGTTCGCAACGTGGCCACTCGCCACCCAGACCTGCGGGTTGGTCATGAGCGAGGCGTCGAGTCCGACGACGTCGTCGCGCTCGCGCACCATCGACCGCCACCACGCCTCGCGGATGTTGCGCTTCAGCTCGACGCCGAGCGGGCCATAGTCGTAGGCGTTCGCAAAACCGCCATAGATCTCAGCGGCCGGGAAGATGAAGCCCCGCCGCTTGGCGAGGGAGACGATCGTGTCGAGGTCGGGTGCTGGCACAGGTGTTCCTCTCGGGCGTCGCGCCGGCGCGAACGTACGGCCCGGCGTACCTTCAACTTATCGCAGAAAGCGGGAAAGAGCCTGCGCCAGCCGCTCCTCGAGCTCGCCGTCGCTGAGCGGCACCTCGAACTGCTTGCGCCGGCTCCCTGCTCCCCCGACGAGCACGAGGTCGCGGGCGGGCACGTCCAGAACGGCGGCCAGAAGCCGCGTGACCGCCGCGTTCGCCTCGCCCTCCACCGGCGGCGCCGTGACTCTCACCAACAGCCAGCCCTCCGCGTCCCTTCCCGCCAGCGCCTCCCGCGCGGCCCGGGGAGTGACCTTCACGCGCAGCCTCGCCATCGGTCCCATCGTAGCGGCCGGCCCGTCGGCCGCTACTGCTCCGCCAGCGGGGGCGTACCGGCTTGAGAGCGCTCGCACGACCGTCGATAGTCTGAAGAGATGGAGCTCGCTGTTCAGTTGGCTGGGAGTGCCGTGGCGTTCGGCTGGGGGTGGGGTGCCGGCCGCTGGCAGCACCTGCTCTACGTCGAACCTGCCTTCCGCACGCAGCGGGCGACCGGTCGTCGGCTGGTGCTGATCCGGGCGGGTGTGGCCGCAGGCGGTGCGCTCGTTGCCCTGCTGGCCTTGCGGCCAGGGCATTACGACATCGGGCCGGCGCTTCTTTCGGCCGGATTCGGTCTGCTCCTTGTGCTGCTCGCAAGCACTGACTTCGAGCGCCGGCGCCTCCCCAACCGCCTGACTTATCCTGGCGTCCTTGCGGCGCTCGCCGTCTGCTGGGCGTGGCCCGACCGCTCGGCGGGAGACATCCTCCTCGGCGGCGCGTTCACGATCGGACTCGCCGGGCTCCTGCTGGGTGGCGGAATGCTTTTCGGCACGGTGGCCGGAGGTCTCGGCATCGGCGACCTGAAGCTGATGGTGCTCATTGGCTTGATTGCCGGCTGGCCCGCGGCGATGGGCGCCCTCTTCCTGGGTATGCTCGCCGGTGGCGTTCCGGGGCTCGTCCTCGTCGTCGGGGGTCGAGGGCGCAGCTACTTCAGTTACGGTCCCTACCTCGCCCTCGGCGGACTTGTCGCGCTTCTCTTCCCTGGCTGGTTCAGGTAGCCCGCCCGCCGGCCGTCGAACCTGGCACTCGGCTCAGGCGGCTCGCCTGTCGCTGGTGGTTGTCGACGGCTGGAAGTGGAGCAGATGACCCGGCTCCACACCGGCAGCCGCTCCTGCGGCGAGCTCGACCACGCCACGCGCGCTTCGCCCACCGAAGGCGAGCCCGATCCACGGCCGCACGTTCCTCGCCACCTTCGTCACACGGCCTTCGCCGTCGTAGAACACGGCGTCGATCGCAAAGCGCATGAAGCACATGTGGATCGACCCGCAGGGGCGGATGTCGAGCCCCTCGCCCGCAGCCAGCCCGGGGCGCAGCATGAGCCCCCGGAACCGCGCCCATGCGCTTTCTGCCGGGCGGACGCCGCCGGCTACTACCTGGCCAGTCGTCCTGTCGATCACGCGCATTTCTCGTCCCCCGCAGCAGTGCCGATCAGAACGCGTGCTTCATCTGGATGATCGCCGGGCCGCCGACGACCATCATGATGCTCGGGAAGATGAAGAACACGAGCGGGAAGACCATCTTGATCGGCGCCTTGAACGCCTGCTCTTCGGCCTTCTGCTTCCGTTTGACGCGAATCACGCCTGTCTGCACGCGGATGACCGAGCCGATGGAGATGCCCATGCTCTCTGCCTGGACAATGGAGTTGATGAGCGAGCGGAGCTCTTCCACGCCGGTCCGGTCGGCCATGTCGACGAACGCGTCGCGGCGTGCGCGACCCATACTGACCTCCCGCATCGTGCGCGTCAGCTCGACTGCGAACGGCCCGCGCACCTTCTCGATCACGCGCTGGAAGGCAGCGTCGATGCCAAGGCCGGCTTCCACGGAGGCGGTGATCAGGTCGAAGGCGTCGGGCAGCGACCGCCAGATCTCCTTCTGGCGCCGCTTGATGCGGCCGAGCAGCCAGATGCGGGGCACGTAGACGCCGAAACCGAGCGCGCCACCATAGACCATGAGCAGCGTCTTGCCCGTGCTGCCGCTGCTCGCGAACAGGGCGAGCGCCACCAGCGGCATCACCCCGGCCGTCAGCGCGACGATCACCAGGAACTGTCCCGCCCCTATCTTCACCCCGCCTCGCGTCAACGCCGTCTCCAGCCGCTGCGAGAGCGCCGACGGCAGGATGGCGTTCATGCGCCGGCTAACGTTCGCGACGAGCGGCTTGAGCACGCGCACGGAGAAGGCCGCCTCTGGATCGGGCAGGGCTTCGCGCCCGGGGCGGGAGTAGCGCAGGCCACCGAGCCGACCCTCGATCGCCGTCCCGCCGGCGGTCCGGTAGAGCAGCCCGAAGAGAGAGAGGAAGACAGTTAGCCCGGTGGCGAAAGCGACAAGTGCTGGCATCGTCCTAGACCTCGATGTTCACAATGCGGTTGATGACGAAGAAGCCCATACCTTCCATGATCAGCGCGCCCATCAGCATCATCCGCCCCAGGCTGTCCGTGAAAAGCAGCTTCGTGAAGTCGGGGTTGATGAGCATGAAGGCAGCACCCAGGCCGAAGGGAATGAAGCCGATGACGTAGCCCGTCAGCCGCTGCTGCGAGGTCAGCGTCCGGATCTCGCCGCGGATGCGCTCCCGCTCGCGCATCGTGTGGGCAACGTTGTCCAGGATCTCCGCCAGGTTCCCGCCTACATTGCGCTGAATGAGGATGGCCGTAATGACGATGTCGAAGTCGGAGCTGCCGACGCGCTCGTTCAGGTTCGTCAGGGCCTGCTCGACGCTGGCGCCCATCGCCGTGTCGCGCAAAGTCCGCCGGATCTCGACGGAGAGCGGCGCGGGCACCTGGTCGGAGGCGCCCTCGAGCGCCTGGAGAAGGCCGAAGCCGGCCCGCAGGCCGCTCGACAGCATCTGCAGAAGCTCGATCATCTGCGCTTCGAGCCGGTGGCGGCGTGAGGAGATCCGCCGCTTCAGCCAGAGGCCGACCGCAAGGTAGCCGAGCGGCAGCCCCAGCAACGCCAGCTGCGGGATCGGCGACAGCGCAAAGCCGAGCGCCGTCAGCGCGGCCCCCACGGCGCAACGCAGGATGAAGTACTCCTTCGGCGTCAGCGTCAGCCCCGCCCGGTCCAGCTGCTGAGTCCACTTCTGGACGATGTTGACGGAGACCAAATTGAAGCCCGCCAGGCGCACGGCCGCCCGCCGCCGTAGCCCGACGCCGGCCGTCGCCTGAGGCTGGCTCCCGGCCTCGCCACCCTTGATGCGGGCGAGCCGCTCCCCTGCCAGCACCGGTACCGCCCCGAAGCCCGTCATCCAGAGGACGGCAGCAAAGGCGAAGACGCCGGTGCTCAGGACCGTCAGCAGCAGCAACATCACCAGTCCCCCGGCGAACCGAACAGGTGGTTCGGGTAGTCGATCCCGGCCATCGCGAACTTGGCCAGGAAGCCCGGCCGGATGCCCGTCGGCTGCATCGAGCCGTGTACTTTGCCGTCCTCGTCCACGTGGTTCAGCTTGAAGAGGAAGATGTCCTGGAGCGTGATCGTGTCGCCCTCCATGCCGCTCACCTCGGTCACGTGGGTGAGCTTGCGCGAGCCGTCCTGCAGGCGCTGCACCTGAATGAAGATGTTGATCGCCGAGGAGATCTGCTCGCGAATGGCGCGCGCCGGCAGGTCCATGCCCGCCATCAGCACCATGTTCTCGAGCCGGGCGATGGCGTCGCGCGGGTTGTTGGCGTGCACCGTCGAGACCGAGCCGTCGTGGCCGGTGTTCATCGCCTGGAGCATGTCGAAGCACTCCTCGCCGCGCACTTCACCGACGATGATGCGGTCCGGGCGCATGCGCAGGCAGTTCTTCACCAGGTCCCGCTGCTTTATCTGGTTCTTCCCCTCGATGCTCGCCGGCCGCGCCTCGAGCGTGATGACGTGGTCCTGCTGGAGCCGCAGCTCGGCCGGGTCTTCGATCGTGATGATCCGCTCCGTGTTCGGAATGAACGCCGAGAGCGCGTTCAGCATCGTCGTCTTCCCGGTGCCCGTGCCACCGCTGATGATGATGTTCAGGTGCGCGCGCACGCACATCGCCAGGAACTCCGCCGTCGCCTCGCTCAGTGAGCCGACGGCGATCAGGTCGGCCATGCGCATCTTGTCCGCCCGGAACTTCCGGATGGTGATGCTCGGCGATTTCGGGGACGCGGGCGGTATGGTGATGTTCACGCGCGAGCCGTCCGGCAGGCGTGCGTCCACCATTGGGCTCGACTCGTCGATGCGCCGCCCCAGCGGTGCGACTATCCGCTCGATGATGCGCATCACGTGCTGGCGGTCGCGGAAGCGCGCGCCGCTGCGAAAGACACGCCCCTCCTGCTCGTAGAAGATCCGGTCGAGGTCGTTCACCATCACTTCGCTGACGGAGGGGTCGCGGAGGAGCGGCTCCAGCGGTCCCAGCCCCAGCACCTCGTCGGCCACGGCGTCGAGCAGCTCGTCGCGACTCATCCCGCCCAGCTGCAGGCCCTCCTGGGCGATCAGCTCGCGCGCCGCCCGCGTGACGGCGTCGCGCTGCTGGTCGGGAGGCAGGTTGTCCAGCGAACCGTGCTCGAGCTCTTCGATGAGAAGCTCGTGGAGGCGCACCTTCGTCGCTTCGGCCACGGGGTTGGCGGCACCCAGCTGGTGCTGCCTCGCCTCCGCGCGGCGGCGCAAGATCGGCGGCCCGTCGTCCGCCGGCGCCACGGGCTTCGCCTGCGCAGGGGCGCCATGGAGGGCCGCCGGCGCCGCGGCCGGTGCCGTTCGCCCGACCGGGTCCTGTTCGACGCCCCAGCTGCCGCGCGTGGGCGCGAGCTGCCCCGAGGGGCGGAGCCGCGCCTGGGGAGCGGCGGCCGGTGCCTGAGCGGCCGCGCTCTCTGGCCCCTCCGCACGGCGGGCGTCCGCGGGCAGCGGGCCGAGCCGCCGTCGCGCGCCCGAACAGACGAACAGCCGGCCCTCTTCCGGCGGGTTTCTGCGCTCCGACTCCTCGGCCATGGGAACGGACTCCTCTCAACCTTCGCCGGGCTAGGCCGATTTGCGGAAGAGCGGCCGCAGCAGCTTGCCGAAGCCCGTGCCGCCGCCCTTCTGCCCCTTCGCACGATTGCGGATGCCGGCGAGCGCCCGCGCGATCTCGCGGATCTCCACCGAGACCTTGCTGTTAGGGCGGCTCATGACGATCGGCCGCCCCAGCTGCGCCGCCTTCACCACCTCGTTGTCCTGCGGGATCTTCCACCAGAGGGGCGCGTCCAGCGTTCGCTCGACGTCCTTCTCGCGCACGCCGGTGTCCACCCCCGCCCGGTTCAGCACGACCTTGATGCGCTCCTCGTCGTTACCGAAGCGCTCATGCAGCATCTCGAGCGCCAGCACAGTGTCCTTGATGCTCGCCATGTCGAGCGTTGTCACGAGCAGGATCAGCGTCCCCACCTCGATCGCCGCCGCCACGATCTCGTTGAACGTCCCCGGAGTGTCGAGGATGACGAAATCGTGCGTCTGCGCGAGCACGTCCACGACGTCGCGAATGTGGCGCGCCGTCAGGTTGCGCCAGTCGCTCGGCCGCGTCGGCGCCGGCAGGATGCGCACCCCCGACTCGTGCTGGACCAGGTACTCCTTGAGGCTGTTCCGATCGACGTTGTCCAGGTTGCGCGCCAGATCCGCAATCGACCGCTCGACCGGGATGTCCATCGTGATCGCCACGTCGCCGAAGCGCGTGTCCATGTCGACGAGCGCGACTGTCTGGTGCGCTTCGCTGGCCAGAGCGACGGCCAGGTTCGAGGAGATCGTCGTCTTCCCGATACCGCCCTTGGCACCGAAGACGGTGATGATCGTCCCCTGCGGGATGGGATCCTCCAGCTCGCCCCGGCGCCGCATGCCCTCGCGCTCCTTCTTCTCGAGGACGCGCACGATGGAGCTCTCCAGCTCTTGCGGGTTGAGCGGCTCCACCAGGTAGTCCGACGCCCCGGAGACCATCGACTGCCGCACCAGGCGGATGTTCGCCTCCGTTGAGAAGACCACGATGGGCAGGTCCGGCATGCCGTCGTTAAGGCGCGACAGCGTCTGCACCGGCCGGACCAGCGGCTCCTCGATGCGCATCAGAATCAGGTCCGGCCGAAGCTGGAACGCGAGCGTGAACGCCTCCACGCCATACCCGGCGCTCGCGATCACGGCGAAACCCAGCATGTTCAACGTCTTCTGGATCTCGGCGCTGCTCTCGCGGTCCGGGTCTACCACGATGACCTGCGGTACCCTCGCCATTGCTCTTCGTCCTCCACCGTCGATCCGCCCGGCCACCCGGGCGGGGGCTTGGTCCTGGCCGCGACTGGCCCGCGAGCGGCGGGCCAGTCGCCGTCCGTTACTTTTTCTTCGCCCCGAAGACGTCTTCCAGCGACCATGTGAGCGCGCCGGTGATCGGCACACCGTCGCCCCGCTGTCGTGGCACGATTCGGTACTGGCCGACGTCGTCCTTGAGCGCGTCGATGATCGCCACCTTCGCGGCCAGGTCTGGCGGCAGCGCGAGGGTGATCGAGATCGCCTTTTCAAAGGTCGCGTCGCTGTCCTTGCTCGCGCCCGAACCCGTCGCCAGCGGCCCACTCCCCGGGGTCGCGCTGGCGTCCGCACCTGCCGTCGCCTCGGCTGTCGCGCCTTCCGCTACCTTCGCCTTCATGTCCAGATTCGGAATGACCTTGACCAAGGTCTGCGAGACGGCCAGCACCTCGACGTTTTCGGCGATGATGCCGCCGACGACGTCGGGCCGTTCCTGGCCGGTGAGCGGGTCTATCTTGCTCAGCGTCGTGATGCCGATGACGTCGACGCGGTCGCCCGGCTGGACAAGCCCGCCCACGATCCAGGCCTCGTGCGGGACCTGCAGGCCGAGCGCGCGCATGCCGTCCGGCACCTTGAAGGCGAGCGTCGTCTGGCCGGCGTAGGTTGTCACCTTCGGCGCCGTCACCTGCTCGCCCGCGTAGAGCGGCGCCGTGGTGACCTTGCCGAGGACGTCCTTCTGGTCGGTCAGGTGGCCGTTGAGGAGGGCCGCCACCGGAACGCTCCGTGTCGTCACCATGTCGGACGTGATGCGCTCGCCCGCGGGCACGTCCCGCGTGACGACGAGGACGTCCTGGGCGCCCTGGCCGGCGTTGAGCGCCTTGTCGGCGGCGCTTTCGCCCCCGCCGCGGCTGTTCAGAAAGGCGAACATGAGGGCCGCGCTCAGGACGGCGAACAGGGCTGCCAGGAGCAGGACGCCTCGGTTCCGGCTCGACCCGGAAGTCGCTGTAGCAATGGAACGTGCCACCTTCTGTATCCTCCCCTTGGACTATCGGCGGCTTCTCCCGGCCGCGACAGGCCGTCTGGTCCGTCGCCTGGAAAGAGGAGCGGCCGGTGCACAGGCGCCGGCCGCTGCTGAATCCCTGGCGTTTGAGACCCTGCCTACTGCGTGAGCGCGATGTGGGTCTCCGCAGCGATCGCCCGGAAGGCGTCGTCGAGCTGGGCGAGCGTCGGGGCCTTGTAGTAGTTGCCGTGCCCGATGTTCGCGATGTTCTGCAGGAATGCGTCGTCGACGTAGGCGCCGAAGCCGATCGTGTAGATGTACGTGCTGGGGCTCGCGGCGAGCCGCGTCGCCTCCTGGTTGGCGGCGTTCACCGCGCTCGAGTTGCCGTCGTTGCCGCCGCCCTGGCTCGGGCAGCTTGTGGTGTTGTAGTTCGAGGCGACGTACGTGGAGCCGCAGTAGGAGTTGGCACGGCCATCCGTCAGGAATACGACCACGCGAACGGCGTTCGCCCGCTTTCCCGTGCCATCGAGCACTTGCCTGCCGACGGCGATGCCGTGCGCGGAGTTGGTGCCGCCTGTCGGATAGACGATCGCGTCCATGTCGCTGCGAATCTGGCTGAAGTTCGAAGTCAGGTTGCGCCGCAGCGTTCCCTGGCTCGAGTACGAGATCAAGCCAATCTTGTCGTAGCTCGAGTTGAAGAGCGTGGTGAAGTACTGGGCGTTGCTGATCATGCCCTGGTACGGGTCCCACGGCCCCGTCGTCGTCGAGGGCGCCGAGAGCAGGCAGTCCGCATGCTGCGAATGGAGCGCTGCTCCCGCCGCGTGGGCGTCCTTGGTGGTCGTCATCCCCAGAAAGCTGTTCGTCTGCGAGCGCGTCACCGTCAGCTGCGTGGCGCTCGGGATAGCGGTGATCAGGAAAACCTCGTTGTCGATCCGGATAGCGCCCCGGCGCCCGTTCGACGGCGTGTACTGGTAGTAGCGCGTGCTCGTGCTGTAGCCGAACTTGCTGTTGTTGAAGCTCGACGACGTGCTGTTGAAGATGGCGGTGCTATTGACGTTGATGTTGATGGAACTGGCGCCGCCGGACGCGATCGCGGAGGTCAGCAGCACCTGGTCGGCCGTGTGGCCCGGGCCGACGTAGGGCCCGAACGGCCCGAGGGCGCCGCCTTTGTCGATCGGCGGATAGGACCCCCAGCACATCGACCCCGAGATGTCGAGCACGACGGAGATGTCGAGCACCTGGGCCGCTGCCGTGCCGCTCGCCGAGACGTTCCAGTGGTCGACCCCGAAGAACTTCGCGAACCAAGTCGGGATCTCCGCCTGGGCGTTTATCTGCACCGCCTTGTTCCCTGGTGGGAAGGACACGGCAAACGAGACGTTCTCGCCCTGGCTGCGGATGAAGCCGCTGTTGTCGGTCCAGTATTGGTTGGCGTAGGTGGTCGCTTCGGAAGTGCCGTTCGGCATGCTCTGGGCAGCGGCGAGCACGGCCGCGTCCACGGCCGACTGCATCTGTCCGCGCGCCCACAGGAAACGGCCGACGTCGACGCTGAGGGCCACCAGGCCGAGAAAGGCGACGAGACCCGCGGCGAAGAGCACGAGGGCCTGTCCGTCTTCCTTCCGGCGCAGGCGGCCAAGCAGGGTGCGGATCATGATCGGTCCTTTCTGGTTGGGGAGGTCACTCCAACCGCATGGACGTGGTGGAGCTGATGGTGGGCGCCGCGACGCTCGATCCCCCGATCAAGGTGAGGATGTTCCCCATCGGCGTCACCCAGTTGAAGTCGTACGCGAGGCGGACGGTCACCTCCGTGCCGCGCGCCCCCTGGACGTTCGTCTTCGTGATCGTCAGCTTTGACGTGTCCAGCCCGCAGTTCGAAGGGTAGGAGGTGCAGAAGCTGGCATAGATCTTCGAGTCGATCGTCGCGTTGTCCGACTGGACGGCGGCCGCCCGGGCGCCTTCGCGGGCCCCGTTCGTCACCACCTGCCAGGTGTAGTAGGCGCGCCCGAAATCGACGAGCGCGAAGATGAGGACGAGGAAGAAGGGCAGGACGAGGGCGAACTCGACCAGCGTCTGGCCCTTTTCGCTCTCGCGCAGGCGGCGCAACCGGCCGCCGACGCGCGTCAGGTGCCCCACAGCCGTGAGCGCTGCGTCCATGCGCCTTCCTCTCCGCTTCCCCCGGGGCGACGCCCAGGAAATCGAAAGGGGCCGGGGCGACGCCGCAGCGCCGTCCCGGCCCCGGGCTGCTTGGGCTGGCCTAGAGGCTGCCGGTGATGGTGCCGAGCGTGCCGCTGATGCCGCCGCCCAGGGCGGTCAGTGCGCCGATGGCGACGACGGCGACCAGCGCGAGGATCAGGCCGTACTCGGCCAGGCCCTGGCCCTCTTCCTTGCTCTTCAGCTCGACGTACTTGCGGATGGCCCAGTTGTGAAGCTTCGACATGGTGGTTCCTACCTCTTCCTCTGTTGGGGTGCTTCCCCGGCTTCCCCTCGCCAGTCCCGGGACCTCCCCGGCGGGCGGTTTGCCGCCCGCCTCCCTCGCCTTGCCGCGAGGGACCGGTTCCGCTACGGGGCTACCTGCACATTCGTCGGCCCGCCCCCGGCCTAAAGGCGTGTCACCGCATGTCTACCCGTCCGTCTCTTCCCCGGCGCCGCGGCCATCGCGGGCGGAAGCTGCCGCCCTGCCGCCGCCGGTCACAGCTGCCGACTCCTAAGGAGAAGGACGGCGCCATGCCCGCCACGGAGCAGGGGCGCGCCGCAGCGACGAATGACGCCACTGACCGCCGCCTACCCGGCCCGCCGCGCTCGCAGGCTCTCCGCTCTCCAGGACGGCCTGCTCGTCGGGGTGTCGGTCTTCTTCCTCTTCGTCCACGCCCGCAACGCGCTCGTCGACCATCAGCTGACTAGCCTTCCCTTCGCCGCCGAGCAGCTGGTCCTCGTGGGCATCTTCCTCTGCCGCCGCCGCAGCCGGGCGACGAGCGGCCGTTTCCTCGACTGGGCGGTGGCGGCAGGCGGCGCCTGGCTGCCGCTCGCGATGCAGCTGCGGGGCAGCGCCCCCCTTCCCGTGGAGGCAGCGGGCCTCGCCCTGCAGGTGGCCGGGGCCTGCTTCGTCGTCGGCTGCTTCGTCTTCCTGGGGCGCAGCTTCGGCGTGGTCGCCGCCAACCGTGGCCTCAAGACGCACGGCCCCTACCGCCTCGTGCGCCACCCCATCTACCTCGGGCACGCACTCTCCGCGCTCGGCTTCGTCCTCGTCCACCCCGCCTGGGTGAACGTCGCCCTCTACGCGACGGTCCTCGCCTGCCAGCTCCTGCGCATCCGCGCGGAAGAGCGCGTGCTGACCGAGACGGCGGAGTACGCCGCCTACCGCGCGCGCGTCCGCTGGCGGCTCATCCCGCTCGTCTACTGAGCCGGGCCTAGGCCGTGCCCAGCAGGGCCGCGAGCCGGGGCAGGCTCTCCCCCGCCGGTGCCCGGACCACGACGTCGGCCAGGCGGCTGAGCGGCGTCGGCTCGGGGTTGAGCTCCAGCAGCGCGGCCCCCCGCCGCTTCGCCATCGCCGGGAACTCGGCCGCCGGATAGACGACCGCGGAGGTGCCGACCACGAGGAAGGCGTCGGCGAGGTTCGCCTGGCGATGGCACTCGTCCAGCACGTCGGCCGGGATCGGCTCGCCGAACATGACCGTGTCGTTCTTCAGAATGCCGCCGCACTCCTGACACAGGGGTGGCAGCCGCTCCAGGAAGATCGCGTCCTGGCGGTCTCGCCTGCCGCAGGACATGCAGCGCACCAGATGGCGGTTGCCGTGGATCTCGGTGACTGCCCGCGACCCGGCGCGCCGATGGAGGTCGTCGATGTTCTGCGTGATGACGTGGTGGAGCCGTCCCATCCGTTCGAGCTCGGCCATTGCCAGATGGCCGGGGTTCGGCTCCGCCCGGTCGATCGCCTGAGCGAAGTCGCTCATCAGCGTTTGCCGGTCGATCGCTTCCTCCCACCACCGCCCGGGGTCGCTGTTGAACAGCTCCCAGCCGTCGATCGTCGGCTCGCCCCATTTCGTCCAGATGCCGCCCGAGCCGCGGTAGGTGGGGATGCCGCTTTCGGCCGAAAGCCCGGCTCCCGTAAGCGCGACCACGTGCCGGCAGGCGCGCAGCCGCTCCGCCGCCTGTTCGACGGTCCCTTTTGCATCAACCCTCGTCATTGCGCTCACTCTCCACCGATGATTCTACAGCGGGGAGACGGCGCTCCACATCGGCCTGGTCCGGGTCATCCGGGCAGCTCCCAGTCGAGCGTGCGGGCGACCGCTCGTCGCCAGCGCTCCAGCCGCTCCAACCGTTCTGCCTCGCCCCAGCGCGGCTCGAAGGTGCGGTCCTCTTCCCACAACGGTGTCAGCTCTCCCACCGACGGCCAGAGGCCAGCGCTGAGGCCCGCGAGATAGGCGGCGCCCAGGGCCGTCGTCTCC
>JADLBJ010000242.1 GCA_020847765.1 Dehalococcoidia bacterium
GCTTCTACGCCGCCGGCGAATGCGCCTGCGCTTCGGTGCATGGCGCCAATCGTCTCGGCACCAACTCCCTGCTCGACCTGCTGGTGTTCGGCAAGTCCGCCGGCGAAACCGCGGTCGAGGATCTGAAGAAGAGCGGCGCCCACAAGCCCTTGCCGACGGAGTGCATCGACAGGACGCTGGCGCGTCTCAACCGCCTCAACACCCAGACCGGCGGCGCCAACGTGCATGACACCCGGCTCGCGATGCAGCGCACGATGCAAAAGCACGCCGGCGTGTTCCGCTTCAACGAGTTGCTCAAGGAAGGCGTCACCGAAATCCTCAAGGTGGCTGACGCAGTCGCCAAGACCGAGATCAAGGACAAATCGCAGGTCTTCAATACGGCGCGCATCGAAGCGCTCGAACTCGACAACCTCATCGAAGTCGCCAAGGCCACGATGATTTCTGCCGAAGCGCGGAAAGAAAGCCGCGGCGCCCACGTTCGCGACGACGCGCTCGACACCGAGGCCACGCCGAACGGCCGCGACGACAAGAACTGGCTCAAGCACACGCTGTGGTATCGCGACGGCAATCGGCTCGAATACAAGGCGGTGCATATGAAGCCGCTGACCGTCGACACCATCGAACTCAAGAAGCGCGCGTATTAAAAAAAAGGAAAGACGATGACGACCTCCACCGTCCAATTCAAGATCTACCGCTACGATCCGGACAAGGATGCGAAGCCCTACATGCAGGACATCTCGATCGATGTCGATTCGACCGACAAGAAGCTTCTCGATGCGCTCGTGAAGCTCAAGGCCAAGGACGACAGCCTGTCGTTCCGGCGTTCCTGCCGCGAAGGCGTCTGCGGTTCGGACGCGATGAACATCAACGGCAAGAACGGGCTTGCCTGCCTCACGGAACTCAAGGATCTCAAGCAGCCGATCGTTCTGCGTCCCTTGCCCGGCCTCCCGGTGATCCGCGACCTGATCGTGGATATGACCCAGTTCTTCAAGCAATACCATTCGATCAAGCCCTACCTGATCAACAACGATCCCCTGCCGGAGCGCGAGCGACTGCAAACCCCGGAGGATCGCGAGGA
>JADLBJ010000243.1 GCA_020847765.1 Dehalococcoidia bacterium
AAGCGCGCGCGCATGGAGGGCTTCCTCGTGTTCGACTTCGCGAAGAAGTACGGGCCGGCGCTGGCGCAGATGGCGGAGTGGGTGCGCGCGGGCCGGCTGATTAATCGCGAAACGGTGATCGACGGGATCGAGAATACGCCGCGCGCCTTCCTGGGCATGATGCGCGGTGAGAACACGGGCAAGATGATTGTCCGCATCGCTGCCGAGTAGCGGTCAGTAGTAGATGCGCCCTTCGCCGGGCACGGGTTCGTGCCAGTTGTTGGCGCGCAAGGCCTCGGCAGCCACACGAGCCGCAATTACGCTATCGAGCGCATCGCCGCCGGGATCATCGATGACAATGGCGGGCGCCTCGAACGCACGCGCCAGTTCTTCGCGCGCAGCCCGGAGTTCCGGGCCTGGGCCTTTGTACGGGACTCGCAATCCCAAACGCTGCAGCGTGGAGGCAGGGCACACTTCGATGAGCGTCGTCAGGCCCGGTCGTGGCGCTTGCTGCGGCGCCACCACGGCGCTCCGCTCACGGATCAGAGGGCTCACGAGTTCACTCATCACACGCCAGGTCTGCTTGTAGAGCCGCAGATTCCACGCGGCAAACGGGACCTTCGCTTCGCGTTCCACATCGCGCTTTTTCTCGCTGGCGCTGCGCTGCTGGCAGTCGGCCCGGAATGCATCGGCGTTGGGAAAGCGGCTGGTGAACCCTCGCACCCACGCCTCCCAGCCACCATCCATCAGTTCCGCGGGCAGCGACAGGGGAGCATCGATTCCCACCACGCATCCGGCACCGGCCAGGAACTGCACCAACGACTCGCCCAACTCCGCTTCCCGCTTCACCCAGGTCACGACGCCGTCGTCGAGCCGCGTGATCCAGGTGCGCCGCGCGGCATCACGTGCGCCGCTGAAGTCGATCCCGTAAACGGTCACTCGCCCTTCGGCAGCATCATGTAGGTGACCAGCGCAATGGCCACCAGCCGCCCCTTGTCGTCGGTGAGGTCCACCTGCGCCACGGCGAGCGTTTTTCCCCGGCGCACGAACTTCGCGCGCGCCTCCAGGTAAGCGCCCGTGACCGGCAGCAGGTAGTTGATCTTCATCTCGGTGGTGGTCACCGGTTGTTTGCCGCCGAGGAGGCTGATGAGCCCCATGCCGGCGGCCGCATCGGCCATCGTCGCCGTGACGCCGCCATGCACCACACCGGCGATGTTGAGCAGTTCGGCGCGCAGCGCGACGCGGATGGTCATGCCATCCTCATGGCGCTCGCGCACCTCGATACCCAGGTAGTGATTGAAGTCCATCATGATCGACCCGTATCCTCAGCGGGGCGGCATGCGCAACGCGCCGTCGAGCCGCACCACTTCCCCGTTCATATACCGATTTTCCACGAGATGCCGGACCAGCGAGGCAAACTCCGCCGGATCGCCCAGCCGCGCCGGATGAGGAACCGTCGCGCCTAGCTCCACGCGCACCTTCTCGGGAAGCGCCTGCAGGAGCGG
>JADLBJ010000078.1 GCA_020847765.1 Dehalococcoidia bacterium
CGCCCGAGGCGTCACCACTCGCCTCCAGGCTGACCGTTACTACAAACCGCACCTCGTGGCCGACTACGACCCCCTCCTGCTGCCGGGGATGCGCGAGGCCGTGGAGCGTGTGCGGCGGGCGATCGCCGAGCACGAGACGATCGCCCTCTACGGCGACTTCGACGTCGACGGCGTTACCTCGATTGCCGTTATGCACGGAGGGCTGCGGCCGCTCGGCGCGGTCACCGTCAACTACATCCCCGACCGCTTCACCGAGGGCTACGGGCTCAACACCGCTGCCGTCGCCCACCTGCGCCAGGGCGGCGTCTCGCTTCTGGTCACCGCCGACTGCGGCATCAGCTCCGTCGAGGAGGTGGCTTTCGGCAACAGCCTGGGGCTCGACACCGTCATCCTCGACCACCACACCGTGCCCGAAGAACTGCCCGCGGCGGTAGCGGCTGTCAACCCGAAGCGCCCGGATTCGCCCTATCCCTTCGATGAGCTGGCGGCCGTGGGCGTCGCCTATCGCTTTCTCGAAGCACTCTACGAATCGTACGGCCGCACGCTCGACCAAAGCGCCTTTCTCGACCTCGTGGCGCTCGGCACGGTCGTCGACGTCGCGCCCCTGGCCGACGAGAACCGGCGCATCGTCACCGCTGGTCTCGCGCGGATGCAGGGCGGCCTGCGCCCGGGACTCGCCGCGTTGGCAGCCGTTTCCGGGACGCCGCCGGACCGCTTCAACGCCGAGACCCTCGGCTTCCAGATCGGACCGCGCATGAACGCGGCCGGGCGCCTCAAGCACGCCTCGATCGCGCTCGACCTGATGCTCGCCGACACGCCCGCGCGCGCGCGCCCCCTCGCCGATGAGCTCGACCTGCTCAACCGCCAGCGCCAGCAGCAGACGCTCGACGCCTGCGCGCTGGCCGAAGAGCTCTGCGGCGCGGACGACGCCCCACTCATCATGGTCGGCAGCGAGAGGATCCACGCGGGCATCGTTGGCCTGGTGGCCGCACGTCTGGCCGAAGCGCGCCACCGCCCGGCCATCGTCTTCGAGCGGGGTGCGGAAACCAGCCGGGCGAGCGCGCGCAGCATCCCCGCCTTCGACATCGTCAACGCCATTCGCCGCGAGAAGGCGCTGCTCGTCCGCCATGGGGGCCACCGTGCGGCCGCCGGCTTCACCGTGCGCAACGAGAACGTCGATCTCCTCCGCGATCGGCTGATACACACCGCGGCCGAACTCCTCGACGCCGAGGGGCTGCGACCCGTGATCACAGTCGACGCCGAGGCGCCGCTTGCCGGGCTCACGGGGCTGGAGGTGAAAGGGCTCATGCGCTTCGAGCCGTGCGGCCAGGGCAACCCGAAGCCGGTGCTCCTCAGCCGCGGCGTGCGCCTCCTCAACGCGAAACCGATTGGTGCTGACGGCAGCCATCTCCGCCTCACCGTGCGCGACGGCCCCTGCACCTGGCCCGCCATTGCCTTCCGCCAGGCCGGCGCTCCGCTCGCCGACACTGTCGACATCGTCTATTCGCTGTCGCGCGAATGGGGTGGCGAGCAGGTGAAGCTCGAGATCCTCGACGTCGCGCCGACGGCCGCAGGGCGTGGGCTGGAGTCGCCCGGGACGTGAGCGAGCCGGAGGTCGATCTTTCGCCGGACGCCCAGCGAGCCCTGCGCGAGGCGCAGAACCTCTGCTGGCGGGCGAACGTCGCCATCGTCGCCGCCGAGCACGTGCTCGCTGGCGCGCTGGTCGTCCTCGCTGGCGAAGGCGGCCCCGGATTGCCCCCCGCCGAGGCCGTCGCCGGCGCAATGGTCACCAGCCAGGGTTCGGGCAGCACCACCCTCTCCGACACGATGATGTTCGGGTCCAGCGCCCGCGACGCCATCAGCGCGGCCGCTGTCCTGGTGCGCGCGGAGGGCAGGAGCACGATCGACGCTCGCCTGCTGGCGCGCGCGACGGTCGCCTCGGGCGAAGTGAGCCCGGGCTTCTACGCTTCGCTCGGCACTTCGCAGGCCGAGCTGCTCGCGGTGCTGACGGTGCCCGCCTGACGCGAAGCGGTTAGCCGGCCCCGTCCGAAGAGTCGGCGCCCTGCGCCGGTGGCAAAGGTCAGCATCTTGAGGCGGGCAGGGGGGCGCGGCCGTCGCCTCGCCGCCGGCTCACTCCCAGGCCACGCCTGCGGCCCGCAGCGCGTCCTGCAGGCCCGCGCAGCCGGTGACGAAGTGGTGGGCGGTCATGCCCTCGGCGCGCGCCGCCTCGATGTTGGCCAGGAGGTCGTCCGTGAAGAAGCAGGCTGCGGGCGGCAGGCCGAGACGCCGGGCCGCAAGGCGGTAGACGCGCGGGTCCGGCTTCGCCAGGTGCACGGTGGCGGAATTGACCACGTCGTCGAAGAGATGGTCGACGCGGTAGTGTGCACGCAGGTCGGCTTCGAGGCCGGGCGCGGCGTTGGACAGGAGCTGCAGGCGAACACGGCCGCGGAGCCGTGCGAGCAGGTCGAGCATCCCGGGGTTGAAGGTCGGCGGACCCACCGCCGCGCCCGGCGTGCGGTTGGCCGCGAAGCTCGTGAGGACGCGGGCCGCAGTCTCGGCGTCGACTACCGCGGCGACGCGGGCGTGCGCGCAGGCTTGCCATTCGGCCTCGCTGCCTTCGCCGACGCGCAGTCGCAGCCAGCCCTCGTTCTCCATGTAGAGCGCTTGCCAGAGGAGCCCCGTCGGCAGGCCGTGGTCCCGCTCCAGGAGCGCGAAGGGCGAGTCGGCGCCGTCGCCAGAAGGGCTACCGGGGACGATCACGCCCCCAAAGTCGAAGATGACGGCTCTGATGCTTTCGCCCATGCCCTGATTGTCCCGTCGGGTGGCGATGACGCAACTTGGGGAGCCTTCGCGCGGCGGCAGGGTGTTCCCCGATCGCTGGGCAGGCTGCCGCATGCGACGCTGTCGCTGGCGGGGCTCGAGGTAGGGAGATGTCTCGAAGCACCCAGGGCCGGCGGCCAGCCCTTACCCGGCCGTGTCCCTTCTGCGGGCGCATTACGCGCGTCCATTCGCGGTTGCAGCTGTCGGATGTCGAGCCCGTCGGTTGCGCGGCGCGGACGTCGTTCGCCACCGTCATCTGTCGCGACTGCGCCTTTGCCATGGTTGTCCGTTCCGAAGCGGCGTTCGCCGTGGCCGGCTGAGCGAACGGACAGGCCCCCGGCGGCGTGGCTACAATGGGGAGGAGGCCACCCCCGGGGGCGGTGATGCAGAACGTCCTTGCCATGATCCTGGCTGGTGGCCAGGGCGACCGGCTCTCGGTTCTCTCCGAACAGCGCGCCAAGCCGGCGGTCGTCTTCGGTGGCCAGTACCGGATCATCGACTTCGCACTGAGCAACTGCGCCAACAGCACGATCACGAAGGTGGCCGTCCTCACCCAGTATCGACCGCGCAGCCTGGTCAACCACATTGGCGCGGGGCGGCCCTGGGGCTTCGACACGCTCGACGGCGGCGTTCAGATCCTCCAGCCCTATCTCGGCCGCGCCGACATGGACTGGTATCAGGGCACGGCCGACGCCGTCTACCAAAACCTCTACGTGATTGAGGAGTCGCGGGCGCGCGAGGTGCTCATCCTCGCCGGCGACCACATCTACCTGACCTCCTACCGGAACATGATCGCCTACCATCGCAGCCAGGCGGCCGACGCCACCGTCGCCGTCTACTCCGTGCCGCGGGAAGAGGCGCACCGTTTCGGCGTGCTCGACCTCGATCAAAACGGGCGCATCGTCGACTTTCAGGAGAAGCCGCGCCACCCGCGCTCGCCCTGGGTCTCGATGGGGGTCTACTGCTTCAACAAGGACGTCCTGGTCGAGCAGCTTCAGGACGACGCAGACGCGGGCGAGGAGAGCAAGCACGACTTCGGCCGCGACATCATCCCGCGCATGTACCAGACGCATCGCGTCTTCGGCTACCAGTACCAGGACTACTGGCGCGACGTGGGAACGATCGAGTCCTACTGGTCGGCGAACATGGACCTGCTCTCGCCCAATCCTCCCCTTCAGCTCGACCATCCCGACGTTCGCCTGCGCACGGCCGGCTCGATCATGCCGCCGGCCCGTGTCGGCGCCGACGCTCTGGTGCGAAACTCGCTGATCTCGCCCGCCGCCCAGGTCGAGGGCCGCGTCTTCCGCTCGGTTGTCTCCCCGGGCGTGCTGATCGAGCCCGGCGCCGAAGTTCGCGACAGCGTCGTCCAGCACCGCTGCGTGATCCGCTCCGGCGCCGTCGTCGACCGTTCGATCCTCGACAAGGAGGTTGTCGTCGGCCGTGACGCCGTCGTCGGCGAAGGGGATGACAACATTCCAAACTTCGAGCGCCCCGACATCGTCAACGCAGGCATCACGATCGTGGGCAAGCGCGTGGTGGTGCCGGCCGGGCTGCGCGTCGGGCGGAACGTTGTCATCGGTCCCGGCGTGCACGAGGAGTTGATGGAGCGGCCGCGGCTGGAGAGCGGTGCGACCGTTCATCCTACGCAGATGCCGCTGCACCTCTTCGTCTGATTCCCTACACTCCGCGGTCATGCAGCTCTACACGCTGGAGGAGGCGCGCCGGCTGCTGCCACAGGTGGCGGCTGTCGCCGGCCAGTTGCGCGACGCCTTCGTCGAGCTACGTGCGCTCCAGGCCTCCTTCGCTGCCGAGGAGCGCTCCGCTTCGGGCGACGGACACCTTCTTGCCGATCCATGGAAGGGCGGCGGTGAGAACCGCGTGGAGAGCCTGAACCGCCTGTTGCGCGGCGCCGCCGCTCGCCTGGAACGCTGGGGAATCGAGCTGAAGGATCCTGAGAAGGGCCTCCTCGACTTCTACAGCCGGCGCGAGGGCGAGGTCGTCTTCCTTTGCTGGATGCTCGGCGAAGAGGACATCCGCTACTGGCACACGATCGCGGGCGGCTTCGCCGGGCGGCAGCCGCTCTAGCCGCTTCCGCTGGGCGGGCCGCCACGGGCGGGCTAGAATTCGCCAACTCCAGGTTCGGAGGTGAACCGTTGGGCAGCCCCGTCCCCGTGCGCGACATCTTCGTCCAGGCGAACGGCCTCCGCCATCACCTCGTGGCCCGCGGCGCGCCTGGCGCGCCCGCCGTCCTGATGATCCACGGGCTGGCAGGCCAGGCGCACGCCTTCGACGCCGTCGCCGCCCGCCTGGCCTCCCGCTTTCACGTGTATTGCCTCGACGTGCGCGGCCGCGGCGAGTCGGAGTGGGGACCGCCCGATGGTTACCACGTGGACAACTACGTGGCCGACCTCGAAGCCGTGCGCGAGGCGCTCGGGTTGGAGCGCGTCGCTCTGGTCGGCACATCCATGGGCGGGATCGTCGCCATGAACTACGCCCCCGCCTTTCCCGAGCGCGTCAGCCGCGTCGTGTTGAACGACATCGGGCCCGAGATAGACCCGCGCGGTCTGCAGCGCATCGTCCAGTATGTGGGCACCGCCCCGGAGGCCTTCCCCGACATGGCGGCGGTCGTGCGCTATTACCGCGATCACTACGGGCCGATGGTCGAGCACCTGCCGGAGGACCAGGTGGCCGAGTTCGCCCGCTGGAACGTGCGCCGCTCCGACAGTGGCGTCTACGTCTGGAAGATGGACCCGGCCGCGCGACAGCTGAACGCGACGCGCCCGGCGCGCGACCCGTGGGAGGCCTTCTCGGGCGTCCAGTGTCCCCTGCTCGTCCTTCGCGGCGCGAGCAGTGACATCCTCAGCGCCGAGATCGCGGTGAAGATGGCCTCGGCCAGGCCTGGCATGCGCCTGGTGGAGGTGCCGAACGTGGGGCACGCACCACTCCTCACCGAGCCGGTCGCCGTTCAGGCGCTGAGTGACTTCCTCAACGGTGGGGGCCGGGAATGAGGCCGCTCTCGACTGTGAGCGACGCGGCGCCCGCCCGGCGCCCGGGGAAGGTGGCGACGTGAAGGCCGGCCTCGTCACCGCCCGCGAACGCTTCGCGCTGATCGACGTCCCAGAGCCCAGGCCGGCGCCAGGCCTCGCCGTCGTCGACGTCCTCTTGTGCGGCGTTTGCGGTACCGACCTGCACGCCTGGCAGTCGGGCCACAGCAGCCCGGCGACCTGCGGTCATGAATGGGTCGGCGTCGTGCGCGAGGCCGGCGAGGGCGTGGAGAACGTGCGGGCAGGCGACCGCGTGATCGCAGGTGTTGCAGCTGCCTGCGGCTCCTGTGGTCAGTGCGCAGCGGGTTATCCGGAGTACTGTGAGCCCGTCTTCCTGGGGATGGTCGGCTCGGGCCCACTGGCGGCGGCGCACGGCGGCTTCGCGCCGGCTATTGCCGTCGAGGCGGCGCGTCTCTGCCCAGTGCCCCCGGCCTTGACGGACGAGGAGGCGGCGCTCGTCGAGCCGCTCACGGTGGCTCTCCACGCGGTCCGCCGGGCGCATGTGCGGCTGGGCGACACCGCCGTCGTCCTCGGCGCCGGACCCATCGGCCTGCTGGCGATGCAGTGCCTGCGCTCCGCCGGCGTCGCGCGGTTGATCGTGGTCGAGCCGTCGGAGGCGCGGGCTGCGCTTGCTGCCCGGCTCGGTGCCGAGGTCGTCCTCCACCCTGCGGCCGGCGACGTCACCGACGCGGTCCTCGAGCTGACCGCGGGACTCGGCCCAGACGTCGTCCTCGAGTGCGCGGGAATCGCGCCGACCATCCAGCAGTCCGTCGAGATCGTGCGCCGGGGGGGCCAGGTGATGATGGTCGGGCTGGCGAACGAGACGGCGACAATCGAGCCGCGCACCTGGCTCATCAAGGAGGTGACGTTCCGCAGCGCGCTCTGCTACCTGCGACGTGAGTTCGCCCTGGCGATGGAGCTGGTGGCCGCCGGCGGCGTTGACCTTCGCGCCCTGCACACAAGCACGCTGGCGCTCGAAGATCTGCCGGACGCAATGGCCGGGCTCGCCGGCGACCGGGGCCAGGTGAAAGTGCTCGTCGACCCCCGTCGCTGACGCCCGTTACCTTCGCAGCCGAACGATCGGCCCTTCGCTGAAGAGATTCTCGACGTTGATGCCGAGGCGTTCGTGTACGACCCGGGGCAGGCCGAGGTCGGCCAGATAGAGCTCGCCGACGTAGGGCCGCGCCTGCGGTTCGAGCCCGCCCCGCTTGGGCAAGTCGAGCATGAGGGTCGTAAGCGCGCGGATGGCGGGGGTGCTTGCCTCGCCCGTGCTAGCGTTCACGCCGGTCGGCATGTCGAGTGCCAGGATGGGCCGGCGAGCGGCGAGGGCGAGCTCCGTCACGGCCGCGGCCATGCCCACGGGTGGCCCCTCCAGCCCGTAACCGACGAGCGCGTCGACGATCAGGTCGGCGTTGGCCAGCTGCTCCTCGAGGCTGTACTCGCTCGCCTCGCTGCCGGGGCGGTCGATGATGCCCGCGGCGCGCAGGATGTTCACCTGGCGGCGGGCGACAAACGACATCTCACCTTCGACCTCGCCGAAGATGGCCTCGATGGTGACGCCCCAGTTCACGAGGTTGCGGGCCGCGCAGAGCCCGGCGCCGCCCTTGTTCCCGCCGCCGGCGAGGACGACCACGCGTTGGCCGCGTCCGCGGCCGCCGAGCATGGCCAGGGCGAGGGTGGCGGCGGCGCGCCCGCCGTTCTCCATCATCTGGAGGATGTCGAGCCCGTACTCCTCCTGGGCGATGCGCTGCACTTCGCGCATGTGGGGTGCGACGACCGAGGGCACCTCGCCGATTCGCCGTTGCGGAAACCCCCCCGGGTCAGGCTTGACGCTCATTCACTCCTGCGCGCGCGCGATTCGCCGCAGTGTAGGCCCCGCCGCCGCTGCGGTCACGGGTGCTCAGTCTTCCGGGTAGGTTGCTGTCACGCGGGCAGAGATGCCGCCGCGTGTGTTGAAGTCGCCGGTGATCACCGCCCAGCGCGGCTGGACCGCGGCCACGAGGTCTTCGAGCACCTGGTTGACGACGTCCTCGTAGAAGATGCCGCGGTCGCGAAAGGTCTGCAGGTAGTACTTGAAGCTGCGCAGCTCGACGCAGCGGCGGTCGGGGATGTACGTGACGGTCAACGTGCCGAAGTCCGGCTGGCCCGTCATGGGGCAGACGCTGGTGAACTCGGGCGCCGTGAACTCGATCTCGTAGTCGCGGTTGGGGTGGCGGTTTTCGAAGCTGTCGATCGTCCCGTCGGTGCGATAGCTATTCTCGGCCATGGCGACAGGGTGCGCGCCCTGGCGGCCGAGGCGCAACCGGCGACCGCCCTCAGAGCGCGGCCAGCGCCTGCGCGAGCAGATCCTCGAGCTCGGCCCGCCCATACCAGGGCTCGCTCCGGTTGAACGCCCGCCAGCCGTAGGCGATGACGCCCAGCTCGTAGAGCCAGCGCGCCCGGAACCAGTCCATTCCCGGCAGGTGCACCCCGCTCGCTACCTCGTACATGCGCACAAACGGGGAATCCGCCGCCGGGCCGAAGGGAGCGCCCTTCAGGAGCATGAGGGCGAGCATGTGGCCGACGTCCGAGCGCGGGTCGCTCAGCCGCGCCTGCTCCCAGTCCACGATTCCAATGACCTCGCCGCGGCGGAAGAGGTAGTTGAAGGCGTTGACGTCCCCCTGGCAAAGGGAGATGCGGCCGTCTGCGGGGACAGTCTCCGCCAGGCGGGCAGCGGCGCGCGCGAGGAGGACGTCGTCAGCCGCGCCAAAGGCGGCTGCACGCCGGCCGATGAGAGCGAGCTCGGCTTGGAGGGCAGCGCGCGCCGACTCCGGCACGCCCAGGAACGCCAGTCCTGCTGCGCGCCATTCGAGCGCATGGACGGCGACGACGGCGCGGGTGTAGGCGGCGAAGCTCGCCTCGGCGCCCGCCTCACCCATGTGCGGTGCGTCTATCCAGGCGAGGACGAGAAAAGGCGCACCCAGCGCCGCGGCGTCGCCTTCGCTGAAGAGAACGGCGGGCACCGGCAACCCGGCCGCACGCAGCCGTCGCAGGACCTCGCCCTCACGTAGAACGTCGTACGGCTCGAAGATGCCTCGATCGCGCTGCAGGCGCAGGGCGACCGCCGGCATGGGTCCGGCGGCGAGGTCCACACGGCAGGTCAGGTTAGAGGCGCCGCCCGTCACCGGTGCGAGCGTGACGACTCGGGCACTTTCCCATCCCGCCCGGGCGCGCAGCCAGCGCTCGAGAGTTTCTGGCGTAGGGGTGCCAGAGGGAGCCAGCATGGCGCTATTGTAGTGCTGGTAGCCAGGCGCGCCGACAGCGTCGTTCAGGGGAGAGAGTGTCCGACGACCGTTCCGCGGACGTCGATCTCGTGCAGGCCGTTGCCGGTGGGGAGGAGGCCGCCCTCGGCGTCCTTTACGATCGCCTTCACCGGCAATGCTTCGCCTTCGCGCTGGGCATGCTCGCCGCTGAGCCGGACGCCGAAGAGGCTGTCCAGGAGACCTTTGTGCGCGTCTGGCGCAGAGCCGGGCAATACGACCGGACGCGGGCCGGCGTGGCCAGCTGGGTCCTCTCGATCACGCGCAACCTTTGCCTGGACGAGCTGCGGCGCCGCCGTCGCCGCGCCCCCGAGAGCGAACCCTCTGTCAGCATGCTGGAGCGGTCCGCCGCCGACCGCACGGACGACGAGGCACTCCGCGGCGTGGTCGCCGAGCAGGTGCGGGCCGCGCTCCAGGCTCTGCCGGGAGGGCAGCGCCTGGCCATCGAGCTGGTCTACTTCCAGGGCCTCTCCAGCCAGGAGGTGGGCTCGCTCCTGCAGGTCCCTGCCGCGACGGTGCGCAGCCGCCTGCGCCTCGGCTTGCTCAAGCTCGGCGCTCTCCTTCGCGCGCAGGGGCTCGTCGCCGCCGATTGAGGCCGCTCCGCGATCGGTCGGCTGCGTCGGTGCCCGTGAAGGGCGCATCCTTCCGCCGGAAGGAGACGGTGAGTGAGGCCCGCCCGCGGCGGCGAGGGCAACGGCCTGGGCGGTGACGAGCCGGGCGTTACCGCCGGGAAGCTGCAAGTTCCTTGCAACTTGGAGAGCCACTTGTTTGCTTGACACTCGGGCCGGCTGGCCCAATTCTGCGGAGAGCGACCTGTCGCGCGCCTAGTCCGCTTTCGCGGAACGGGGGAACCAGTAATCGGGGCGAGTCCGTCCTGGTCCTGCTGCGGGGCGGGATGAAGACGGAGCGGCTATCTCCGGCCGCAGCCCGGCAGCTAACCTCGTCGGCGTAGGAAGTACCTCCTTGGTGAGGTCTTCTCTATGTCCGTCCGGGCCGTGGCCCCGTCCGTGCCCGCCGTCGAATCCCGTTCCCCATTGCACCTCAGTGTCAGCTCTCCGGGGCGGCTCAGAGAGCGGCTCTGGAACCTGTTGCCGTTGGGGCTGTCGGTGGGGTTGGTGTCGACCCTTGCCTGGGCCCCTTATGCCGCCCCCTGGGCGCTGGCCATCGGCGTCGTCGTCTTCTTTGCCTACTGGCTGGTCCGCTCGTATGCGGTAGTGGTCGCCTGCCTCGTCGGGATGTGGCGCCTCCGCCGCTGGCAGCGCGTGGACTGGCGGTGGCGCTACGGCATGTGGTCGGTCGGGCACCCGGGCGCACAGGCATGGGACTGGCCGCGCCATCTGGTCATCATCCCGAACTTTAAGGAGAGCGAGTCCGGGCTGACGCGCACGCTCGATTCACTGGCGGCGCAGGAGAACGCCGGGCGCCTCTACGTCGTACTGGCCATGGAGGCGCGCGAAGCGGGCTGCCGGACGAAGGCCGCGCGGCTGCTGATGCGCTATCGGAACAGCTTCGGCGAGATGTTCGCGACCTACCATCCCGCCGGTCTACCGGGCGAGACGCCGGGCAAGGGCTCGAACGAGGCCTGGGCGGCGCGGGAGGCGTGGCTCCGCCTGATCGACACCGGCCGGGAGCAGCTGGAACGCTTCACAGTGACGAGCTGCGACGCCGACGCCGTCTTCCACGCGCGCCACTTCGAGGCTCTGAATTACCTCTTCCTCACTTCGGCCGACCGTTACCGGGCGTTCTGGCAGCCGGCGATCTTCAATTCGAACAACATCTGGGACATCCCGTCACTGCTGCGCATCCCTGACGGCCTTTCGGGGATCAACCGCCTCTCCAACCTCGTGATGCCCGGCTCCGTGCGCTTTCCGACGTCCTGCTACTCGCTCAGCTGGACGATGCTGGACGAGGTGGATTATTGGGATGAGGAGGTCATCCCCGAGGACTGGCATCTCTATCTGAAGTGCGCATACACATTGGGCGACAGGGTGCACGTGGAGTCGTTGTTCCTGCCCCTTGGCAACGACTGCGTGCTGACCGACGGCTACTGGAAGACGCTCAAGGCGCACTACGCGCAGAGCGTGCGGCACGCCTGGGGCGCGAGCGACGTGCCCTATGCGTGGCGGGCGTCGCTCAACCGGGCCTCGCCGGCGGGCCTGTCGCGGCGCCTCCTGCTGGCGGGCGCGGTGGCGAAGGTGCATGCGCTGTGGATGGCGCAGTGGTACCTGATCACGCTCGGGCCGCACCTTCCGCTGCTCCTGACGCGCGTGGGCGGGGCGGGCATGCCCGGCTGGTGGACGGCAGCGCCGGTGCGCATTCCTGGGCCGAACCTGCGCTTCTTGAGCGGAGACGTGACGCATCCGATCGACCTGCACGTGACGCTGGGGATCACGACGGGGCTGATCTACTTCTGTCTGTTTCCGCTGCTGGCCCTCATCGTGATCGAGTACCGACTGCGGGGGCCGCGCCCCGCGCACGTGGGCCTGCCGGTCGCCATTGCGCAGCTTGCGGTCTGGCCGCTGATGGCGGTCATTACCTTCTTCTTCGCGAGCCTGCCAGCCTTGCATGCGCAGCTGAAGCTCGCCGCCGGCCGCGGCCTCGTCTACCGCGTGGCGGAGAAGGGCAGTCGCCGTGTGGCCGTCTCCGTGCCCGTGCTCACGAGCGAGCCGGCGCCGGAGCCCATCGCGGCGGGCGGTGGCGGCGGCTCGTAGCGGCGGACCGCGATCTCCCGCGGTGGCCAGGGTGGCAGCGGCTGCGGGCCTTCCGTACGGACGAAGACGGTGCCGCCGGGGCCGTCGTAGAGAGTCGCGAACCGACTGTCGCGCCGCAGCGCGGCGAGGAGCGTCGAGCAGCACTGGAGGCCGCGCTCCCGCGGGACCCAGATGTGCGTGAAGTCGCGGCCCGTGTCGACGCGCCAATCGTCCAGGCAGGTGACGGTGCGGAAGCCGCACTCGAACGCGCGGTAGTAGGTGTCGACCTGGTCGTTGAAGAGGGGAGTCCATTCGAAGCCTTGGACGGTGGCCACGCTGACCCGGTCGGCGAGCACGGGGAACCACTCGCCCTCGCGGTCCGTCTCCCAGCTGGAGCGGGGGAGGATGAGGAAGCGGCTGTCGGGGGCCGTGTTGACGCGGATCCAGGCCATAAGGTCGCGCTCGGCGCGGGAGACGGGCCGGAGCTGGTCGTTCTCAGTCGCCAGGCCGGGCTTCGTCACCAGTGAGCCGGTGAAAGAGTAGACGAAGAAGAAGGCGAGGGCCCAGCCGGCGGGTGCGCGCAAGATTGCCGGGGCTGCTGGGCGACCAATGTCGTGTGCGCCGTTGCCTGAGGGCGCGGGCACTGCGGATCGCAGCCGCTGCAGGGCCGGGACGATCACCTCCACGATGCCCACGCCCGCCAGCACCGCCACGGGTACCGTGGTGAACGTCGGGAAGGCGCGCGGGTCGAGCACGATGGTGAGCGCCCACCAGGCGGGCAGGAAGAGCCGGCGGGTCACGAGGGAGGCGAGCGCGCCCAGGAGCCCCAGCGTGCCGATCAGGGGGAACCAGGGCTCGCTCGTGGAGACGAAGCGGCCAAGAGAGACGAAGACGTAGCCGCGCACCCCGGGGTCGGAGAATGCCGATCCCCCGGACGCATTGGCGTCGCGGAAGGTGTCGAGTCCGTCATGGGCGAGGACGGTCGCCCACCAGGGTGCGGTCAGGGCGACGACAGCGACGCCGGCAACGGCGGCAAGGAGCATGGCGCGCCGGCTCCGCCCGAAGCAGAGGAAGAGCAGGGCCATGCTGCAGGCCAGGAACCAGCCCGTCTCCAGGTGGCTGAGGACGGTCAGCGCACTGAGCAAGGCGGTGGAGGCGGCGAAGCGAACGCGGCGCTCGGTGAACATGCGGTGCCCCTCGTGCAGGGCGAGGAGGGCGAAGAGCAGGCCGAAAGAGCGGGTGACACCGCCGCCCATGAGCAACCAGTCGAAGCTGCGCGGCACGAAGGCGAAGGCGAGGGTGGCGGCGAGCAACGCCGCGCGGGAGGGCACCAGCCGGCGCGCGAGCAGCGCGAAGGCGCCCACTGTGGCCGCGGTGGCGAGCAGCGGCAGGATGCGAAACAGGGTGAGGAGGCCGAAAGGCGTGGCGTCGGCGACGGCAGCGGCGACGTACATGCCGAGGGGCGGATAGCCGAAGGGGATGTTCGCGCCGTTGTAGGTGGTGTCCGGGGGGAGGCGGTAGCCGTTGTCCTGAAGGTCGCGGGCCATCTGGTAGAAGAGCCCGCCGTCGTTGAGGGGGAAGTCCCAGCGGAGGACATGGTAGGCGCGGACGCCGACGCCGAGGAGGACGGCGCAGGCGAGGGCGACGGCGAAAGCGCGGTCGCGGGGCAAGCGCTGCTGCCACCGCCGCCGGCCGGCTCCCGGGGCCGGCGCGCGCTCCGCCGTCTCGAGCATCTCCCTCCTCGCGTCCGCCCGCGTCGACGGTCCGTGGGGCCACCTTAGCATGGCCCCGGCTTCGGCTCTGCTGGTCGGCCGTAGCGTGCTTTCCCGGCCGACGGGCGATCTTCGCCCTTGACACGCCATACTGGAGGCGAGGAAGGAGGTGCATGAGATGCCCCGGAAAGTGAAGCAGTACGCGACCGACGCCATCGAGGTGACCTTCGAACCGGGTCTCTGCATCCATTCGGCGCATTGCCTTCAGGGGCTGCCGGCGGTCTTCGACGTGAGAAAGCGACCCTGGGTGACGCCGGAAAACGCGAGCGCGGAGGCGATCGCGCGTGTGATCGAGCGCTGCCCGAGCGGCGCCCTTCGTTACCGGCGAGCAGACGGAGGGTCGGAGGAGCAGACGCGGCCGGCAGCGAGCGTTCGCGCCCTGCC
>JADLBJ010000079.1 GCA_020847765.1 Dehalococcoidia bacterium
AGCGACGACATGACAAGAACAGGGAAGGGACGAATCGATGACACGGTATCGAACCAGAGCGGCGCTCCTCGTGGTTGCCGCCGCCGCGTTTGCGGGGCTCTTTGCCGCCGGCTGCGGCGACGACGACGACACAACGCCCACCCCCGTGCCGACCACGGCGAGCACCACCGCCGCGACGAGCGCGACCACCGCCACGACCGCGGCGGCGTCGCCGACGCCGGACGCCGCCTCGAAACTCGCCACCATCAAGGGCGACACGACGGGAGTAACCGACACCGAGATCAAGATCGGTGGCTACATCGCCAAGACCGGCCCCGCGGCCGTCTACTTCGCCGTCGGCAAGGCCACCTCGGCCTATTTCGACGACCTGAACAAGAACGGCGGCGTCAACGGCCGCAAGATCAACTTCATCCTCGAAGACGACGGCTACAACCCGACGAACACCAAGAACGTGGTCAAGAAGCTCATCGAACAGGACCGCGTCTTCATGCTCTTCAACGGCCTCGGCACTCCCGGCGGCATGGCCGTCCTCCCGGACGTGAAGGCGTCTGCGACGCCGAGCTACTTCCTCGGTTCCGGCGACGCTCGCTGGGCCGACCAGGGCAACCTCGTCATCGGCCTCCAACCCGACTACCTTACGGAGGGCACCGTCCTCGGCAAGTTCGCCGCCCAGAAGTTCAAGGGCAAGAAAGTCGCCATCGTCTACCAGAACGACGACTTCGGGAAGCAGGGCCGCGACGGCGTCAAGAAGGGCCTCGGCACAGACCTTCAGGTCGTCGACGAAGAAACCTACGAGGCCAACGCCCCCGACTGGAATGCCCAGGCGACCAAGGCCGTCAGTCAGGGCGCCGAGGTCGTCTTCGTCTTCTCGACGCCGACGCAGTTCGCCTCCGCCCTCAAGAACACCAAGGCCCAAGGCAAGAGCCCAGTCTGGATTAGCTCATTCGTGGGCATCGCTGCCGCCTCCGCCAAGCTGGCCGAGGGCGCTCTCGACGGCGTGTACACCTCCGCCTACATCAAGGACCCCAGCGACCCCGACCCGGCCATCCAGAAGTGGAGCCAGTGGGCGAAGGATAAAGGCCTTGACGCCAATGACTTCTACACCTACTACGGCATCATGGCCGGTCAGACACTGGAGCAACTCCTGAAAGTCACGGGCAAGAACCTGAACCGGGCCTCCATGGAATACGCTCTTGAAAAAGTCGCCTTCCAGGGGCAATGGAAGAGCGATCTTCTCCTCAGGCCCACTATCGTCACGCCCACTGATCACAAGCCCATCGAGTACATGTGGGTGCAGCAATGGAGCGAATCGCAGAAGAAGTGGATCTACGACGTCTCTAAGGACATCACCGACCTCGAAACAACCAAACGCTGAGAACGACCGCCGCCGGTCGGCCGAGCCACAATCTCGCGCTCCGACCGGCGGCGCACCCGGAACAGCCGCACAGCAGGAGGACGACGACATGCCCCGGACGCCGAGCGAAGTGGTGCGCGAATTTTGCGCCGCCTGGTCGCGGCTCGACACCGACGAGCTCATGACCTTTTTCACCGACGACGCCGTCTACCACAACATGCCCGGCCCGCCCGCGAGGGGCAGCACCGCCGTGCGCAAGACCATCGACGGCTTCCTGCGCGGCTGGCAGCGCACGACCTGGGAGATCGTCAACCTGGCCAGCGAGCGGAACCTGGTCTTTGCCGAGCGCGTTGATCGCACGGACGCGGCCGGTCGCCACGTCGACCTCCCGCTCGTCGGCGTGTTCGAGATCGAGGGCGAGAAGATCCGCGCCTGGCGCGACTACTTCGACATGGGCACCTACGTCCGCGCGATGACGCCACCGGCGGCCACGTAGCTGTCAGCCCCGGGGAAGGACGAGCTAGCTGCTCGTGGCCTCTTTGCGGACAGCGTCGACTTCTTCGAACACCTGAGCAGCGATCGCGAACCCCTGGATGGCCGTCGGGAAGCCCGCGTAGATAGCCATCTGGAGGATGACCTCGCACACCTCCGCACGCGTCACACCGACGTTGAGCGCACCGATGATGTACGCCCGCAGTTGCTCGGGCTTGTTGAGCACCGTGAGCGCGGCGATGTTGAGCATGCTGCGCTGCTTCAAATCCAGGCCCGGCCGGCTCCACACGTCGCCGAAGACAGTGGCAACAGAAAGCTGCCCCCAGTCCGCGACGATCTCCGGCGGGTACTTGAAGCTCAGTGCCGGCGAGGGGGGCTTGAAGAGCTGGGCAGCTATCTGGCGGCCGCGGGCAAGTCGGTCGTCGGTCGTCTCGGTCACAGCAAAGCACTCCTGTCGTCGGGCAGCTCGGTCTGGCGCCTGAGAGGCACATTACTCTATGGCGGCCCCGAGGCGCTCGGGGCCACCATAGAGCGGGTCACTCCGCCCTGGGAGAGAGGACGAACACCTTGAATTCCCGGTCGCTGTATTGCTGGAAATGACCCCACAGGGGGAAGTGGGACACCAGCCGCGGCCAGAGTTGCGTCCGCTCGTCGCCCGTAATCAGCCGGGCGCTCACCGCCCATTTCTTCGTGCCAAGCTGAACCCAGGCGTTCGGATCCTTGGTCAGGTTCAGCGCCCAGTGGGGATGCTCCTCGAGCCCGGCCAGCGAGCCGACCACGTAGACATTCTCGCCGTCCTGCACGTAATTGATCGGGGAGACAACCTGGTTGCCGGACTTGCGCCCGGTCGTCGTGATCAGCAGCGTGGGCCCGCCCAGCGTCTCGGTCAGCCCCTCCCCGCCCCCCGATTGGGCGTACGCCTCCGCATGGGCTTTGCCAGACGCGCGAATGCGACCCGCCTCACGACCCGCCATGAGCGCTTCCCACGCCTCGTCGGTCATGAAGTCCGGTTTGGGCGGCCGTACTGCCATCCGATTGTCTCCTTCTCCGGAAAATCCGGGGGTGAATCGGGCCGCCCGGCCGTCTGCCGGCAGACTGGGCCCGGGGCGGCACCGAGAACATGACTTTCGTCACTCCCCGACCGTGATCCCACGCGCTTTGTCGCGGCGCCCCTAAAGTGTAGCGAGAATCGCATCGTCAATCGAGAAATCGAACTCGTACCAGCCGCGCCCCTCCGCGCAGAACCAGCGGTACGCGTCCGCCAGGCCCTCTTCCAGCCCGAAGCGTGGCTCCCAGGCCAGGTCTCGTCTCGTCTTGTCGATCGAGAAAACGGCACCGCCACGGTACCACTCGGCCCAATGGACCAGCGGCGGCCGGTATTCCTTCGCCTTCTCGCGCGGGATCGTCACGAGCTTCGGCTCGACCCCGACGACGCGCGCCATCAGCCGCATGTATCCGGCCACGCTCGTGAACTCCGGTCCGGCGACATTGTAGACCTGCCCGGCGGTCGCCTCCTTGCCGAGTGCCGCCGCGAGAGCAGCGGCAACGTCGTCGACGTGGACCAGATGGAGTGCGGCGAGCCCGTCCCCGGGCATGAGGATCGGCCGGCCTTGTTCCAACCGTGCGAAGAAGACGGGCTCGCGCGAAGCCAGCGGGCTGTGCGGACCCATAGTGTGCCCGACGCGGAAGCTCGTCGTGGCGAGGCCCGATCGCTCGTACTCCGTGCGCAGGAAGCGCTCGCAGCGCACCTTCCCGGCTCCGTAGGCCCGCGAGGGATTGACGGCGTCCTCGTCGGAAACAGACGACTCCTCGGCGATGGGCTGAACGTCCGACCAGAGGTAGACGGCCGTCGAGCTGGTGAAGAAGTACTGCCGCACGCGGCCGCGAAAGATCTCGACGAGCGGCTCTACGTCAGGCAGCTGGTAGGAGGTGTTGTCGTAGATTGCGTCGAACTCGTCGCGCACCGGCCCGAGCACAGCCTCGATCACACCCGGGACGCGGCGGTCGCCATGGATCCGGCGCACGCCGGGTGGGAGCGGCGACTCGTGGCTGTTGAAGACGGTCACCTCATGTCCGCCCCTCACGAGCTCTTCTACGAGATGGCGGCCGATGTACCGGTTCCCGCCGAGGACGAGCGTGCGCATACGCACCTCCAATCCAGACGATGCGCGCACTCTACATGCCGGGCGAGCGCCCGGCATGCGCCAGCGGCGGAGACTCGCCTGCGCCCCCGCGAGCGGTCAAGATCACCCTGCCGGGCAGCACGCCCGGACGCTCGCCGCCGGGAGGCACCACCATGCCGGGCCCACTCGAAGACGTTGTCGTTCTCGACCTGACATGGATCCTCTCCGGTCCGTTCGCCTCCATGGTCCTCTGCGATCTGGGGGCCGAGGTCATCAAGGTCGAACGGCCACCATACGGCGACGTCGCCCGCACCTCGGGTCCGTACCAGAACGGCTGGAGCGGCTACTTCTTCAGCGTAAACCGGGGCAAACGCTCCGTTGCCATCGACCTCCGCAAGGCCGAGGGGCGCGACCTCTTTCTGCGGCTCACCGAGAGGGCCGACGTCGTCATGGAGAACTTCACGCCGGGCACGATGGACCGCCTGGGGATCGGTTACGAGGCGGTGCGCAGGCGCAACCCCCGCGTCGTCTTCGCCAGCACCTCCGGCTTCGGCCAGACCGGCCCCTACCGCGACCGGCCCGCACTCGACGTCATCGTCCAGGCGATGGGTGGCATTATGTCGATCACGGGCGAGCCCGGCGGACCACCCGTCCGGCCCGGCGCCTCCTACGGTGACATCTCGGCTGGGCTTTTCACCGCCGTCGCCATCCTCGCCGCACTGCACGAACGCGAACGCAGCGGCCTCGGCCAGGCGATCGACGTCAGCATGCTCGACTGCCAGGTCGCGGTGCTCGAAAACGCCTTCATGCGCTACTTCGTCACCGGCCACCCGCCCGAACCGCTCGGGACGCGCCACCCCAGCGCTGCACCCTTTCAAGCCTTCCCCACGGCCGACGGCCACCTCGTGATCGCCCTCGCCTTCGGTGAAGAGAACCAGTGGCACCTCCTCTGCGGCGCGCTCGGGCTGGTCGACCTGATCGACGACGAGCGCTTCACGACCGGACCGAAGAGGACGGCGAACCACGCTGCCCTCGAGCCGCTGCTCTCTGCCGCTTTCCGCACGAAGACAGCAGGCGAGTGGCTCACCGAGCTCGAGGCGCTCGGTATCCCCTGCGGTCCGGTCAACGGGATCGCCCAGGCGGCGACCGACCCCCAGCTCCAGGCTCGCGGCATGTTCCAGGACGTCAGCCATCCCCGGGCCGGCACGATCCGCCTCGCCAACACGCCGATCCGCCTGTCACGCAGCGACAGTGGCATCCAGGGACCACCGCCGGACATGGGCGCCGACACCGGGCCCGTCCTTCATGACCTCCTGGCCCTCGACCCGGCCGCCGTGGCCGCGCTCGAAGCACGAGGGATCGTGGCGACTTCCGGCGGCCCCGACATCGCGTCGCTCCTCGCCTGAAGCTGCGCCGGCCGTGCGCGAAACGTTCAGATCCGATGCGCGTCCCTCAGGGCAGCCGCTGGCCTGTCGCGTAACGTTCGGGATTGGCGCGACGGTCGTCGCGCTCATTCGCCCAGCGGGCGTTCCGCTGGCGCATGACCCTGAGGACCGCCTGGATCTGCGGGCCCCGCGTCCGCCATGTGCGAGCCGCCAGCGCCTTCGCTCCGGCCAGCACGGCCGCGTCGTGCACATAGTCGGTGTCGGGGACGATCACTTCTACCGGACAAGCGTCTACGCAGAGGCCGCAGTCGATGCAGGCCGCCGGCTCGATCCTGTGCTGGAGATCCGCCGTGTCGAAGTAGCGAATGGCGGCGGTCGGGCAGACGTGGCGGCAGTTGCCGCAGTTGATGCAGCCCGCTTCGATGCGGAGAGCCACCTCAGCCGCCGGCGGCGTGCGTTCGGCGCCGCGGCGCCACGGAACGCCGGAATCGAGCCCGTGGCGCCAGCTCGGCCAGGAGCTCGTCGTTGCGCCACCTCTTCGCCCAGGCCCGGGCCTTCTCCAGCGCCGCGTCCAGCGCCTCCCCTTCGAGCACCCGCGCGGCGTCGTAACTGATGCAGTTGACGGGACAAACCGGCACGCAGGCGTTGCAGTCGACGCACTCCTCCGGCGCGATCGTGTGCTGAAAGTCCGCCGTGTCGAAGTAATGGATCGTCTGCGTCGGGCAGACGCGACGGCAGTAGCCACAGTTGATGCACACCCGCGCGTCGATCACGTACGTCATGCCAACTCTCCGAACGCCTGCTCGCGGTGGCGCCTAGCCCTCATCAGGTACGCGCTCCCCGGATACACCGCCGGCGCGAACGAGGAGATCTTCCAGGTGCGTTCGCCACTCGTTGGCCAGCCGCCGGCTCGTCGGCGTGCAGGCCATCTCTTCGATCTGCGCGCGCCCCCACTGGATGTGCTCCTCTTCGTCGATCAGCATGAAGCGCAGGATGCGCACTGTGGGCGCGTCGACCACCTGGTCGGTGGCGCGCATATGGTAGAGGTAATGCGTGGCGAGGTGCGGCTTCAGCACCCCGTACATCCCCACCACGCGCAAGAGCGGGTCCTCCTGGTCCTGCAGGGTCGTCATGAAGCGCTCGAACTCGGCATTCGGCGGGTCGGCCCGGGGAGAGGTCATTAGCGGATATGGGCCCTCGGCCCCTTCCGTGACGCGCAGCTCCGGCAATCGCTTGCCCAGCGCGTCGGCGTGTTGAGCGTCGTGGTAGGCGTGTGGCCCGAACTCGACCTTCTGGTGGACCGCGGGCTGGGTGACGATCCAGTTCAGGAGAGCACGCATGCCCTCGATCTCGGCGTATCGATAGGCCGAGAGCCGGCGGGCACATTCGTCGACGGAGAAAAGCCCACCGAGCTTACGGGTGGGGAACCAGAGTTCGGGCATCGTGCTTCCTCGTACTAGGCTTTGCGGTTGACCGCCGAGAGGTCCTCGCGCGGCGTGAAATAGAGGGGGGTGTCTTGGCAATGCTCGCAACGCTGCCAGGGCCCGGCAGCAAGCGCCGCCTCCACCTCCTCTGGCGCGTTCCACATTGTGATGTTCTCGTCGGGAATCACTCCCACCGCGCACTCCGGCTTCTCGCATACGAGGTCATGCACAAGGTCGGTCGCAGCGTCGCCGCAATAGCGCCGGAAGTTGAACGGCGGGCGCCATCGTTTCGCCATCGTCTTCCTCCTGGAGGGGCGCCTCCGCAGCCGCACCCGCCCCTCCCCCTCACTGTCCCCGGCTAGAGCGCGAACTCCTGTGGAGCAACGACTTCGTCGCCCATGTTCAGCGCCATGATCAGGTCTTCGAAGGCCTGCTGCGCCTTCATCGCCTCCCGCCGTTTCTCGACGTTCCCCTCAGTCAGACGCGGCACCCAGTACGTGCCGACGCCGACGTGCATGATCTCGTCGGCATGGTTGAAGTCGAAGGCACGCTCGAACTCGGGGTCGCCGATGTTGCGGCCCATGTCGATCAGCGCTGTGAAAAGGTTCATCGCCAGGCCCTCGCCGCCGTTATGAACAGCAGCCATGGAGTTGATCATGTCCGGCTCATTGGCGGTGTTGCCCGTGTCGCCCCCGCGAGCGAGCTCCTGGCCGGCAGTCGCGCTCCGGCCCATCGGGAGGCCTTCAGCCACGTACCCGTCGGCAAGCTCACCCAGGGTGACGCCATACTTCTTCATGTTCTCGAGGATGATCTCCGTGTGGCGACACTCGTCCCACGTGAGCCGCGCGTTGACCAGCGCCAGCTCCCACGGAAGCTGCTCGACGCCCTCTTTCGTGGCGAAGACATAGCGGCGGCCGAAGACTTCGGCGCCGCCCATCTCCCCGCCGTACATCGAATGCAGAAGGATCTTGATCGGCAGCTTCTCTGGGTCGCGCAAGAGGATAGACGGCATGTCGATCCCTTTCTCGCGCCAGTCGGGGCGCTCGCCCACGGGGAGCCAGCGCTTCGGTGGGTCCCGGCGCACCTCGGTCGGGCCGATGGCACGGTAGAAGGGACGGGCGGCGGCGGGCGTTTCGGCGGTCATAGCCTCTCCTTACGGATGCAGTTCGGAGTAGCAAATCCTATCCGGAGTGAAGCAACTTCCTACAACCTTGTCAATGGAACCGATTTCCTGGACGCCGGTTCTCCGGGCGGGCAAAGCAGGCGGGGAGCCACGAAAGGACGGAAAATGCGGGCTAATCCCGATTGCGTGTGTGAAGCGAAAGGCTGGCAGGGTCGGGAGAGATCCTCTAGAGTGGCGACGGAACCTGCCTGTGGCAGCAGCGGGGGACAGTATGAGTTTCACGACGACCACGCGGTCGGCGGGGCTCGAGCCCGGACGGCCGATCATCACCGAGGACGGCAAGCCGCTTGGGAGGGTGAAGGACGTCAGCCCGAGCGGGCTCTTTTTTCTCGTCGACGTGCCGCGGCGGCGGGACTACTGGCTGAGTGCGGACGACGTGTCGCATAGCGACAGCGGGGGAATCCACCTCAAGTTCCGACGGAAGGTGCTCGAGGAGCGACACGCCCTGCGGCTAAGCAGAGACACCATCGAGCGGCTGGAGGCGCCGGGGCGGGAGCGGCCGACGACGGAGCAGCTCTGCACGGTGCTGTTCACCGACGTAGAAGAGCACACGGCGATGATGGGCCGGCTGGGCGACGTGGCGGGTCGGGCACTGCTGCGGGAGCATGAGCGGATCATTCGGGACGCGCTGCGCACCTACCGCGGGACCGAGATCAAAACGATGGGGGACGGGTTTCTCGCTTCGTTTGGTTCGACGTTCAACGCGCTGCAGTGCGCGGCAGAGCTGCAGCGCGCCTTCCATCACCGGAATCTGATAGCCCAGGAGCCGCTGCGCGTGCGTGTGGGGCTGAACGCCGGCGAACCCATCATCGAGGAGGACGACATCTTCGGGATGGCGGTGATCGCTGCAGCGCGGATCGCGGGGCAAGCGCGCGGCGGCGAGATCCTTGCTTCGCTGGTGGTGCGCGAGCTAGCCGCGGGGAAGGGGTTCCTGTTCGCGGATCGGGGGGAGACCGTGCTGCACGGCTTCGACGACCCGGTTCGCATCTTCGAGCTGCACTGGCAACCAGAGGAGACCTGACCACGCGAGCGGGCATGTCCACCAGGAGGGCAGGAGAGGGCCTTGTCGGCGCTCGGCGAACGGGTATAGTTCGCCACACAAAACTTTCGGTGATTGGCGCGGCTAATTCCGCGAGCGATCGCACGACAGCGAAGGCGGTTCGCGCGCATCCAGTCAGGCTCACGGGGAGACGCGTGTGCGGGAAGAACGCGGCGAAGGAGGGCGGCACTGGTGGCCGGAAGGCCGGCGCCGCCTGCTCATGCTGTTCGCGGTCTGCCTGGCGACGGTGGCGACGGTCGGCGTGGTCGCTCGGGGGGTTGTTTCGGCGCAGTACCCCGCACCCGTTGGATCGTGCACGGCGACGCCGGACAGCTCCGCGCCGCCGCCAGGCAGGGTGGTCACATTCCACGTGGTGGTACTGGGGAGCGACGGCGCGCCTGCGCCGAGCGTAGAGGGGTCGGCCCGGCTCGACGGCCAGCCGGGCGGCGGAACGGAGCTGCTGGACACAGCGTTCCGGACCGACGGCGCGGGTGCGGCGGACGTGCGCCTGCAGGTGGGGGGGACCGCCGGGGGAGTAACGGTGGCGTTCACCTGCGGCCAGCTGAGCACACAGGCTATCCTGCGCGTGGTGCGGCAGGCACAGGCGCCGGCGACACCCACGCCCACCCCGACCGAGACGCCGACGCCCACGCCCACGCCGCAAGCGACAAGCACACCGACAGCGACAGCAACGCCGACGGCAGCCCCCCAGGCGACCGCAACGCCGACGCCGCCAACATCGACGCCTGAGGCAACGAACGAGGCGCGACCAAAGATCTTCGCGGGGGTGCCGTCCATCACCAGCGTCTTCACGCGGCCGGCGGCAGTGAGCACGAACATTGCGCTGACGGCGGTCGTCGTGCTCGCGCTGTTGCTCAGCTCGGCGCTGTTCAACACGGCGATCGACGAGAACCGCCATGCAGTCCACGCCATGACGACGAAGTATTTGGGCGGGCTGGTGGGAGCGTTCGGGTTCGTCGGCGCGGGGTGGGTGGCGGTCAGTGCGGGACGGGCGTGGATGGACCGGGTGGTGGGCCCGGCGGTGGTGCTGCTGCTGACGGGGTTCATCTACGGCTTCCTGGAGCCGGGCTTCGGCTGGAACCAGCGGAGCATTGTGCTCTTCCTGAGCCTGGTGGCGAGCGGTGGGCTGGTGACCTACCTGTACGAAGGAGGCGAAGCGTTGATGACGCGGCGCACGTTCCGCGTCAACGCGGGGGTGCGGCTCTACCCGGCCTCGATCGGGATTGCGGTGTTGTCGGTGGCGCTTTGCCGGGCGGTGGACTTCCAGCCGGGGATCGTGTTCGGGTTTATCGCTTCGAGCGTGTTGCTCCAGCCGGCCACCTTTAGCGAAAGGGAGTCGGGGAGGGTGCTGGTGCTGCCGGCGCTTGCCCTGCTGGCGGCCAGCATCGGCGCCTGGCTGCTGGTGGTGCCGTTGCGGGACTTCAGCACGGCGCACGACGGCGTCTGGTCGGCGCTACCGGAGTCGATGGCGGTGGCGGTCTTCGTCGTCGGGTTGGAGGGCCTGTTCTGCACGATGGTGCCGCTGCAATTCATGGACGGGAAGCGGCTGTGGGAATGGAACCGGGTGATCTGGGCGGGAATTTTCGGGGTAACGGCGTTCCTCTTCTGGCAGATTCTGTTCAACCGGGAGGAGGCGTACTTCAACGGGCTGCAGCACACGCGGGCGGTCGGGGCGATCGGGGTGTTTGCGGTCTACGTCGCGGTCACGGTGGGAACCTGGGCGTATTTCCGTTACAGGAACCCCCATGGGGAAGCGCCCGAGGGTGTGACTGAGGAAGGCGAGGCGACTTCGGGCGGGTAGCGAGCGGCCGGGGCGTGTGCCCACCTCAGTCGATTACCGTGATCTCCATCTCGCGGGCGTTGCCTTCGGCGTCGAAGCCCCAGGCCGACCAGCGGCGGGCTTCGGTGGAGAGAAGCGCTGCGTCGCAGCGATAGGTGGGGAGGGGGACGGATGTCACGTCGAGGTCGGCATGGCGGCCGGGGCCGAAGGCGGCGACGGTCGTGCGTGCCTGTTCGCAGACGGTGCAGATCGCTTCGACGGCGAAGCCCATGGCGCCGGCCGGGCGGTAAGGACGCAGGTAGGCGAGGGCGGTGGCGAAGAGGCGGAGGGCGCCAGTGGCGTTGCCGCGAGAGACGTGGACGTAGGCGGCGGCAACCTGGATGAGGCCCTTGTAGAGGTCGCGGACGGGGCCGGTCTCCTCCTGCCAAACCTCTTCGAGGGTCTCGTGGCATTCGAAGAAGCGGCCGCTGTTGAACTCGGCGCAGGCGCGTTGGAGGCTGGCGGGGACGGTGACGGTCTTCGTCGTGAGGTGGCGCCAGCGGCGGCCGGGGGTGGTCACGAGGACAGCGTAGCGGGAGATGCGTGAAGGGCGCATGCGCCGGACAATGGCCTGAGTTCGAATGAGCCTGGGAGGCCGCAGAGATGGCGGAAACGACGGACCCGGACGCCGCGCCGATGCACCACGAGATCAAGGAGCGCTTCAGCACGGCGCAGGTGGCTTTGGCGGGCTTTCTCGGGACGGCCGCAATCGTGGTCGGGCTGGTGCTGGGGCTTGTGCTCGTCAATAACTAGTGTGGCGAAGCTGAACGCTTTTTGGGCGAACTTCACGTAAGCGGGGGGCGCCCTGGTGGGCGGCGTGTGTAAGATCGGGGGATGGACGAGGGCCGCGAGGAGCATGCACGCCCGGGGATGACGATTCTCCTGCGGGCGACCAAGTACGACGGCAAAGACCACTGGGTGCAGCCGTTCCGTGTCGTGTCGGACGACGGGACGCTGCTGGTGACGGAGTATCGGGCGCGCACGCCGATCCACACGAGCCGCGGGGAGTTCCGGTCGCCCTACGACAGCCGGGTCTACTTCTGGAGGGACCGCTGGTACAACGTCTTCCGGCTGTCGCGACCAGGGTGCGAGCTCGCGCTCTGGTACTGCAATGTGACGACGCCGCCGCGGCTGGCGGGATGCGAGCTGAGCTATGTGGACCTCGACCTGGACGTGGCGGTGCGGCCGGACGGCTGCGTCGAGCTGCTCGACGCCGACGAGTTCGCGGTTCACCGGGAGAGGTACGGCTATCCTCAGGAAATGATTCGGCAGGCGGAGGAAGCGGCGGCGCAGGTGGCGGCCCTGGCGCGGGCGAACGGCTTTCCCTTCAGCGAGCGGTAGGGGTGGCGCGGGCCGGCGGTGGTCAGGTCGTGGAGAAGCTGACCTTGACGTCCTGGCGCGCTTCCTCTTCGGCTTCGTAGAACTCGGCGGGCTGGAAGCCGAACATGTTCGCCAGGAAGACGTTGGGGAAGACGGCGATCTTCTCGTTATAGTTGCCGACGTTGGTGTTATAGAACTGCCGGGAGTAGGCGATCTTGTCCTCGGTGTCGGTCAGCTCCCGCTGCAATTCGAGGAAGTTCTCGTTGGCCTTGAGGTTGGGGTAGTTCTCGACCACGGCAAAGAGGGAGCGGAGGGCGCCGGTGAGGATGTTGTCTGCCTGGGCGGCCTGTTTGGCGCCCTGGGCGTTGTCGAGCATGGCGCGGGCGCGAGTGACGTTTTCGAGGACTTCTTTCTCGTGGGCGGCGTAGCCTTTGACGGTCTCGACGAGGTTGGGGATGAGGCTGGAGCGGCGCTTGAGCTGGACGTCGATACCGGCCCAGGCTTCCTTGACGCGGATGCGGGAGCGCACGAGGCCGTTATAGGTGCCCCAGAGGAAGAAGACGATGAGGAGCACGACAACGACGACGACGATGATGGCGATGATGGCGCCCATGGGCGTGCAGCCTCCCCCGTGGCGTGGGGCTCATCGTACCACAGGCTGCCGGCGCGGCGCCGTCAGTGCTCGTAGAGCTTGAGTCCGACGATCCCGAAGAGGACGAGGACGATGGAGACGACGCGGCCGGCGGAGGAGGGTTCGCCGAGGGCGATGATGCCGACGGTCACGGTGCCGGCGGCGCCGAGCCCCGTCCAGACGGCATAGGCGGTGCCCACGGGGAGGGACTTGAGGGCGAGCGTGAGCATGAGGAAGCTGGCGCCGCCGAAGGCCATGGCGCCGACCGAGGGCCAAAAGCGCGTGAAGCCGTCGGCACCCTTGAGGCAGAGGGCGAAACCGACTTCGAGGCCGCCGGCGAGGAGGACCAGGATCCAGGCCACAGGCGGCTTCCCTCCAGAAGGGACCGGGCCCGCAGCCCGGGGGTTTCCCTCGTTCAAGTATAGCCCGTGAGCATGCCGGAATCAGCCCGGCCAGAGAGGGGTCAGAGCAGGACGCCTTCGGCGAGGAGGTCAGCAACCTCGTCGGTCGAGAGACCGAGGATGCGCTCGCAAACCTCCATGGTGTGCTGGCCGAGGAGGGGGGCGGGGGCGGTGAGCTCGCCCGGCGTCTCGCTGAGGACAAAGGCGGGACCGTCGTACGCGGCGCGGCCGGTCTCGGGGTGGTCGAGGTAGCGGTAGTAGCCGCGGGCGCGCATGTGTGGGTCGCGATCGAGGAGGTCCTGGGCGTTTTGGACGACGCCGGCGGGGACGCCGTGCGCCTGAAGTGCGGTCATGGCGTCTTCGGCGCGGAGCGGAGCTGTCCACTGGCCGACGAGGGCGTCGAGGGCGTCCTCGTTCGCCTTGCGGTCGGCGAAGGTGGCGAAGCGCGGATCGGAGACGGCCTCGGGATGGCCAAGCGCCTCGCAGAGGGCCGCCCATTCGGCGTCGCCGGGGCAGGCGACGGCGAGCCAGCGGTCGGGCGAGTTGACGGAGGAGGGGTCGTCCTGACAGCGGTAGACGCCGTGGGGGGCGGCGACCGAGCTGCGGTTGCCGCCGCGACCGGGGTTGGCGCCGTTGGCCAGGTAGTCGAGGACAGCGGTGCCGAGGACGTTGACGACGGACTCGATCTGAGGGAGCTCGATGAGCTGGCCTTTGCCGGTGCGGTTGCGGTAGCGGAGGGCGGCGAGGATAGCCGTCACGGTGTGGCCCGGGTTGACGACGTAGTCCGGGTAGTTGGTGCCGACGCCGACGGGGGGCCGGTCGGGGAAGCCAGACATGTGGGAGATGCCCGTCACGGGGGTGAGGACGGCGCCGAAGCCGAGGAAGTCGCGGTGAGGGCCGACCAGGCCCTGCATGGGGGCGTAGGCGGCGACGACGCGGGGGTTGACGGCGGCGATCTGCTCGTAGCGCAGGTTCCACTTCTCGATCACGCGCGGGGTGAAGTTGGTGATGAAGACGTCGGAGCGTTCGATAAGGCGGTAGGCGAGCTGCTGACCGCGGGGCAGGTTGAGGTTGAGCTGGAGGGAGAATTTGGCGGCGTTGTAGTTGTTGAAGTAGCCGGAGACGTTATAGCCGGTCTTGTAACTGCCGTCGGGCTCGAGGGCGAACGGCTGGACGACGCGGAGGGAGTCGACGCGTGTTTCCGATTCGACGCGAACGACCTCGGCGCCGAAAGTGCCGAGCGTCTGGGCGCCGATGGGCCCGGCGCCGAACCAGGAGAAGTCGGCGACGCGGAGACCGGCGAGGGGGCGAGTGGACAAAGCGACCTCCGCCGGGGGTTGCCCGGCCCGGGCTCATGCTAGCGTGGGCGGAGCGGGCCGGTCACGCGTCATGGGAGGGCGGCGAGGACCTCGGCGGTGTGCTCGCCAAGACGTGGCGGGCGGGCGATGAGGGCTGGTGTCTCGGAGAGGCGATAGGGTGGGCCGGGGAACTCGACGGTCGCGTTGAGGTAGTCAAAAGAGAGTTGCTTGAACCAGTGGCGGGCACGGAGCTGCGTGTTCTGGCCAAGGTCCTGGGGAGTAGAGACGATACCGACGAGCAGGCGGCGACCCTGGCCTTCTTCGTAGGCCTCCGTCGGCGTGAGTGAGGCGAAGAAGCGGCCAAGCCCGGCGTTGACGTGAGCCAGGGCGGGGGCGAGATCCTCCAGTTTCGAAGGGTCGCCGAGGGCCTGGGTGAGCATCGCCATGGTGAGGGCGTTGCAGAGGTCGGCATACGGCGGTTCGTCGAGGTCTTCGGCCATGCCCCGTTCGCGCATCCAGTTGACGAGCTCGGGGAAGTCGGCGCCGCCGGGGGCAAGGACGAAGAGGCTGACGTAGCCGCCGCGGGCGGGGTAGACGCCGACGCCCGGCAGAGAGACGGGGAGCATGCCGCGCTCGCCGGTGCGGACGCGGTTGCGCTTCTGCAGGTCCCAGGTTTGCATCGCCGTTTCCTGGCTGATCGAGACGGCTTCCTGGGCGGAGACGTCGACGTGCTGGCCGAAGCCAGTGGCTTCGGCGTGGAGGAGCGCGATGAGGGTGCCCTGCGCGGCCTGAATGCTGGCGGAGACGTCGGCCTGGTGGCCGTAGACGAGGTTGGGGGGATCGGCCGGTTCGCCGGCGAGGGTCATGAGCCCGCCCATGGCCTGGCCGACGATGTCGCTGTAGGCGTATCCGGCGTGGGGGCCGCTCTGGCCGAAGCCTGTGATGGAGGTATAGACGAGGGAGGGCTTTTCACTGTGGAGAGCGGCGTAGCCGAGGCTGCGGTCGGCAAGAAAGCCGGGCTGTCGGTCCTCGATGAGGGCGTCGGCGGAGAGGACGAGGCGGTAGGCAGCGGCGCGCCCCTCGGGCGTTTCGAGGTCGAGCACGACGGATTTCTTCGAGGTGTTGTGGATCCAGAAGGCGAGCGACGTGTCCGGGGAGACGTGGTCGCGGTAGAAGGGCGGGGTGGCGCGCTGGACACCGCCGCCGGGCGGTTCCACCTTTATCACCTCGGCGCCGAGGTCGGCGAGGAGGCGGCCGCAATAGGAGCCGATCTCGTCGGTGAGTTCGACGACGCGAAGGCCTGCGAGGGCGCGGTCGGCCATCGTCAGGCGCCCGCCGAGGCAGTGACGGCGGCGGGCAGGCGGCGGGTGAGGATGTCCACCGCGCTGGCGACCATGTCCGCAAGGATATCTGCGGCCGGGCGGGAGCGGGAGAGCAAGCCCGAGATCTGGCCGGCGGCGTTCATGAGGAGGTCGTCGCGGCCGGCCTTGCGTACGGAGTAGATAAGGTCGGCGGTGAGGATGTTCTGGAGGCCCATGGGCATGGCAGGGATGCCGCTTGCTTCCCAGGCTTCTACAAGGGGATTAACGATGTTGCGCATGGTCTTGCCGCTGTAGAGCTTTGTGACGCGGGTGTCTTCGTCGGTAGCGGCGAGGATGCGTTCCTTTTGGGTGTCGGGCTGGTTGGCTTCATCGGCGACGAGGAAGGCCGTGCCGCACCAGACGCCGACGGCACCCAGGGCGAGGGCGGCGGCGAGCCCGCGGCCGTCGGCGATGCCGCCGGCGGCGACGACGGGCCGAGGGGCGACCGCGTCAATGACCTGGGGAACGAGAGCGAGCGTGGCGACGCGACCGGTGTGGCCCCCGGCCTCCGTGCCCTGCGCCACGACGACGTCGGCACCGGCGTCGGCGACGCGGCGGGCGTTCTTCACGTTGCCGACCAGGGAGAGGACGACGGTGCCGCTCGCGTGGAGGCGTTCGATCCATGGACCGGGGTTGCCCAGGCCGGACGCGAAGACGGGCACCCTCTCCTCGATCACGGTCTCCATCTGCTCGTCGGACATGCCGCCGCCCGGGCGGGAGGAGGCACCGGGGATGCCAGCGCGGGGAAGGGGTGCCTCGCACCATTCGACGCCGAGGTCGGCGGCGATCTGGCGGAGCTTTGCGCGGCTTTCGGCGGGGACGAGGTCGCGCGGGTCGGCGGGGAGCCGATCGACGTCGACGCCGCCCATGTAGTTGGAGGGGAGGAGGAGATCGACGCCGAAGGGCCTGGTGGTCATGGCGCGCACACGCCTGATCTCGTCGCGCAGCTCGTCGGGGGTGAAGCCGGCACCGCCGATCACGCCCAGCCCGCCGGCGTTGGAGACGGCAGCGACGAGGGGGGCTGTGGCCGCGGGGTCGCTGCCGCCCCCCACCGGGCCCATGCCGGCTGAGATGACCGGGTATTCGACGCCGAGGAGATCGCAGAGGGCGGTACGGAGCACGGGCCGAGCCATAGAGCGGACCCCCGGAGATGCTGGGGGCAGTATACGGCGGGCGGCGAGGAGGTGCCGACGAGGGCCGCCGGGCGACTGCAACGCCGGCTTGAGGCGGGCGGCCCCGGGCCGTGGCGGCCTGCAAGGCAGGCGAGGATACGGTACCTGCATCCTGGGACAGGGGGAGATGCCATGGCAGAGATGCACAGCTGCGCACATTGCGGGGTGGCTATCACCGACGAATCGACGATGCAGCAGCGAAACGGGCAGACGTTCTGCTGCAGGAACTGTGCTGCGGCGTATGAGCGGATGAACCAGGAGCAGGGCTCGCGCCACTGAGCCCATCGGCGAGCGGCCGGGCCTTGGCCGGGAGGCCGAGGCCGCCTCTATGTGGGACTATCCTCGGTCGCCGCGGCGACGGGGACGATGAGGAGCGGCCGACGAAGGCTGTGCATGACGCGGTCGGTCGTACTCCCGAGGGCGAGGCGGCCGGCGAGGCCTTTGCCGTGTGACGTCATGACGACGAGGGCCGCGTCGAGCTCGGTGGCCGTGGCGTTGATGGCGGCGTCTGGCGCGCCGACGACGGCGAGGGTGCGCTCGCCGGGGCGCGCGGTAGCATCCAGGTACTCGCGGGCGGCTTCCTGCAGGGCGGTCGTCACATCGGCGGGATAGAAGAAGAACTCGACCCCGACCGGGGGCGGCACCGTGTAGGCGCGAACGAGGACCACTTCGGCGGCGGCGCCGCGGGCCACCTCGCGGGCGAGCTCGAGGCCGGCCTCAGCGGCGGCGGAGCCGTCGAGGGCGACCAGGATGGGATGCCGGTCCAGGGGGAGGAGGTCGGCTTCGAGGGGGACGAGGAGGACGGGGCAGCGAGCGCCACGGACGACCTTGTCCGCGACGCTGCCGATGATGGCTGCGCGAAAGCCGCCTCGGCCGTGGGTTGCGATGGCGACTGCGCGGGCGGAGCGAGCATAGGAGACGATTGCGGCCGCCGGGGCTCCGGGGACGACAGTGGCGGACACGCGGGTGGAGTCGAGCTGCTGGGTGCGGGCGAGACTGGTGGCGTAGTCGGCGAAGGCCTCGCGGGCGCGTGCGAAGTCGGCCTCTGACTGGAGGTGTTCGCCCTCGGGGATGTGGACGAAGGCGACGGGAGCGTGGAGGAGACGGGCGAGCTGGGCCGCCCAGGGGACGGCGTGCTCGGCGTTCCGCGAACCGTCGAGCGGAACAACGATGGAGCCTTCGGGGGCGTGCATGGTGATCCTCCGGGGAGAGCATGCCACAGGGACGAGGGGGCGAGGAGGGGCGTTCGGGTGGGGAATCCCGGCCGTTCGTCCCGCGGCGAGATGGACGCAATGCACAGGCAGGCCCTCCTCGACTTCGTGGCGAGCCAGGAGGCGCTCCTACGAAGGGGAGAAGGAACCGGAACTGGCGTTCCGGATGGAAGACGGCATGAAGGTGTTCCACCTACGACGGGGGCTCGCCCGGGAAGGTGGCGAAGGCGCGCGGATACGCCGTGCCCGGACCAGTGCTGGGGGCGACTGCGGCGAGCACGTCCGGTTCAGCGTTGGACCGGGATGGTGCCCTGGTGGCGGCAATGATCGCGGGCACATGGCTGGGGGGCGCCTGGGATGGCAAGGGGCGGCACTCGCGGTGTGGGCCCCTGTTGCTGCGTCAACGGTGGGGGAGGAGGCGGTCGTTGACGGCGAGGTGGGAGGCGACAATGGCGTCGTGTTTGTTGGGCGCGTCGGTGCCGGCGAGGTGAAGGAGGTTGTTGACGCCCCGCACGCCGGGAACGTCGCGGACGCGGCGCTCGAAGGCAGCGATCTCGTCGGGATCTTCGAGAGCGCCGCGCAAGATCGCCACCCCTTCGAATACGGTCAGGTTGACCGCGCCCTTCGGGATGGAGGAGGAGCGGAAGACGACGCTCTCGACGCGATCGAGGAGCGTGCGGTCGTCGGGCACGGACGATTCACGATGGGCGACGGCGTGGACGGCACGACGGCGGGCGGCCGCGCTGCCGGCGCGCAGGCGACGCGTCGCCAGGCGCGTGCGCCTGAGGCTGGCGTGGGAGAGGTGAACGACGCGGTCGCGGGCGAGGGCGCGACGGCGGCGGCCGTTGCGCGGATCGAAAAGGAACAGGGCGAGCCCGCCGACCAGCATTCCCGCGAAGGCCGAGGCGGCCGCGACGGTGAGGAGGAGCGCCGGCGGAGCAGACGTTCGGCGCCGGCGCATGGGGAGGTATGTCGGGAGACGTTTGGCCGTGCGGGCGAGTGGGCGCGGGGATCGACGGGGCACAGAGAGGGGCAGGCGCATCGCGTCACCTCCAGGGAGATGGGGGTCGAGCAAAGCACCGTCGCCGTTGCTCGGGCGTGAACGCGGGGCACCGGCGTATGGCGATCACGTGACAGGCGCCCGCTTAGGCGGGGAGGCGGTCAGGAACGCGGGCCGTGGTAGTCCCGGCGGGGCCAGAGGAAGTCGATGCGGGTGCGGGTGATGTACCAGCGACCGTCGATCTTGCGGTAGAGGTCGTCGTAGACGCCGACGAGGAGCAGTGGCTGCTCCACGCCAGGGGCGAGGTTGAGGTCGAGCAGGTAGGCGCGGCCGCGGGCGGTGTCGGGGCCCGTCAGCTCGACCCAGGCGTTGGTAACGGCGTGCATGAAGCTGAAAGGGGGTGCGTCGGCCGTGGCGTAGTTGGCGTAGCCCTTGCGGATGGCGTCGCGTCCGACCCAGTCGCCGCCGTAGGATTCGCCGAACTCGCAGACGGCGTCTTCGGCGAAGAGACCGGCGAGGCTGTTGACGTCGCGGATGTCGAAGTAGTGGGAGTAGAGGACGCGCAGTTTACGGACGGCTTCGATCTCGAGCAGTTCGGCGACGGGGTCCATGGGTCTTCCTTTCGCTTGGGGTGTCAGGGGCGGGGATCGGTGAAGGCGGCGTCGCGCCAGCGGATGGCCTCTTTAAGGCCCTTCTCGCGGGAGATGCGGTCGAACTGGCCAGCGCTGGGGCGGAGGCGGGCGCTGAGGGCGTGCCATTGCGCGCCCATGCCGAGGGCTGTGCGGAAGCCCATGATCTCATAGGCCTGGTTGAGAGAGGCCTTGTTGGCGGCGAGAAGGTCGGGGGCGATGCTGGCGAGGGCCTGAACTTCACGGAGGACTTCGGCTTCGAGCCGGTCGGGGGGGAAGCTCCTGGCGACCCAGCCCATGGCGGCGGCCTCTTTGCCTGTGACGGAGTTGCCGGTGAGCTGGAGATACTTGGCCTGGGCCATGGGGAGCTTCCAGGGGAAGTAGAGGGTGTCGGGCGTGGTCTGCGCGCGCATGGGCGGGTAGCCGATGACGGCGTTGTCGGCGACGAAGGCGACGTCGCACATGGACATGAGCTCGGTGCCGCCGGCGAGGCAGAAGCCGTGGACCTTGGCGACGACCGGTTTCAGGAGGTCCCAGACGACGAGCCAGTCGCGGACGCAGCTGCGGGCGAACTGGTCGGTCCAGTCGTCGAAGAACTTCTCGGAGACCCAGCCACCGGCGGGGCGACGCTGGGACATGTCGGGTGTGATGTCGTAGCCGCTGCAGAAAGCAGGGCCGGCGCCGTCAACGAGGACGACGGCGACCGTGTCGTCGCGTTCGGCAGCGCGGAGGGCGGCGACGAGCTCACCGCGGAGGACGTAGCTGAGGGCGTTGCGCTTTTCGGGACGATTGAGGGTGATGCGCGCGACGGGGCCCTCGACGCGATAGAGGATCTGCTCGTAGCCGGCGGTCATGGCGTGCTCCGTTCTGCCCCGAGGGGCGAGGCGGCCGCGCGGGAAGGGCGACGGGCGCTTGCCGGCATTCTTGTCCCTGGCCGGCCGCGAGGCAACCGGGGCGATGGGCGCGAACAGGGGGCTGCCGGTGTGGCAGCCCCCTGGGGAGGGCGGGGGAAGGCGGAGCTGTCAGACCTCGCGGAATTCGCCTTCAACGGTACCTTCTCCCGCCGGACCTTGGCCTGCGTCGGAGTCGGCACCCGGGGCGGCACCGGCCTGGGCCTGGGCACCGTACACGGCCTCGCCGATGCGTTGCATGGAGGTGGTAAGGGCGTCGAGGGCGCCGCGCATGCGGTCGGCGTCTTCGCTCTGGAGGGCGTCGCGGACGTCCTTGACGCGTTCTTCGACCTCGGCCTTGAGGGAGGCGTCTATCTTGTCGGCGTTGTCGCGGAGGGTGCGCTCGGCCTGGTAGGCGGCCGAGTCGGCGGTGTTCTTCACCTCGATCACGTCGCGCTTTCGGCGGTCCTCCTCGGCGTGGAGCTCGGCTTCGCGCTGCATGCGGTCGATCTC
>JADLBJ010000080.1 GCA_020847765.1 Dehalococcoidia bacterium
GAAGGCGCGGAGGTGCGCCTCGCCCCTGTCGAACGCTTCCTGCTTCCCGATGGTGACGTTGAGGTAGGGCTGGACGGCTTCGCTGTTGATGGTCTTGATGGCGGGTGCCATGACGAAAGCGGTGAGAAAGAGGGCGAGGCCGATGAGGACCTGGTTAGGTGGCAGCTGCGGAATGCCGATGGCGGTTCGCAGGAGGGAGAGCACCACAATCACGCGCGTGAAAGACGTAACCATGACGAGGATCGCCGGTGCCCGCGAGAGGACAGTGACGAGCAGGAGGATCTGGATGCCGGCAGAGACGTTCTGAGGGCTCTGGGTGTCGAGCCCGCCGGCCGGCGGCTGTTGCCCTTGGGCCGCCTGCGCCGTGCAGCCGGTAAGGGCCAGGAGCGCGCTGAGGGCGAGCACGGCGGCCAGAAGAACTCGTCGGCGACGAACCCGGCTCATCGTCGCTTCTCGGCAGCAGGGCTTGTGCTGCGTGCGGCCGCGGCGGGGAGCCGTATCGAACGGAACAGCTCCGTGGCGAAGTTCGCGAGGGGCTGCTCGCCCGGCCGCGGGATGGCGGCGAGCACCTCTGCCGCTTCCTCGTCGGTGAGTTCGTTGAGAAGGGTGAGCTGTTGCGCGGTGGCGCCGACGGCGATGACGCGGCGGCCGAGGCACACAAGGTGGACGCTGCGCCCGTTACTGATCGCCAGCGTGTCGACGACCCGGAGGAAGCCGGTGACGCTGCGCGGTCCGCTGGTGCGCTTCCCCCACCAGCGTAGGCCGACAATGGAGACGGCGATGACGAGGGCGACGAGGCCCAGGCGCCAGGCAAGCGAGAAGAGGTCCTGGCCGCCGAGGTGGAAGCCGCCGCCGCTGGCGGCGGGCGTGGGTGTCGCGGCGAGGGCGTCGGCATTCGGGCGGAGGACCGGCTCCGGGTTGCCGTCGCCCGGCGAGGGAGCTGCGAGCGAGACGAAGAGGACGGCGAGCAGGAGCACGCCGCCGAGCGCCGCCAGCCAGAGCAGCCGCCGCCGGGAGCGCGCGTCGTTCAACTGACTCTCTCCTCCTCTGTGTTGCGGCGCACGACTTCGACGACGCGCACGCCGAAGTTCTCGTCGACGACGACAACTTCGCCGCGCGCGATAAGGCGGTCGTTGACGAGAATGTCGACGGGTTCGCCGGCGAGGCGGTCGAGCTCGACAACGGAGCCGGGGCCGAGGCCGAGGACGTCGGCGACGGTAAGCTCGGTGCGCCCGAGCTCGACGCAGACGTTCATCTGGAGACCGGCGAGGAGATCCATTGCCTGCCGGGAGACGGCGGGTTCGGGGTCGGGTAGCGGGGTAAAGCGCGCGCGGTGGGCGGTCGGCGCCTGGGAGATGGGGGTGGGCTCGCGCGCAGGCCGGGCGGCGGCCGGCTCCGACAGCCGGGCGGGTGCCGGCTCGTCGAGGAGCTCCGCTTCGTCGAGCTCCTCGGCCGTGAGAGTGAAGGGGAGGCTGTTCGCAGGTGGTGGTGACGCAGGGAGGCCGGCGGCGGGAAGGGCGCCAGCGGCGACGTCGAGAAAGGTGCCGGGGAGGACGAGGGTGAAGGGCAGCGCGCTGGCGCCGACGAGGCGGGCGCTGAGGGCGAGGGCGGGCTCGTCCATGCCGGCGAGGACGGCGGGCATGCCGTCGGGCGTGGGGTCGCCAGCGGTGACGGTGACTCCCGAGGCGGACGGGAAGACGGCGCCGACCACGGCCTGCACGAGCTGCGTCAGCATTGTGCTGGCGACAAGGACGGTCTGGCGCTCCTCTTCGGTGCTGTCTTCGGCGGCGGTGCCGAAGAAGGCGGCGAGGTCGGGTGTGGGGGCGGTGACGTAGGCGGTGGCCACCTGCTCGCGGTCGGTGCGGATCGCCAGCGGGAGGCCGAAATGGCGTGCTTCGTATTCGGGGAGCAGCTCTTCCGGCATAACCAGGCGGCCGTCCACGTCGGCGAGCGTGAGCGCGGCCCCGAGGAGGGCCTGGAGAGTGGCGACGCCGGCACTGTTCGCCGTGGCGCCGGCGGCGTCGAGGATGTCGGCTTGGGCAGGTGAGAGGAGCTGGGCGAGGACGTCCTTCGGTGCAGTCATGAGGGAAGCCTTACTGGGTGATGAAGGTGACGAAGAAGACGGTCTCGACCTTGTGATCGGTGAGGTCGGCATTGAGGGCGGTGACGAGGTCTTTCTTGAGGGCGTCGCGTCCTTCGCCGCCGGCGACCTGTTCGACAGTGCGAGTGCCGACGATGGAGGTGATGACGTCCCAGACGCGGTGCATCTCGGGCTCGAGCTCTTTGGCGAAGGCCTCGTTCTTGGCGGTCAGTGCTTCGCCTTTGGCGCCCATCCATTTGTGGTCGGGGTCGGTGAATTCGAGGGCGATGACGGCTTTGACGTAGTTCGGGCTGGTGGCGGGCGCCTTCAGGTTGAGGACGCGTTCTTCGAGCCGGACGGTGGGCCGTGGGGCGGCGGCGAGCTGCTCGGCCGTAAAGACGGGGGCCGGCTTGGCGTCCATGTAGTGTGGTTTGATGTAGAACCAGAATGCGGCAATGAGGAGGACGGCGCCGCCTGCAAGGACCTTCTTGTCTTTCATGGCCTGACCTGCTCTCCACCAAGGGCTTTCTGGAGCTCTTCGAGGGTGGGATAGACGACGACGATGTCGGCGCGTCGGTTGAGGGCCCGGCCCTCGGGGGTGGCGTTGTCGGCGAGGGGCTGGGTGTCCGCGAAGCCTGCCAGGTGCATGCGCGCGCCGGGGAGGCCGCCGCTTTCGGCGAGGAAGCGCAAGACGGTGGTGGCGCGCGTGGCCGAGAGCTCCCAGTTGCTGGCAAAGTCCGCATTGTTGACCGGGACGTTGTCGGTGTGACCTTCGACGCGCAGCTGGTTGGGCAGGGTGCGCAGGACGCTGGCGACTTCGCTGAGGACGTCCTGGCTGCCCGGCTTCAACGTAGCGCTGCCGGAGTCGAAGAGGAGGTTGTCGGCTAGGCTGATGGTGATGGATTTCGCGTCCTGGCGGATCTGGATGCGGTTGTCGAGGCCGTTGAGCTTGGCGAACTCGCCGAGGTTGTGGGTGATGCCGGCGAGGTCATGGGACTTGATCTCGTCGATGCTCGGGGTGAGGCCGCCACCGGAGTCGAAGATCGGGGAGGCACCGTCGGTGCCGCTGAGGACGCCGACGTTGAACGCCTTGTTGAGCGAGGTGCGGACGACGGCCAGTTTCTTCGGGTTTGTGTCGCTGATGGCATAGAGGACGACGAAGAGGGCGAAGAGGAGCGTCAGCATGTCGGCGTAGCTGACGATCCAGC
>JADLBJ010000081.1 GCA_020847765.1 Dehalococcoidia bacterium
CTGTGCGCCCCTCCGGGCCTTCGCGCAGCAGGTCCAGCAGCTGCCCCGCGATCTGCGCCGGTCGCATCCATGTCTGCACCGCCTCGTCCGGCGGGTTGCCTCCGAAGAGGCCGCGCAGCATCGGCGTGTCGGTCGCGCCCATGCAGAGCGCGTTCACGCGGATGCGGTGCTGCTTGAGCGCCTTCGACCAGGCGTCGGTAAAGCCGTTGAGCGCCCACTTCGAGGCGTTGTAGAGGTCGGTGAGGGGAGGATTTGTGCCCGCACTGCGCGCTGGCAGGACGTAGTACGTGCTGACGTTGACGATCTCACCGCCGCCGCGCGCGATCATCGACGGCACACAGGCGCGCGCAAAGAGGAACGCGCCGCGCGTGTTGGTGTTGACGATCCGGTCGTAGTCAGCGAGCGCTTTCTCCCAGGCGTCGGTGACCGGCGTCTGCCCCCAGACTCCGGCGTTGTTGACGAGGATGTCGACGCCGCCCGACTGCTCGCGCGCGGCCGCCACGACGCGAAGCACGTCTTCTGGCTGCGAAGCGTCGGCCTTCAGGAACGCGACCTTCCGGCCCGGCCCGCCGAGCGCCATCCCAACGTCGGCGATGGCCGGCTGGACATCGCAGATCGTGAGGTCTGCCCCTTCGGCGGCGAGCGCTTCGGCGAAGGCGCGGCCCAGGCCCGCGGCCGCACCGGTGACGATTGCAGACTTGCCCTGGAGGAATGGCATAGGGCGCTCCTTCCTGTCAGTGGGCGGACGCGAACTGCGGTTCGGGCTGACGCGGCGGGAGGACGACGGGATGGCCCATGGCCAGCCCGATGTTTTCACCCGACCGCCCGTCCGGCCCTTCTCTCAGGAGGTCGACGAGGAGCCGGGCTGTGTCCGTTGGCTTCATCCACATCGCCACCTGCTCGGCGGGCGGGTTGAACTGGTGGAAGCTGCGGAGCATGTGCGAATCGGTGGCGCCCATGCAAAGGGCGTTGACGCGGACGTGGTGTTCCCGCAGCGCCTTCGCCCACGCGATCGTGAAGCCGTTGATGCCCCACTTCGAGGCGTCGTAGACGTCCATCGCCACGCCCCCACCGGTCGGGCGCGGCGGTTGGCCCGCCCAGGGGCAGCCCGGGGCGTCGTCGTGGCTCAGCACTACCGGCGCGCCGCAGGTGTGGATGTGGTCCGTCACGATGTTGACGATGTCGCCGCCGCCCTGGCGGATCATCTGGGGAATCACTGCCCGCCCAAACATGAACACGCCCTTCAGGTTCGTTCCGAAGCCCTTCTCGAAGTCATTCAGAGACTTGTCGAAGGGATCGGTGGGTGCGCTGGCGAGCCAGGTGCCGGCGTTGTTGACGAGAACGTCGATTCGGCCGAACGCCGACAGCGCGCCATCAACCACCCGGCGCACGTCCGCTGGCACGGAAACGTCGGCCTCGAAGCCGACCACCTTCGTTCCGCCCGCCTGAAGCTCGGCCACAAGCTGAGCGACGTCGGGCCGCACGTCGCAGACGACGACGCTCGCCCTCTCGTTGGCGAGGGCGCGCGCAAAGGCGTTGCCCAGGCCCACGGCTGCGCCTGTTACCAGTGCTGTCTTACCGTCGAGCAGAGCCATTCCGTCCTCCTTGCTCGGGTTTCCGACTTGCCACGGTCGCTACTGGCCGGCAGCCGCCTGCTGGCTTTGCCGGACCGCCTCCGCGAGCTTCTTGCCGTCGTAGGTGATCCACTTCACCGGATCCAGCTCGATGACGACGCGGCGGGGTGAGTCCAGCATCTGGACGAACCAGTCCTGGCGCTCTTTGCTGGTCGGGTTCAGCTTTTCGGCGAGCGCCCGGTAGAACCAGTCCTTCGTCGCCCGATCCTCATGGACGGTTGCGCGCGTCTTGATCGTGACCGTCTGATCGGGGCCGAGGGCCGTCCCTTCGCTCGAGACGATGACGCACGACTTGGGGTCGCGACGCAGCGCGGGAACGCGCTTTCGCTGCCCGGAGCAGGTGACCCAGATCTTGCCGTCACGCCAGACAAAGCGGTGCATGACACCGACGGGCCAGCCCTCCTTCGTGCTCCAGCAGACGGCGCACTCCGTCTGCAGGGCGAAGAGCTGTTCGCGCTTCTCCTCGTCGACGGGATAGACGGAGACCTCTTCGTAGTCCTTGATGGCGGTCATCGAGCCTCCTCTCGAGGGAAACCCGGCCACGCGAACTGGATGCGCGGCCAGGAAATTGGACGGGCGGTTCGGCAGGTCGGGATTATACGGGGTTCGCTGCCGCGCGGCGAGCGTCGTTTTCCGTTCGGGCCTCGATTTTTGGCGTCACCAACCGAGTTGCGCGCAGCCTTGGTGTGCTAGACTCGCCGGACCGGCGTTTTTGGCCACCCGGCCAGGACTCGAACGCGATGGAGAGATCGATGGAAACCAGGACGTCCTTCTGCCGCTTCTGCCATTCCTTCTGTGGCATCAAGGTGGACATCGAGAATGGGCGGGCTGTCAAAGTCACGGGGGACGCAGAGAACCCGATGTACCACGGTTTCACCTGCGTCAAGGGGCGGCAGCTGCCGGCGCAGCACTACCATCCCGACCGTCTGCTCCACTCGCAGAAACGCCAGCCGGATGGCTCCTATGCCAACATTGCGAGCGAGCAGGCGATGGACGAGATCGCCGAGCGCATAGGGGACATCGTGCAGCGCTACGGGCCTCGCTCGGTGGCGACCTACACGGGCACGTTTTCCTTCCACTATCCGACGGGCGGCGCCCTCGGCGGTGCGTTTATGAGCGCGATCGGATCGCCGATGCGTTTCTCGAGCGGCAGCATCGACCAGCCCGGCAAGGCCGTCGCCTCCGCGCTCCTGGGGAAGTGGGGCGGTGGGCCGCAGATGTTCGACAGCGCCGATGTCTGGTTCCTGGTCGGCGCGAATCCCGTCATCTCGATGTGGGGAGGGATCCCGCAGTACAACCCCTGGAAGCGGCTTATCGCTGCGAAGAAGAGGGGGCTCAAGCTCATCGTCGCCGACCCGCGCCGCTCCGAATGCGCCGAACGCGCCAACATCCACCTGCAGGTGAGGCCCGGAGAGGACCCGACCCTTCTCGCCGGGATCATCCGTGCCATCCTCTCCGAGGGGCTGTACGACGGGGACTTCGTCCAGGCGAACGTCGCCGGCGTCGAGGCTCTGCGGGAGGCGGTCGAGCCGTTCACGCCGGAATACGTCGAGGGACGGGCAGGCGTCCCCGCACAGCATGTAGTCGACGCGGCGCGCATGTTCGCGGGCGAGCCGCGCGGCTGCGCCACCGCCGGGACGGGGCCCGACATGTCGCCCCGCGGCAATCTGACCGAGTACCTGATCGCCTGCCTCAACTCGATCTGCGGCCGTTTCATGCGCGAAGGCGAGCAGGTCCCCAATCCCTTCGTCCTGCTGCCACCGCGCGACTTTCGCGCGCAGGCCGTCGGCCAGGGGCCCGCCTGGGGCGTGGGCGAGCGCCTCCGCTCCCGCGACCTGGGCAACAGCGCCGTCGGCATGCCCACCGGCGGCATCCAGGACGAGATCCTGTACGAGGGCGAAGGCGGAATCCGCTGCCTGGTCGCCGTCGGCGGCAACCCCGTCGCCGCCTGGCCGGACCAGCTCAAGACGATCGCCGCCCTCAAGCACCTTGAGCTCTTCGTCACCCTCGACATTAAGATGTCGGCGAGCGCGAAGCTCGCCCATTATGTCATCGCGCCGAAGCTCTCCCTCGAAGCGCCGAGCGTGACCATGCCGAACGAGACCGTCTGGTTCTACGGCAACTCGACTGGCTATCCGGAGCCCTACGCGCAGTACACCCCGGCGACCGTGCCGCCTCCCGCCGGTTCGGACGTGATCGAGGAATGGGAGTTCTTCTATGGCGTCGGCCGGCGCATGGGCCTCGACTTGAAGGTCGCCGGGCACACCGTGGGCTACGAGACGAAACCGACGTCCGACCAGATCCTCGACTACATCTGCGACGGCTCGCGCGTCCCCCTGGACGAGGTGAAGCGCTACCCGCACGGGCATATCTTCACCGACCCGGACATCCGCGTGCTCCCCAGGCAGGCGGGAACCGACGCCCGTCTCAACGTCGGCCACGAGGCCATGATGGGCGAGCTCGGGGAGGTGGCGGCGGAGCCGCTCGTCGACGGCGGGGGCTACCGCCCGGACGAGCAGTACAGCCACCGCCTCATCAGCCGGCGCATGCTCGAGGTGTACAACTCCTCCGGTCGCGACCTGCCCGAGCTGGTCAAGAAGTACAGCTACAACCCGGCCTTCATGAACCCGATGGACTGCCGCGGTCTGGGGCTCAAGCGCGGCGACCTCGTCGAGATCACCTCC
>JADLBJ010000244.1 GCA_020847765.1 Dehalococcoidia bacterium
AGTCAGCCAGTCCCTCGTGCCCCAGCAGCGGAACGCCGCGTAGTCCGGCTCCGGGCCGGGGAGGCGGATGATCACCCGCTCTCCGGGGTAGTTGGTCAGGGTAATGGGCGCGGTCTCCGTGCCGGAGTGCCCGAAGACGGTTCCACCGGGGACGGCGGCGTACTCTCCGCCGCGCACGTAGACGGTATCGCCCGCCCGCAACGTGCCGGCCGCTTTCTGTATGCTGCGCCACGGCTGCCCCTCGGTGCCGGGGCCGGCGTCGTCGCCGTAGGGCGCAACGAAATACGTGGAAGGGGATGCCCCCACGGAGTGGGGGAGGGACGCCCACAGCACGGTTAGGGCGAGGGTGAACGCCATGATGCCTGGATAACGCCGGACCAGCATGCGCCTTCTCACCGGGGGTACTGCCCTAGTGCTCAAACCGTGAAATGTGACTCAGGCACGAATCGTGCCGGTTGTTCTATCGTTCGATTCTTTCGCGGAGGGCGATAGATGGCTGGCTTCTTAGGACACCAACTGAGCGAGGAGGAGCGTGAGACGCTTGGTCGCTGGCAGCGTTCCGAACAGAAGGTCAAGTTCGTGCGTGCCCGCATTCTCCTCCTTGCCGAGCAGACGCCCAACGCCGCGGCCGTCGCCCGTGCGGTGGGCGTCCATGTCCAGACGGTGCGCGACCTGGCGCGGGTGTTCCGCGCCGAAGGGCTGGCCGGGCTGGAACCGAAGCCGCGGCCGGGACGTCCGCGCCGCTTCGGCGAGGCAGCGGCCGAGACGCTCATCACGCTCCTGCATGAGTCACCGGAACAGCACGGCGCCGCCGACGGTCGCTGGAAGCTGGAGCGGGCCGCCGAGGCGCTGGCTCGCCGGCTGGGCGTGGCCTCGGTCGGCCGGGAAACGGTGCGACAGTTGCTGCGGCGACGTCGCCACACGTGGCAACGGACCAAGGCCTGGATCCGCAGTACGGATCCGCAGTACGCGGCTAAAAAAAACGGCGCGACCGGCTGATCCGTTGGGTGCTGGCCAATCCGACACGACGCGCGGGGGTCTTTATTGATGAGAGTTGGTTCGTGCTCTGGCCCCATCCGACCGAGCAGTGGGCGCGGTGCCGGCGACCGGTGCGCCTCCCGAAGAACAAGAGTTGGCGGCGCACCGAGCGTCCACCCAGCTGCGCCTTGTACGCCGGCATGGATGTGGTGCAGCGCGAGGTCCGCAGCGAGTGGCACCCGACCTGGAACCAGGAGGAGACGTGGCAGCACCTGCAGAGCGTGATCGCGGCCTACGCGGCCGCAGGGCGGCGCTATCTGGTCGTCTTCTGGGACCATGGGCCGTGGCATACGGCGGCCAGCGTGGCGCGGCATCTCGCGGACTACAACCGACTGAGCAAGGAGCAAGGCGGCATGCGGGTGGGGGTGTGCTATCTGCCGGTGAAGGCCCCGTGGCTGATGCCACTGGAGTCGGTCTTCGGCCAGACCAAGCGGGCGGTCGGCAGTCGGCAGCACACCAGCATGGACGAGTTGCACGCCGCCGTCGACTGTCGGCTGCACTGGCGCAATGGGCGTGTCGATCAGCACACTCAGCATCCTATGGCTCGCTAGCCTACATGAGTTGTAATTATTGGATTGAACACTAGGATCCGGGGACGCCCCCGGAATAGGAAGTACCTCGGGTTGTCCGGGTGGATCTGGATGGGTAGGCGGACGTCCATTCTGTAATCCCCTTTCGCTTCTTGAGTGACTCCCTTCTCTCCGCCGCTCATGGAAGCTAGCCCTTGACGGCCCCGCTGGTGAGGCCTTCGACCAGCCGTTGCGCCAGGAAGCAAAACGCCACAAGCACCGGCAAGCTGACGAGCACCGACGCGGCGGACATCTGACCCCAGTAGGTACTGTACTCAGTAATGTAATTGATCAGACCGAGTGACACGGTCTCCTTCGCTTGGTCGTTGAGCAGCAGGAGGGCGAAGAGCAACTCATTCCAGCTGATGAGAAAGG
>JADLBJ010000082.1 GCA_020847765.1 Dehalococcoidia bacterium
CAGAAGCAGCGATACCTGCCGCGACTCGTCGAGCCAGAGATCCGGTGCGCGCTCAGCATAACGGAGCCGGACGCGGGGTCCGACGCCCAGGCGATCAACACGCAGGCGCGGCGCGACGGCGACGACTACGTCCTCAACGGCCAGAAGATGTGGGTGACGAACGGTCACCGGGCGGGCGTGTACCTCGTCATGACGAAGACCGACCCGACGGCGGAGCCCCGCCACCGGGGCATCACCGCTTTCCTCGTGGACCACGACACGCCGGGCTTCATCAAGGGGAAGAAGTTCGACAAGCTCGGCTACAAGGGCGTAGAGACGACCGAGCTCGCCTTCGACGACGCCCGCGTGCCAGCGTCCCAGGTGCTGGGCGGCCGGGAAGGGCAGGGCTTTCAGCACATCATGAGCGCGCTGGAGGTCGGACGTATCAACGTGGCCGGGCGGGGCGTGGGCGTGGCGCAGTCGGCCTTCGACGACGCCATCCGCTACGCGCAGGTGCGGCGGGCGTTCGGCAAGCCGATCTTCGAGCACCAGGCGCAACAGCTGCGTCTGGCGGAGATGGCGACGAAGATCCGGGCGGCACGGCTGCTCACCTTCGACGCTGCGCGCAAGAAGGACTCGGGCAGTCGCAGCGACCTTGACGCAGGGATGGCGAAGCTGTTCGCCACGGAGATGTGTCAGGAAGTCGTGCTGGACGCCATGCGCATCCACGGCGGCGTGGCCTACAGCAAGGAGCTGCCGCTGGAGCGGTACTACCGCGACGCGCCACTGATGATCATCGCCGAAGGAACGAGCGACATCCAGAAGATCGTGATCGCGCGCAGCCTCGTCAGGGACTACCCGGTCTAAATCGGGCGAGGAGCGGGCGAAGGGCTGTTGCGGAAGGAGTCGAAGAATGGCGGTCTATGACGGTCGTGACAGATTCGGGCGGTACTTTGAAGAATTCGAGCCTGGAGACGTTTATCGTCACTGGCCATCGAAAACGATCACAGAGTCCGAGGACCACCTCTTTTGCGACATTACGATGAACCATCATCCTCTGCATTCGGACCGCTGGTACGCTGAGGAAGAGACGCAGTTCAAGCAGAACGTTGTAGTGGGGAACTTTGTCTACTCGCTTGTCTTGGGCATGAGTGTCGCGGACGTTTCGGGGAAGGCGATCGCCAACCTCGAGGTCGAAACCCTCCGCCATACGAAGCCGACGTTCCATGGCGACACGATTCGGGCGGAAACGACGGTGCTGGAGAAGGTCGAGAGCACTTCCCGGCCGGACCGCGGTGTGGTGACTGTCGAGACGCGCGGCTTCAACCAGCGGGGCGAGGAAGTGTGCTACTTTCGGAGGAAGGTGATGGTGCCGAAACGGCGATAGGGTAAGATGCGGCCGCGATGCGGCGCGCGCTGCTCTTTCTGCCTCTGGCCGCCGCCCTGGCAGGGGCAACTGCCCTCACATTGAGCGGGCGGTCGGCGGGCACCAGCCTCCTGACCAACGGCAGCTTCGAGTCCTGGTCTGGCGGCGGGCCGACGGGGTGGAATGTGTCCGGTTCGCCTTCCCTGTCTCAAGTGAGCGCCCCTGCTGTGGTCGGTCTGGCGCTTCAGCTGGAGTCGAGCGCTCCGGCGACCCTTTCGCAGGTGGTGACGGCGGTCGCGGGCGGCGACTATGCGGCCTCGCTCTCGGCACAGGTCGAGGGCGGTGCTGGCCGCGTCACCCTTCGTCTGCGGTTCCTTGACAGCGGCTTCCTCCCGGTGGGGCTGGCGGTGCAGACGAGCGCCTTCCCGGGCGCGTCGTTCTCTTCCCTCGAACTGCAGACGACGGCCCCGCCCGGATCTTCGTGGGCGAAGATCGAGTCCCAGGTCGATCCCGACCCCGGCCCGCCGCTGGCGGTGGTCCTGGACGAAGCGAGGCTCACGGAGACGCTCCCGCCCCCCGCGACGCCCAGCCCGCCGGCAACGACCGGCGGATCGCCGTCCGCCGGCGAGACCCGCACGCCCACTCCGACGCCAACGGCGACGGCACGCGCGACGGTCACGGCCAGCTCCTCCGGCCAGGACAGGCTGCCGACCCGGAAGGGGGTCGCGCCGACCATGCCCAGGCCGGCACTCGTGCCGACGCCCGCGACTGACGGGAATCTGCTCGCAAACGGCGGCTTCGAGCTCGGCGACGGAGACGGACCAGCCTTCTGGGAGAAGTACGGGGGCGAGCTGGTATTCGAAGACGAAGCGTTCGAGGGGGTGCTGGCAGCGAGCTTTCTGTCGAACAGCGACTCGACGAAGTGGGTGCACCAGGCGCTGATCGTCACATCGGGTGGCTGGTACAGCGGCTCCGCCCAGGCCCGCGTCACCGCCGGGGCTGCGGATGTCTTCCTGCGGATTTCGTGGTACCGCGCTCAGGACGGCAGCGGCGAGGCGATCAGCGAGGACGACAGCCTCGTGGCAACCTCGGCGCGCTGGACGCTGCTGACGGTCGGCCCGGTGCGAGCGCCAGAAGACGCGCGTTCGGCTCGTTTCCGGCTCATGCTTCGTCCTTTCGGTCCGGCTTCCGCGCTGTTCGACGCCGCCCGCCTGGCGGCCGCCGCGGCTGAGCCACCGGTGACGCCGGCGACGCCCCCCGCCCCGCCGGCGGGGACCACGGTTCCCGCCAGCCCGCGGCCGGCGGGCAGCGCGACCACGCAAGCGACGCCGACGGTAACGCCGCGGCCGCCGGCCGTCGGTTCGGGTCTGCGCCGGGTGGAAGGAGGGCTGCGCATCTCCGAGGTGTGCTCCGACCCGGCGGAGAGCGGGCGTGACAGCGACTACGAATGGGTCGAGCTGGTGAATGTTGGCCGCGCGCCCGTCGAGCTGGCCGGGTGGCTACTCGGCGACAGCAAGACGATCTCGGCGCTGCCAGCTGCGGCCGTGCCGCCCGGTGCATACGTCGTGGTGGCCGCGACGGCGGCCGCGCGGCGTGTGCCGGGCGCACTCGCGATTGAGGGAGGGACCGTTGGCGGCGGGCTGAACAACGCTGGCGACACGGTCCGCCTGCTCAATCCGGCGGGCGCCGAGGTGGACGCCGTCTCCTACGGCGACGACGCGTCGGTCTTCGACCGACCACCGCCGGCGCCCGGTCCGGGCGAAAGCCTCGGGTTGCGCGATCCGCTCGGGCCGGGCGGCGGTGAAGAGTGGGCGTTGACG
>JADLBJ010000245.1 GCA_020847765.1 Dehalococcoidia bacterium
AACAGTGCGACCGGCAGCGTGCGACGCTGCGCCAGGTTCACAAGCTGTACGATCAGGTGGTCGCACGCGATCTGGCCGGCCGGCGTCGCATTCCAGGTATCAACTCCCGCCGCGCGGAAATTATCATTCCAGGTGTAACGGTGCTGATGAAAGTCCTGGAAACCTTTAAGCAGCCCGCTTTCTATTACTCCTCGGGAGGCGTGCGGGACGGCATCATCGCCGATCTGTACGCGCGCCGCGTCGGGCGCGAACTGTCGATGCTCAGCAAGGAGCAGCGGCAGGTGGTGGAGCAACTGGCGCGGCGCTATGGCGTCGAATTACGCCATGCGCGCAAAGTCGCGGATTTGTCTCACCAGCTGTTCGTCTCTACCGCGAATCTGCACGGGCAGACGCGGGATTCCGGAAAGTTGCTGCAAGCGGCGGCGCTGCTCAAAGACGTGGGGCACTACGTCAGCGATTCCCGGCATCACAAGCACACCTACTACCTTGTGTCGAACTCCGCGCTCCCCGGATTTACGGACAAGGAACGTGCATTGATTGCGCATCTTGCACGCTACCACCGCAAGTCCATGCCGACCGCGCTGCACACCGAGTTTCAGGCACTGGGCGCGAACGAACAGGAAATGATTCGTAAACTGACGCCTCTCCTCAGGCTGGCCGATGGCCTGGACCGTAGCCAGCGGCAGTTGGTCGAGTCCGTAGATTGCCGGGTCAACGGCGACTCCATTCAATTGCGTGTCCAATCCGGTGGACACATCGATCTGGAAGTCTGGGCGGCCGAACAGGTCAAGGACTTGTTTAGACAGCAGTACGGGAAAAATCTGGTGATCTCCCAGAAGTAGGAGAATCGATCTATGGAGCAAGCTGTAACAGCGCCGGGAGCCGTGAAGATTGTGCCTTTCGCCGCCGAACGCGCCCGGGAACTGATGCAGAAGCTCGGCAAAGAGATTGAGAACAGCAGGACGCACGGTGATCCGGACGCGATCCACGATTTGAGGGTTGCCGTTCGGAGGCTTTCGCAGTGCCTGGACGTGTTCTCTGGTTTGTTTCCATCCAAGTCCGCGAAGCGTGTCCGGAAAAGGATCCGGCGGATTCGACAACTGGCAGGCGACGTTCGGGATATCGATATTGCGCTGGAGTTGTTGGGGAAAGTGCCGCTTCCGGTGCCCGACGGCTTTCCCGAAAGACTCGCACAGCAGCGTGAGCACTCCTACGCAGCCCTTACCCGGAAACTGAACCGTCTGGAAAAGCGGCAGCGGCTGGCGGAATGGTACCAACTGCTCGGATTGGAGCCGCAATCGTGAAGATTCAGTGGAACCTGCGGACCACAGCCGCGTCGAATGCGAAGACACGGTTACCGGTACTGGCTCGCGAGTTCTTCCGTTCGGGAGATAAGCTGGCGGCAGCCGGGGCCGGACCCGAGCAGGCGCACCGCTTCCGGATTGCTGCCAAGCAATTCCGGTACACCCTGGAGCTCTTCCGGACCTGCTATGACCAGGAACTGGAGCATCGGCTCGGCATGCTGAAGGCGGTGCAACAATGTCTGGGAGATTTGAACGACTTGGTTACCGTACAGAATCTGGCCGAAGGGGAGCAAATGAAAGCTGCCCTGGAAGTCCGGATTCGTGCGAAGATTCAGGAATTCCACAATTTGTGGGCACAGCAGTTCGACCGGAAGATCCAGGGCTCCTGGGTCAGGTACCTGTCGGGCCGGGCTGCCGCGAAGAAGACGGTGCCAACTGTTGGATAATAAAGAATATGCGTTTGAGTATCATCGGCATCTACGCCTTTCTGGCTGTGTCGGCGTTCGGCGCCGAAGTGCAGGTTGTTGAACAGATTATCGCCAAGGTAAACGGGGACATCATTACTCGTAGCGACATTGAGCGTTCGCGCGATCAGCTGATTGCAGAGATGCGCGAGCGTAGCCGGGCATCGGCGGAGCAGATCAGGCAGGCCGTCTC
>JADLBJ010000246.1 GCA_020847765.1 Dehalococcoidia bacterium
CGACGACGACACCCGCCGCCGACCGGCCGTAGTCGGCCGTGTCGATGCCTTCGCCCCCGTCGAGCGTATCCGCACCCTCGCCACCGACCAGCCGGTCATTGCCGGCGCCGCCGAAGAGCGTGTTCGCGCCGGCATCGCCGGTGAGGCTGTCGTCGAAGGCGCTTCCGGTGATGTTCTCGATGTTGCGGAGGATGTCGCCCTGGGCGGTGCCGCCGCTGCCGACGGCGCCGGGCGTCAGGTCGACGGCCACGCCGGCGTTCGACGCCGAGTAGTCCGCCGTGTCGATGCCGTCGCCGCCATCGAGCGTGTCGGCACCGGCGCCGCCGTCGAGCGTGTCGTCACCGGCGCGCCCTTCGAGGAGGTCGTTGCCGGCACCGCCGGAGAGGAAGTTCCGGCCGGCATCGCCGCGCAGCGTGTCGTTGTGTCCGCTGCCGATGAGATGCTCGATGCCGGTGAGCACGTCGCCGGCCGCGTCGCCGCCGGCGGTGGTGCCCGCGGCGAGGTCGACCCGGACGCTGGCGATCGAGCCGGCATAGCTCGCTCAGTCATCGCCTTCGCCTCCGTCGATCACGTCGGCGCCCGCGCCGCCGTCGAGGATGTCGTTGCCGGCCCCGCCGAGGAGCCGGGCGACGCCGCGGCCGCCGGACAGGATGTCGTCGCCGTTGCCGCCGTCGAGGACGTCGTCGCCGTCACCGCCGGAGAGGAGGTCGTTGCCGTCACGGCCCTCGATCAGGTCGTTGCCGCCATTGCCGATGAGGAAGTTCGAGCCGGCATCGCCGCGGAGCGTGTCCGCCTGATCGCCGCCGGTCACGTTCTCGATGCCGCGAAGGACATCGCCCTCGGCGTCGCCGCCGCTGGCCGTGCCCGCGGCGAGGTCGATCGCGACGCCCCCGGTCGAGCCGAGATAGGTCGCCGTGTCGCTGCCCTCGCCACCGTCGACCAAGTCGGCGCCAGCGCCGCCCTCGAGGTGGTCGTCGCCGCCGCGACCGAAGAGCTGGTCGTTGCCGCCGCCGCCGAAGAGGATGTTGCCGGCGGCGTGGTCGTCGCCCGCGATGACGTCGTCGTGGTCGCTGCCGGTGACGTTCTCGATGCTGCGGAGGATGTCGCCATCGGCCTCGCCGCCCCGCACGGCCCCGGAGATCAGATCGATCACGACCCCTTCCGACGCATCGGAGTAGCTGACCGTGTCGTGGCCTTCGCCGCCGTCGATGATGTCCGCGCCTTCGCCGCCGGCGAGGTGATCGTCGCCGTCGCCGCCGGCGAGGTGGTCGTTGCCGTCGCCGCCGTCGAGCATGTCGTCGCCGCGGCCGCCCTGGAGCACGTCGTCGCCGGCACCGCCGATCAGGAGGTTGTCGGCGTCGTTGCCGATGAGCACGTCGTCACGCTCGCTGCCGATGACGTTCTCGACGTCCTTGAGC
>JADLBJ010000083.1 GCA_020847765.1 Dehalococcoidia bacterium
CGTGGCCAGGGCCACAGGCCGGACGACGTTGCGCGGCCCATGAGGACGACTTCTTCGACTGTTACCGGGAAGTTCCAGTCAATCGTCTCGAGCTGCGGGACGTAGCCAACCGAAGGACGCCGCGCGCGGGCAACGTCGCGTCCGTCGACCGTCGCCTCTCCGCCATAGATGTCCACGGCGCCGAGGAGCACCTTGAGGAGGGTCGTCTTGCCGGCGCCGCTGGGCCCGACGAGTCCCACGAACTCGCCCTCGTCGACGCTGAGGTTGACGTTGGCGAGGACGGCGCGGCCCTCGTAGCCAGCAGAGAGATCCCGGAGGCGGATGATTTCGTTCACAGTGGCGGGGCACGGCGGCGCCGCGCCCGTTCACCTCCTGGCGGCTAGCGGGCGAAGGTGTTCTCGACCGGGACGGCGGCGACGGTCTCAGCGCGGCCACCGAGGCGGGCGAACATGATTTTCATATCCTCGACCAGCATACCGACGTAGGTATGCCCTTTATCGTTCTCTTTCCCGGGCGGCTCGTCGTCGCGCAGCTTCTCTTCGAAATGGGCGCCCGTTTCCCGGGCAATGGTCTTCATGGTCTTCGAGGGGAAGACCTCGCTGCCGAAGATGGCGGGCACGTCTTCGCGTTTGATCTGGCTGATCAGGTCGGCGACCTCCCTCGCGCTCGGCTCTTTGAAGTCGGACGGCTGAATGGCACCGATGACCTGCCAGCCATAGCGCCGCGCCCAGTAGGCCCAGCTGTCGTGGTAGGTGAGCAGCTTGCGGTTGCCGGCCGGCACCGTTGCCTGGTCTTTCTGGATGGCGGCGTCGAGCTGGCGGAGGACCGCGGCGAACCGCTCGTAGTTGGCCTGGTAGTAAGCGGCATTCCGCGGGTCCGCCTGGCTCAGCCAGCCGGCGGTGAGCTCAGCGTAGCGGAGGGCGTAGAGCGGGTTCATCCAGAGGTGGGGGTTCGGGTCGCCGGCACTGCGCGGGAAGCTGAAGTCGTAGAGATATCCCGTCGCCGGGTCTTCGTCGCCCGCGGCGATCGTGTTGTCCGCGAGCTTGAAGATCTTCTTTGCGTCTTTCAGGTTCTCCTGCGCTATCTTCTCGGTGGACCCTTCCAGGTGCGCGCCGTTCATGATCAGCATGTCGGCCTTGGCGAGCACTCTAGCGTCGGACGGCTTCGGTTCGAACGTGTGAGAGTCGACGCCGTCGGGGATGAGACCGTGGATCTGGACGCGGTTGCCGCCAACCTGGAGAACGATAGAGGTGAGCGGCGCGACCGTGGTAGCGACACGCAGGCGACCGTCGTCCGCGAAGTCCGCGTGGGTGCCCGTAGCACCGTCACCGACGAGGCCGCCGTTGCCGCCCTCACTACCGCAGGCGGCGAGCGGGAGAGCCGCCAGGCCGGCGAGCAGCAGGCTGAGCGCGGAGAAGCGTCGCATCGCGATTACCCGGAGGCAGGTTCGGTCCAGCGTATCTTCGGCCGGATGCAATTGCAATTGATTGCAGCGCCCGGTTCTTCACTCAGGAGCAGGCCTCGCCTCGGTTGCAGGAGGAGGGAACACGTTCGTATCCTCGCCGCCATGAAGGCACCGGCAAGGTACCAGGTGGGTGACTTCGCCATCACCGTGGTCTCGGACGGCGAGCTGCGGCTGGACGGCGGCGCCGTCTTCGGGCTGGTGCCTCGCGTCCTCTGGGAGCCCGTCGTCGGCCCGGAGCAGATAGACGCGCAGCACCGCATCCCGCTCGGCCTCAACTGCATGCTCGTGCGACGGGGAAGTGACCTTCTGCTGGTCGAGACAGGGATGGGGAACAAGCACACGCCAGCCGTGCGCGAGAAGGTCTACCCGGGCGACTACGGTCACCTGCTCGCCGCTCTGGCGTCGGTGGGCGTCGCCCCGGAAGACGTGACGACGGTGGCGAACACCCACCTGCACGCGGACCACTGCGGCTGGAACACCGTCCGCCGCGGGAACGAGGTCGTACCGACGTTTCCGAACGCGCGCTACTTCGTCCAGGCGGGCGAGCACGAGGCGGCGACGCACCCAAACGAGCGGACGCGGGGCACCTACTTCGCGGAGAACTTCACGCCGCTCATGGACAGCGGCCAGTTGGATTTGGTCGAAGGGGAGCGCGAGATCCTCCCGGGCGTGCACTTCGTGCCGACGCCGGGGCATACAGCCGACCACGCGTCGATCGTCCTGTCGTCGCGGGGGGAGACGGCGATCTATACCGGCGACCTCGTCCACCACGCGGTCCAGATCGAGCGCCCGGCCTGGATCCCGGCGTTCGACGTCCTGCCCCTGGTGACACTGGAGACGAAGCGGCGACTGGCCGACCGAGCCGTTCGCGAGCGTGCGCTGTTGATCTGCGTGCACAACGCCTATCCGGGAGTCGGACGGCTGACTGAGCGCGAGGGCCGGCGCAAGTTCGTGCCCGAATGACGGGGGGCGAGCGCGTCTACCATCTCGCGCTCGAGGGGCTGCACGCGAGCCTCGGCGCGCGCTTCGCCGTGCAAGCCGGCTGGTCCGTCCCGGAGGAGTATGTCGACGCTGTCGCTGAGCACGCCGCTGTCCGAGAAAGTGCCGTCGCCTACGACGCCTCGAGCGCGAGCCGGATCATGGTTATGGGGACGGACGCCCCCGACGTCCTCGACGCCGTCTTCGCCGGCCATGTCTCGGAAGTGGAGGAGGGCCGCGCACTGCGGACGGTCGCCCTGGATGAGCGGGGCACGATCCGCGACCTAGTGCTGGTCGCGCGCACGGGCGGCATCGCCTTCATGGTGCTGGGGAGCGCGGGGCAGCGGGCCGAGACGCTCGGACGACTACAGGCGGCAGCTGCGCCCGGGTTCGACATGCGTGTCGAGGACCGTACAGAGAGCACCTGCCAGATCGGTCTCGCCGGGCCGGCAGCGGCGGAGATCGCGCGCGCACACATGGCGGACGGGCTGCCGGCGCGCCTCCAGACATTGCAGTGCGCCGCATTCGAGCTCCACGGCTTCCGCGCGCTCGCTGTGCGAACAACGGACCTCGGGGAGGACGGCTTCGCGTTCGTGGTCGCGCCGGCCGTCGCACAGCATCTGCTGGAGACGCTGGTCGCGGCAGGCGTGAGCGTCGCCGGGCACGCTGCCCGCGAGGTGGCGCGGATCGAAGCGTGCATCCCCGCCTTCGTCCCCGACCTGGAGCCCGGGCTCAGCCCCGCCGAGGCCGACCTCGACGTGCTCCTCGGGGTGCCTGGGGGCGCGGACGGCCGGATGCTGGCCGCTCTCCTCCTCGAGGGCGAAGAGCCATTGCCCGCCGGAACGCCGGTCGCTTCCGGCGGCGAGCGCGTCGGCGAGGTGCGATCGTGCGTGCACTCGGCGGCGCTTGGCGCGACAATCGCTCTCGGACTGGTGCGCGCGCAGGAAGCGTTCCCGGGGACGCCGCTCGATTGCGGCGACGTGCGCGGCACCGTTGTGGCCAAGCCTTTTTATCGACGGAGACGCTGAGGATGGGTCTGGACCTTTCGATGATGCGCAACTACGAGCCGCGCTGGCTCGGCGTGCTGGAGCTGAAGCTCGGCGACGAGTGGCGGGCGAAGTGGGTCGCCGAGGGGGCGCTCCCCCCCGACGCGCCGGTCATCTACGCCTACGCCGCCGTCTACATGGGCGACAAGGGCTACGTGACGCGGCGCGCGGGCGATGATCGCTGGGGAGTTGTCGAGGGGCCCCTGGGGACGGGTGAGAAGCCGACTGCCTGGGTGAAACGCGCGAGCCAGGCGCAGGTCGGCGCGACGCTCGCCCGGGTGGAACTGATCGGCTATCTGGAATGCAAGGCGACGAGCCACAATCCCGACTTTCCGGCGGGGACCACGACTCTCCGGCCCGTCTACCTCGTCGTGGCGAAGCAGGTGAAGAACCTCCCGGCCGACTCCGGTTACGAGCGGCGTCGGCTGCCGCTCAATGAGCACGCGACGGCCATTCGCGCCCGCTACCCCGAGCTCGACCAGTATCTTCTCCAGACACTCGACCGCTTCGCCGTTCTGCGGGCGACGGGTGCCGCCTGAGCGGCCAACCAGGCGGCGTCAGGGACGGTACACCCGGTCGACGAGAGCATAGAGCCGCGGGTCATAGCGGCTGAGCCACGCGCGGTCGCGGACGCCGTCCGGCTCCTGGGAGAGGAAGTACGCCTGCGTGGCCTCGGCGAAGTACTCGCTGGCGTTCGTCGCGGCGTAGAGGCCGCGGTACTTCCCGGCGTCGAGCGCTTCCTGGTAGTAGTGCCGAACGTCGAAGTAGTCGGCGGGGCCGAGGGCCCAGTTCTGCACCAGATGGCCGAGCTCGTGGTAAAGGATGTTGAGTCCGCGGCAGGGGCCGTCGGCGTCACCGAGAAGGTCCAGTTCGTTGACGGTCGCGACCGGGTAGTCCGCGCGGTCGGCGATGCCGCAGACGTGTTCGAAGAAGCCGGGAGCGTATCTGTCGGCCAGGCAGCCGAACTCGGGAAGATCGAGGATGCCCTGGTTCCGAGCGGCGACGATGACGTAGACGCCGTGCTCGACGAGCCGGGAGAGGAGGTCGTTGGCCGCGAACATCGTCTCGATCGTCCTGCGAGCCTGGCCGAAGGCGGCGGGCGAGACCGCCGGCCCGGCGACGACGGCAAGGCCCAGAACTTCCTCATGCTGGGTGTAAACCGCCGGGAAGACACGCGGCTGGCCAGGGTCGGGCGCTCGCAGCAGGCTCTGACACACCGACGCGTCGGGCCGTAGCCGGGGGGCGGGCGACGCCGTCGGGCTCACGGTAACAGCACCGCTTGGCGCCGGCTGCTGGCCGTCGCCGCCCACAAGATCCCGCGCGACGAGCATCGACGCCAGGCCGCCGGCAATCAGCGCGAGGGCGGCGAGCGGGAGCAGCAGCGGCCAGGCGCGCATCGTAGGTCAAGGGTGGCCCAGGTGGATGCGGCATGCAAAGGCCCGGGCCGCGTTCGGGCGCGCCTGCGTGTGCCGGCGGCCGGTCGTGGCGCTGCGGAACGTCCGGCGGCGGCGGCAGGGTCGGGACGTGGTGGGCGCGCCCGGCGGCGGCAACAAGCGGGCGGCGGCTGCCCTCAGACCGGACGGCCGGTGAGGAACATGAGGCCCTTCGCCAGCACTTCGCCCGCGAAGACCGCCCCCATGCAGATATAGAGCAGCCCCGTGGCGCTCTGCATCGCACGGATGCGGGCCGTCTTCAGCGAGAGGACAGCGAGCACCACCGGGAAGGCGATGCCGACGCCGAGGCGCAGGTAGAGCGCCGGGTTGGCGAGAAGGCCGACATCGACCGGGTTAGAGGGGGCCGGTGTCTCGCGCACGGGCACGGCGAGGTTGACGAGAACGACGACCGCCTGGAAGGCAAGGGCGCCGATGAGCAGCCAGGCGAGGTCGCGCAGGGGCCAGGCCGGCAGCGCGCCCTCGGTCAGGTACCAGTGGCCCCACACCATCGACACCGAGACGGCCCCGAGGGCGAGCGTGCCGGCCAGGAGCGCGAGGAGCTCGGCCGGATAGCCCCAGGTCGGCGGCGATAGGACTGCGGCGAGAAGCGCGACGGCTACGGCGCCCGCGATGGCCCCGGCGATCCCGGCCAGCCGCCCGATCGGGTCCCAGCCCATGAATACGGCAAGCATGTAGAGCGAACTCGCGCCGACGACGACGAGGAGGGCGCGGCGCGCCGGCGCAAACCAGCCGGCGTCGACCGGGTAGCCGTCGACGTCGCCGCCAAGGCTGAGAGAGGAGGCCACCCAGAAGGCGAGGCCGGCGGCGACGGCGATGCACAGCGCCATCGTCATGACAAAGCCACGGGTGACGCCCCCGCGCAGATCGCTGGCCACGGTCACCCAGAGGCTGCCGACAGCGAGCTCCGCCAGAATCAGCAGGAGGGTGTAGGGGAGCGCGGCGACGTTCACGCGATCGAGTGTAGAGCGCCAGCCGTCGGAGATGCGCGTGGCAAGGGCAAGAGGGCCATCCCCCGCGTGTCGGCGGGGGGGCCCTCCAGGCGGAACGCGACGCCGCGAGGCGCTAGTTCCAGTCGAACAGGATGCCGAACTGGCCGGCGCCCATGGGCGCGTCGGGGCTGACACCATAGCCGCTGCTCGAGGCGGCGATGATGCCGAGGACGAAGACCATGACGACAACGCCGGCGAGGCAGGAGATGACGACCTGGGTCGAGTCAGCCCCGCTCGCCGACTGAGCGGCGTAGATCATCATCACGAAGAGCAGGGCAAGGGGCACGAGCGAGAAGACCGGGAAGATCGCTGGGATGAACATCAGAACGGAGAGGGCAAGCGGCCAGGCGGCATAGCCCATCACGCGTATCAGGCCCTGAAGGTCCACCTGCGCCTTGAAGAACTGCACGAGGGCCACGTAGACCACGAGGACGGCCACCCCGTACATCACCACCAGGAAGATCGACCCGAGGACGAAGCTGTTGAGGAAGATGTTGTCGAAGCCGTCGCGGACGTCGCCTTTGGGGACGACCTGCCACCAGAGAAAGGTGCCCAGCCCTGCGAGGAAGGCGGCGACGACGGCGATGACCAGTGCCGGGACGGTCTCGCGCTCGTCGTCGCGGACCTCGTCGAAGACGGAGGTGTCGAGCATCGCGAGGCGGAGCAGACGATTGAGGATGACGTTGGGGTCCATAGAGTCTCCTCTCCCGGAGTGAGTCGGTGAGGCCGCCGGGGGGCGCCCGGGCCACTCGGCGAAATCCCGGCGCACTATAGCACAGACCCCGAATAGATGCGAAAGCGTCTTAGCGTTTCACCAGTTGCTCCCCTAAAGCGGCCGACGACCGGGCATGCCGGGCCGGCGTGGATACCGCGCCGGCGTCGCATCGGTCTTCCGGAAGAAAGCCACGCGCACGACGGCACTGACCTCCGGGCGCATAGCCGCCACCCGGTCGAAAGTCAGGTCAAGCTCGCGACAGGCCGCTTCGGCCGCCACAAGCTCCATGTCGAGGCCGCTGCCCTTCGGCAGGGCGAGGAGACCACCGGCGCGCGCGAAAGGGGCCGTGAATTCCAGCAGCTCCCGCAGAGGTGCGACGGCCCGGGCGGTGACGACGGCGGCGGCATCCCGCAGCGCACCCCGTCCCGCCTCCTCCGCGCGCAAAGCGTGCACGGTGACGTTGTCGAGGCCAAGTTCGACGGCGATCGCGTGGAGGAGGGCGGCCCGCTTGCGGAGGGGCTCGATCAGGTGCAGGCGCACACCGGGCGCGACGGCCGCGATCACCAGCCCTGGGACGCCGCCGCCGCTGCCGACGTCGACGAGCAGGTCGGGCTCGCCGTTGGCGCGCAGGAGAGTGAAGAGCTCGAGCGACTCCGCGTAGTGCCGGCGGACAGCCTCTGCAGGCGACACAGCGGTGACGCGAACGCGCGGCTGTGCTTGCTCGAGGAGGCTGGCGTGGCGGCGAAGAAGCGGCAGCCAGTGCCCGGCGTCGGGGAGATCGGGAAAAAAGCCGGGAAGCGCATCCCAGGGGAGCGGCGGAGGGGTGGGCGGCTGCACCGGGCGGATGATAATCTGTCAGGTATGGCTGAAGAATCGGAACGCGGCCCCGCGTCCCAGATCACCCTCCGGCAGGCACTCACCGAGTACCTGCAGTCCCTGAAAGCCGATCAGCGCGTTGCCTACGAAAGCTACGTCCGCAAGTACGTCGAGTACGTCGGTGAGAGCCAGGTGCTGGGCTCATTGACCGGCGCCCGCGTGGAGTCGTATGCGGAAGCGCAGATCCGCCAGTCCGACCCGAACGCTCCCGAGCGGGTGGCGGCGCTGAAGGCCTGGTTTCAGTTCCTGAAAAAGCGCGACTACACGCGTGCTAACTACGGCGTGCACATCCGCGTCCGGCGGCCGACGCATCGCTCGACCGGCTCGGCGGTGCGCGTACAAGAGGTGCCGCTGGAGATGACTGCGGACGGGGTCGAAGCGCTCCGGCGCGAGCTTGAGGAACTTGACGCCGAGCGCCCCGGGATCGTCCTGGCGATCCAGGAGGCGCGCGAAGACAAAGACTTCCGGGAGAACGCGCCATTGGACGCCGCCCGCGAAGCGCTCGCCTTCAACGAGCAGCGACGCAAGCAGATCGAAAGTGCCCTCAAGCGCGCCGTGGTGGTCGACCGCGCGACAGACGACCGGTCTGCGGTGGGTTCGCGCGTGACCGTGACGCGCCTGGACAACGGCCGCCAGTACCACTACAAGCTGGTCGGCGCCCGCGAAGCGAACGCGGGCGAGCAGCGGATCTCGGTCGAATCGCCGGTTGGACGGCAACTGCTCGGGCGGCTACCGGGGGAGACGGTGACGATCACCGTCCCGTCCGGCGTCATCGAGTACCGCGTGGACGACATCGCCCAGGAATAGCGCGTTCCGCGCCCCGCCGCGCCAGTAGCGCCGGGTCCGCCTCCGGACGGTGCTTCCGCTCGGGCATCTTCCGTCTCAGAACTGCAGGTCGAGGCTTATGTCCAGGGCCGGGGCGCTGTGTGTCGTCGCGCCAACGGAGATGGCGTCGACCCCCGTCTCCGCTATTGCCCGGACCGAAGCGAGGGTCACGCCGCCGCTCGCCTCCAGCCGCGCGCGGCCCCGGCAGCGAACGACAGCCTCGCGCAGCAGGGCAGCCGCCATATTGTCCAGCAGGACCCACTCCGGCGCGGCTGCGAGCGCCGCCTCTAGGTCGTCCAGGACGTCGATCTCTATCTCGACGGGTACGCCGGGTGCGAGTCGCCGGATCGCGGCGACACCGTCGACGAGGCCGAGTCCGGCCCGTGCGAGCGCCTCGCGGTGGTTGTCCTTGATCATCGCCATAGCCGCCAGGTCGCGCCGGTGGTTGGTGCCGCCGCCACAGCGCACCGCATACTTCTCGAGGTCGCGCAGCCCGGGCGTCGTCTTTCGCGTGTCGAGGATCCGCGCGCCGGTGCCCGCCACCTCAGCGACGAAGGCCCGCGTGAGCGTGGCCACGCCCGACAACCGCTGCACAAAGTTGAGCGCCGTCCGCTCGGCGGTGAGCAGGGCGCGTACCGGGCCCGTGGCCATGGCGACGACGTCGCCCGCCGCAAAGAATCCGCCCTCCGGGATGCTCTGCTCGAAGACGACGGCCGCGTCGCGCTGACGGAAAGCTTCGGCGGCGAGCGGAAAACCCGCCGCGACGCCCGCCACACGCGCCACGAAAAGCGCCCGCCCGCGAAGGGTCTCGTTCACAGTGGCGGCGGTCGTTATGTCCTCGGCTGCCCGGTCCTCGGCGAGCGCTGCGCTGACGGCGGCCGCGACGATTGCGGAGGGCAACGGCTCAAGCACGCCGGAAGACCTGGTGACGGTGCCAGTGCCGGTCGTCGCGTTCGGGGAAGTCGCGGCGGTAATGCGCGCCCCGGCTCTCCTCGCGTGCCAGGGCGGCAGTGAGCATGAGCCGGGCGACGGTAGTCATCTGGGCGCGCTCGAAGTCCGCTCGGTCCGCGAGGGCCGGCCGGGGCTCCGGCCATGCGTCGACCGCCGTCAGTGCTGCGCCCAGCGTGGCGCCGTCTCGCTCGATGCCGGCCGCCTGCCACATGAGCCGCTGCAGGACGGCGTTGCCCGGGGCCACGGACTCCCCGGGCGCGACGAGGATGGCGTCGGACGAAGGTGCGGCTGCGTCCTGCCGCTCTCCCGCCAGATCCTCGACCACGCGCTTGCCGAAGACGACGGTCTCCATCAACGAATTGCTGGCGAGACGGTTCGCCCCGTGCACACCGGTGCAGGCGACCTCGCCACAGGCGTAGAGCCCCGGGACGGTCGTTCGTCCCCAAACATCGGTGCGAACGCCGCCCATCAGGTAGTGCGCTGCCGGCGCGACGGGGATGGGTTCGCTGCGGATGTCGATCCCCATGCCAGCGCAGAACTGGAAGATGCCCGGGAAGCGAACCGCGAGATCGACCCCGCGTAGCCCGGTGGCGTCGAGTGCGACGTGGTCCGCTCCCTGAAGCTCCATCTCCTTCACGATGGCCCGAGCGACGACGTCGCGGGGCGCGAGGTCCGCCTGCTGGTGGTAGCGCGCCATGAAGGCCTCGCCGGCGGCGTTGCGGAGCACGGCCCCTTCGCCGCGAACGGCCTCGGAGATGAGGAAGGACGGGGCGCCCGGCAGGCGCAGAGCCGTGGGGTGGAACTGGTAGAACTCGACGTCGGCGATTTCCGCCCCGGCGGCGAACGCCAGTGCGACGCCGTCACCCGTGGCAACGGCCGGGTTGGTGGTGTGCGAGAACAGCTGACCGGCGCCACCGGTCGCCAGGACGACGGCGGGCGCTCTGAACTGCCGGGCCTGGCCTGTCCGCAGGTCGAGCGCGCGGACGCCCGTCACCTGTCCGCGGTCCACGTGCAGGTGCGTTGCCAGAGCGTAGTCCGCCACGGTGATCGACGGTTGGCGGGCCGCGTCAGCGAGGGCGGTCTCGATCGCCGCCCCGGTGCGGTCGCCGCCGGCGTGGAGCACGCGGGCGCGGCTGTGCGCGGCCTCGCGGCCGAGGGCCACTTCCCCCTCGAACTGGTCGAACGCCACACCGTAGCGAACGAGGTCGGCGATACGCGCCGGCGCCTCGCTCGTCAGGATGCGCGCCGCTTCTTCGTCGACGAGCCCCGCGCCGGCAGCCAGCGTGTCCTGGAAATGCGCTGCCGGCGAGTCCAGCGGGCCGACGGCCGCCGCGATTCCGCCCTGCGCCCAGCGCGTGTTGCACTCTTCGATCGAGCCTTTGGTGATCACCAGTACCGGACCTAGGCGGCGCGCCTCGAGCGCGACGAAGAGGCCCGAGATGCCGCTGCCGACGACGATCACGCGGAAGCTTCCTCCACCGCCGGCATGACCAATCGGCTTGTCCGCCAGGCCGGGAGCCATGCCGTCGCCGCCGGGAAGCAATTCCATCGGAGTTAGTGTAGCCGCAACACGAACTCGGCGGCGGGCGACACCGCGTCCGGGGCCGGAGGTATCCCGGCCTGCAGCCGCCTCGGCCGCCGTCAGCCGCGCTCCCCGCCGGCACCCAGATGACGGAGCCCGCGAAGTGGTCCTTTCCCTCGGTGAATCCGGGGCGATAGAGTAGCGCCACTTTGGACGTCGTCCTGGACCTTCCCGAACAGCCCGGCTTGCCCGCCTACCATCGCCTGGCGGATGCCGTGCGCGCCGGCATCCTCGCCGGGCGCTTCCGGCCGGGCGAACGGCTGCCTGCCACCCGTGCACTCGCCGCGAACCTGCGCCTCGCCCGGAACACGGTTCTGGAAGCGTATGAGCAGCTGATCGCAGAAGGGTATCTCGTGGCGCGCCATGGCTCCGGGACCTTCGTCGCACCTGACATCCCCGACCGCAGCCTGCGCGGCGGACGGCCCGGCACAGCGGCGGGCGGACGGACAGGGACGATTGCCCTCTCGACGTTCGCGGAGCGCGTGCTTGCAGGCGAGGTGCCCGCCCACATGCACCGCGACGAGACGCGCAGCCCCTACGAGTTTCGTTATGGCACACCCTCCTTCGAGGAGTTTCCCATCGACGTCTGGCGAACGCTGACCAAGCGCGTGTTGGACTACCCGCCACGAGAGCTGCTCGGTTACGGCGAAACCGAAGGCCTGCCACAGCTGCGTCAAGCGCTGGCGCGCTACCTGCAGCGGTCGCGCGGCGTGCGTTGCAGTGCCGAAGACGTGCTTATCGTCAATGGGTCGCAGCAGGCCCTGGACCTCGCGGCGCGCACGCTGCTCGACCCGGGGGACGCCGTCGCCATCGAAGAGCCGTGCTACCAGGGCGCGCGTGCCGTTTTCGCTGCCCATGCCGCCAGGCTCGTCCCCGTGCCCTGCGACGGTGAGGGCATACGCGTCGACCTCATGCCAGGGCACGCCCGCCTGGCCTACGTCACGCCCTCTCATCAGTTCCCCACCGGCGCCGTCATGTCGGCCGGCCGCCGGCTCGAGCTGCTGCGCTGGGCCGCCCGAGCCGGCGCAGTCATTCTCGAAGATGACTACGACAGCGAATTCCGCTACGAAGGGCGGCCCCTCGCCGCCCTGCAGGGGCTCGACGACGAAGGGCGCGTGGTCTATACGGGCACCCTCTCGAAGGTCCTGCTCCCGGCGCTGAGGCTGGGCTACGTCGTCGCACCACGCTCCCTGCGCCCAGCGATGGTCGGCACCAAGTGGCTGACCGACCGCCACGTGGCGCTTCTCTACCAGGCTGTCCTCGCCCTCTTCATCGACGAGGGCCACTTCGAACGCCACCTGCGACGCATGCGCCGCGTCTACGAAAGGCGGCGAGCGCGCCTGCTCGAGGCATTCGCGGAGTGCTTCGGCGACCGCGCCTGTGTCACCGGCACCGAGAGCGGCATGCACGTCCTCGTCCACCTCGCCGAGATCGAGGACGCCGACGCCTTCATCCATCGCGCGCGCGACGCCGGGGTCGGCGTCTACTCGGCGGCGGGCTACTACACGGTGGCGCCGCCGCCGGGCGCGTGCTTCCTCGTGGGCTACTCAAGCGTCAGCGAAGACGGCATCCGGGAGGGCGTGCACCGCCTGGCCGCGATTGCCCGGGGCTAAACCGCGGCGCGCCCCTCGCAAAGTGAGCGAGAGGGCTTTCGCGATTAGGATACGACTGGCGGGGAGCGCGGCCACGGCAACGCGACTAACGCCCACGTTGTGGAGAGCTGCCGGTGATCGCCCTCCTCGAGATCAGGCGCCGCAAGGTGCAGTTCGGCCTTATCGCGCTCGTCGTCACGCTCATCTCCTATCTGGTGCTCATGATCAACGGGCTCGGCGTCGGCCTGAATCTGCTTGCCGGGAGCGCGCTCAAGAGCTTTGACGCCGACGCCATCGCCTATTCGCGCCAGTCGGGGCTGAGCGTCATCCGCTCCGAGCTGGGGCAGCAGACGACCGACGCGATCGCCGCCAATCCGGGCGTGCGCGCCGCTGCCAGCCTCGGCTATGTGGCCGCCAATTACCGCCGCTCAGACGGCAGCGTCAAGTCGGCCGCCTTCCTCGGGTACGACCCTGGGACGATCGGTGAGCCACCGGTCGTCGCCGGCCGGAGACTGACGGAGGCCGACGCCGACGGCCTGCTGGCCGACAGTCGCTTCCTGCGCGCCGCCGGGCTGGACGTGGGCGACGAGATCGACGTCACGATCCGCCTCGAGACGCGGCGCTTCGTCATTCGCGGCGAGATCGACGAGGGCGCCTTCTTCTTCCAGCCAGCGGTCTACCTCCTGCGTTCCACCTGGCGTGAGCTGAAGTACGGAGGCGCCGACCCGGCCACACCGGTGGCCAGCGTCGTCCTGCTGAAGGGCGCGAACCTTCCCGGCCGCTTGGGCGACGGCTTCGAGGTCGTCGACAAAGACACTGCCTTTGCCAGCATCGAGGGCGTGTCGGGTCAGCAGTCGACGGTCACGGCCCTCCGCGCCTTCGGCTACGTGATCGGCAGCCTGGTTATTGGCGTCTTCTTCTACGTGCTCACGCTCCAGAAGCTGCCGCAGATCGGGATGCTCAAGGCGATCGGTGCGAGCAACACCTTCGTCCTCCGCCAGCTGGTCATCCAGGTCGTTGTGCTCTCGCTCGTCGGCCTCGCCGTCGCCGTGCCGCTGGCCGCAGCCACCGACCGTGCGCTCGCCCGCCTGCCGGACAGCGTGCCAATCGCCTTCACGACGGGCACCTTCGTGACGACGAGCACTCTGCTCGTCGTCACCGCACTCCTGGGCGTGCTCGTCTCGGCCCGCCAGGTGCTGAAGGTCGACCCGCTCATCGCCCTCGGCCAGCAGCAATGAGCGGCGACACGAAAGCAGTAGCGCTCGACGTCACCAACCTGTGCAAGACGTACGGCAGCGGCCCCGGCGCAGTTGAGGCAATCCGGCACGTCAGCTTTGCGATTGCGCCGGGCGAGTTCGTCGCGCTCGTCGGCCCGAGCGGCTCGGGCAAGACGACACTGCTAGCGATGATCGGCGGCCTGCTCATCCCCACGGCCGGCCGAATCGTGGTCCAAGGACGCGACGTCGCGCGCCTGTCCGCGAGGGAGCGAACCGCCTACCGCCGAAACGCTGTGGGCTACGTCTTCCAGGCGAACAACCTGCTGCCCTACCTGACGGCGCGCGAAAACCTGCTCGTCGTGCGCGCCATCGGGGGCATGCGCGGAGCGGACGCCCGCACTCGTGCCGATCGACTGCTCGCCGAGCTCGGGCTGGCGGACCGCGCCGACGCGCTGGCGACCGCGCTCAGTGGCGGCGAACGGCAGCGGGTGGCCATCGCGCGCGCCCTGATGAACCAGCCGCGCCTCCTCCTCGTCGACGAGCCGACGGCGAGC
>JADLBJ010000084.1 GCA_020847765.1 Dehalococcoidia bacterium
CCCAATCGAGGTTCGCGGGTTTCTCCGCGGCCCAGCGCGGGGTGTACGGCCGCGGCGGGCCGTCGTTCCAGACGCACTCTGTCCAGCGTATCGTGCCCGCGAGCCCGGAGGTCACGAAGCGCTCGCGCGCTTCGATGTACACCGCGCCGGACCGCTGCTGCAGTCCTACCTGGCAGACGCGCTGGTACCGGCGCGCTGCCCGGACGATCCCCGGGGCCTCGTCCAGCGTGCGGCACAGCGGCTTTTCGACGTAGACGTCTTTGCCGGCGATCATGGCATCGATCGCCAGGTCCTTGTGCCAGTGGTCGGGCGCGCCGATCACAACGGCGTCGATTTCCTTCAGCGCGAGCAGTCTCTCGTGCTCGCTGAAGCGTTGCGCGCCGGGCGCCGCGGCCAGCGCCTGGTCCGCGCGGGCGCCGAACACGTCGCAGACCGCGCGGCCTTCGACCTCCGGGCTCCGTAGGCACAGGCTCATGATGTACCGTCCGCGCCCGCCCGCGCCGATCAAACCCAGGCCGATGCGGTCGTTTGCGCCCGCGATGCGGGAATACGAGAGAGCGCTCGCGGCCGCGGCTGTCTTCAGCATGTCCCTCCTGGAGAGCATGGCGTGTGTCCCCCTTTCGACGGTGGTGCGACTATCGCACAGAACGCCGGCTGTGCGCACCTTGTTCGTTGTAAATGCGAATAAGGGGACGGCTGCTCTACAGCCGGCCGGAACGAAGGATCCCGATGGCCAGCCATATGCCCAGGACGGCGGCGAAGAGGTAGCCGCCGAGCCCGAGCGCGGGATACCCGAAGATGTGCGGCCCGGCGCTCGATTGAAAGATGAAGGAAGAGCCGACGATCAGCGCGGCGATCACCACCGCAAAGCTCAGGCGGTTGCTGGCCCTGTCCATCTCCTGGACGAAGTGCTCGAGGTTGCGGTGTACGAACTGGATCTGCAGCCGGTCCGTCCGCACCCGGCGCACGATGTCCATGAGGTCGCGCGGAATCGTCTGCAGCGCCTCGGCCGCGTCGTGCCCGAGGTCGCTTATCCGCGACGCCACCGAATGAGGCGACAGGCGTTCCCTCAGCACGCGCTCGACCAGCGGCCGCGCGTGTTGGATGAGCTTGAACGACGGGTCGAGCCTGCGCCCGACCCCTTCCGTGGTCACGAACGCCTTGATCAGGAGCAGCAGATCCGAAGGGAACTGCAGCCGGTGCCGGCTCATCGCGGAAAACGCGTCGCGCAGCAGCTCGCTGATCGAGAGGTCGCGCAGCGTGATGCCGCCGTAGTTGTCCAGCATCTCGGCGATATCCTGCTTGAACTCCTGCGTGTTGAGGTCGCCGAGCGGCCGGCCGATCGCCAGCAGCGCGTCGGCCAGGCGTTCGGCGTCGTGGCGCACGATGGCGGACACCACCTTGGCGAGGGTTTCGCGCATCGCAGGCTCGATCCGCCCGGCGTTGCCGAAATCCAGAAAGCAGATGATGTTGCCGGGCAGCACGAAGACGTTGGCCGGGTGCGGGTCGGCGTGGAATACCCCGTGCAGCAGTACCATCTTTAGGACGGCGTCGGCGCCGCGGCGGGCGACCAGGCGGGCGTCGTAGCCCGGCCCGGCTGAAGCAACGTCCGAGATCTTGATGCCGTCCACGTACTCGAGCGTGAGCACGCCCGGCGTGGTGTAGTCCCAGTAGACCTTTGGGAAGTGCACCGTCCGGTCGGACGCGAAGTTCTGGCGGAAGCGATCGATGGTGCGGCCCTCGCGCGCCAGATCGAGTTCGCGGCGTATGGAGCGGGCGAACTGCCCCAGGAGGTTGGACGGCCTGTAGACTTCGGCGTCGATAAGGTAGCGCTCGGAGAGCCGGGCGAGCTGGCCGAGCACCGCAAGATCACTTTCGATGACGCTGTCGATACCGGGCCGGCGGACTTTCACGGCCACTTGATCGCCGGCGAGAAGCGTGGCGCGGTGCACCTGCGCGATGGATGCCGCCGCCACGGCCGCCTCGTCGAAGCTGCGGAAAACGCTGTGGAGCGGCCGGCGCAGTTCGGCTTCGACCGCCGCCTCCGCCTGGCCCGGCTCCAGCGGCGGCACCTCGTCCTGAAGGCGCGACAGCTCGGCGATCAGCTCCGGCGAAAGCACGTCGGCTCTGAGGCTGAGCGCCTGCCCGAGCTTGATGAAGGTGGGGCCGAGGTCCTGTAACGCCAGCCTCAGCCGTTGCGCACGGGTCAGCTCGCCGCCTTCCGAGCCCTGTTTGCGCCAGGGGAAGAACACGCGGCGGCCGAACGCCAGGTAGGGCGCCAGGTGCATCCGCCCGACGACGTCGACGAAGCCGTACCTGACGAAGACGCCGACGATCTCGCGCAGACGGCGGAGCTGGGTGGCTGCCGGACCGCTCGAGCGTGGCATGGGCCTGCCTACTGAGCCGGATGTTCTTGCGCCATGCGGCGTTCGAGTTCGGCGATGCGCGCCTCGAGCCGCTCCAGCTCTGCGCGGTGCGACAGACCCACCCGCTCGAGGGCGTGGCGCACGGCCTCGTCCACCTGCTGTTGCAGCTTCGAGCGCTGCTCGCCCGCGCGTTTCACCCAGGCGGACAGAAGTTCCTTTGCCTCCCGCTGGCTGACCTCGCCTCGTGCGACCAG
>JADLBJ010000085.1 GCA_020847765.1 Dehalococcoidia bacterium
AAGGGGACGAGATCGTGCTCTCGGTCATGGAGCACCACTCGAACATCGTGCCCTGGCAGCAACTCGCCGCCCGCCGGGGCGCGGTCCTGCGCTACGCCGACGTCACCGACGCGGGCGAGCTCGACCTGGACTCGCTGCGGGCGAGTGTCGGCCCGCGGACGAAGCTCGTCAGCCTGGTCCACGCCTCGAATGTGCTGGGAACGATCAATCCAATCGCCGAAGCCGCGGCGATGGCGCGATCGGTCGGGGCACTGCTGCTCGTCGACGGGGCGCAGAGTGCGCCGCAGCTGCCGATCGACGTGCAGACGCTTGGCGCGGATTTCTTCGCCTTTTCGAGCCACAAGATGTACGGGCCCACGGGGGTGGGCGTGCTCTGGGCACGCCCTGGCCTGCTCGAAGGGATGGACCCGTTCCTGGGCGGCGGGGAGATGATCTCCGTCGTAAGACCCGAGCAATCCACCTGGGCAGAGGTGCCGCACAAGTTCGAGGCAGGCACCCCGAACATCGCGGACGTCATCGCCTTTGGCGCGGCGCTGGACTACCTGGCGGCACTGGGCATGGCTCGGGTGCGCGCCCACGAGCGAGAGCTGACAGGGCTCGCCATCGAGACACTTCAGGGCCTCGGGGCGACCATCCACGGACCGCTCGACGTCGAGCGGCGGGTGGGCGCGGTCAGCTTTGCGCTGGGCGACATCCACCCGCACGACGTCAGCACCATCGTCGACGGGTATGGGGTCGCAATCCGCGCAGGTCACCACTGCGCGCAGCTGCTCATGCGGCGGCTCGGGGTGCCGGCCACGAGCCGGGCGAGCTTCGCCGTCTACAACACGCCTGCCGAAATCGAGGTTCTGGCGGCGGCGCTGGGGGAAGTCAGGCGGGTGTTCGCGGCATGAGCGTGCCGGAGCCGCAGTTCGACGAGCTCTACCGCGAGGTAATCCTCGATCACGCGCGGCGGCCGCGGAACAAAGGCGTCCTGGAAGGCGCGAACTGCCACGCCGAGGGGATGAACCCCGTCTGTGGCGACGAGGTGGCGCTCGACCTGCTGGTCGAAGAGGGGCGGATCGCAGGCATTCGCTTTCGCGGCCAGGGGTGCTCGATCAGTGTGGCCAGCGTCTCGCTGCTCACGGAGCGGCTGGAAGGGCGGCCCGTGGCCGAGGCGGAGCAGGTGATGGCCGCCTTCAAGGCGATGCTCACGGAAGGCGCCCAGCCCGGCCGTGAGCTGGGAGACCTGGAGGCGCTCCAGGGCGTGGCGAAGTTCCCCGTGCGGGTGAAGTGCGCGCTGCTCTGCTGGAACGTTCTGCGGGAAGGTCTGCAACAGTGCGAAACGGCAGCCTGAGGAGGGGAAGATGAGCGAGACAGGAACTGTGCCGAGCTACGAGCAACTGCGCGAGAAGCTCGCGGAAGTCCTCGATCCCGAGATCAATCTGAGCATTGTGGAGCTCGGGCTCGTCTACGACATCCAGTACGACGACGGCACGGTGCTCGTCACGATGACGCTGACGAGCCCGGGCTGCCCGCTCGGACCGGTCATCCGCGGGGAGGCGTACGCCAAGCTGCGGGAGGTTCCCGGCGTGAAGGACGTGGACGTGCAGATCGTCTGGAACCCGCCCTGGGATCCCCGGACGATGGCGAGCGAAGACGTGAAGATGGCGCTGGGGATCTGGTAGGGCGGCTGGCCGTCAGTCGCCGCGTGCTTCCCGCAGTGACCGCTCGCTGGCGGTCTCGGGGCGAGGCTTCGCGGCCTGGCGGGCGCGGCGAACGGAGGCCTTGGTAGGCGGCGGTTCCACCCGGGCCGCCTCACGCTGGATGCGGTCGGCGATGGCGGCGATGGCGAGGGCGGCGGCCTGCTCCGGGTTGGTGGTCGCAAGCTCGCCCGGGTCGGCGGGGGCGTCGACGCGGCCATTTTGCCGCGCGCGGGTCTGCCCCGCGGTTGTCGGCTGGGAACGGCCGGCCGCAGCCTGCGTGGGTACTTGCGCCGAGGGGCCTTTCGTCTCGGCTGGGGCGAGCGTACCGGCTACTTCGAGGATCGGTCGGAGGTACCGGCCGGTGAAGCTGTCGGGATTGGCGGCGACCTCTTCGGGCGTGCCCGTGGCAACGAGTGCGCCGCCTCTGTCGCCGCCGAATGGGCCGAGGTCCACGATGTGGTCGGCCGTCTTGATCACGTCAAGATGGTGTTCGATGACGACGACGGTGTTGCCGGCGTCGGCGAGACGCTGGAGGACGTCGAGGAGGTGGGCGACGTCCTGGAAGCTCAGGCCGGTAGTCGGCTCGTCGAGGATGTAGAGCGTCTTGCCGGTCGAGCGGCGGGCAAGCTCGCTGGCGAGCTTGATGCGCTGCGCCTCGCCGCCGGAGAGGGTGGTGGCGGGCTGGCCAAGGTGGACATAGCCAAGGCCCGTCGCTTCGAGCGTGTCGAGGATGCGCTTCACGCGGGGGAAGCGCTCGAAGAAGGTCACCGCCTCGGAGACGGTCATGTCCAGGACGTCGGCGATGCTCTTGCCGCGGACAAGGATCTCGAGCGCTTCGCGGTTGTAGCGCTTGCCATGACAGACCTCGCAGGGGACGGTCACGTCCGGCAGGAACTGCATCTCGACGACCTTGTAGCCGTCGCCGGCGCATTCCTCGCAGCGCCCCCCTTTGACGTTGAAGCTGAAGCGGCCGGGCTTGTAGCCGCGCGCGCGCGCTTCGGGCACCGAGGCGAAAAGCTCGCGCACGAGCGTGAAGACGCCCGTGTAGGTGGCCGGATTGGAGCGGGGCGTCCGCCCGATCGGGGACTGGTCGATGTCCACAATCTTGTCGAGGTGCTCCAGCCCTTCGACGGCGTCGTGGGCGCCGGGGCGTTGGCGGGCGCCGTTGAGCACTTGCGCCGCGCGCTTGACCAGGATCTCGGTGATGAGTGAGGACTTGCCCGATCCGGAAACACCGGTGACGGCGACGAGCTCGGCGAGCGGGATCGCCACGTCGACGTTGCGCAGGTTGTTCTCGCGAGCGCCGCGGATCGCGAGGTGCTTGCCGTTTCCGGGACGACGGCGAGCCGGCACAGGGATTTCCCGCCGGCCGGAGAGGTAGGCCCCGGTGATGCTCTCCGGCGCAGAACGGATGGCTTCGAGCGAGCCTTCGGCGACGACGTGCCCGCCGTGAACGCCAGCCCCCGGGCCCATGTCGATGATCCAGTCGGCGGCGCGCATCATCGCCTCGTCGTGCTCGACGATGAGGACGGTATTGCCGAGATCGCGCAGCCGCTCCAGGGTGCGGATGAGCCGATCGCCGTCGACCGGGTGGAGGCCGATTGAGGGCTCGTCGCAGATGTAGAGGACGCCCATCAGGGCGGAACCGATCTGGGTTGCCAGGCGGATGCGCTGGGATTCGCCCCCGGACAGCGTGCCGGACACCCGGTCGAGCGTGAGGTAGTCGAGGCCGACGTCAACCAGGAACTGGAGGCGTGCCCGGATCTCCGTCAGGATCTGGGAGGCGATCGTCTGTTCGCGCCCGTTGAGGGGGGTATCGGGGCCGGCGAGCCTCTCCGCCCAGGCGAGCGCAAGGACGATGCTCAGGCCCGTGACGTCGGCGATCGCCTGCCCGTCGACGAGGACGCTCAGCGCTTCGCGCCGCAGGCGCTTCCCCTTGCAGACGGGGCAGGGGATGGCCGCCATGTACTTTTCGATCTCGGTGCGGATGTAGTCGGAGTCGGTCTCGCGGTAGCGGCGTTCGAGGTTGGTGACAACTCCTTCGAAACGGGAGTCGTAGACCTGCGTGCGGCCGTACTGGTTCGTGAAGCGGAGGGGCAGAAGCCGGTCGCCGGTGCCGTAGAGGACGGCTTCGAGCTGCATGGGCGAGAGCGCGCTGACGGGCTGGTCGGGGCTGAAGCCGAGGTGTTCGGCGGCAGCTTCGAGCATGCGCAGATACCAGCCGGCAACCGACTGCGTCTTCGCCCAGGGCTCGATCGCCCCTTGCCGAATCGACTTCGAGCGGTCGGGGATGACGAGCTGCGGATCGACCTGCATCTCGAGGCCGAGGCCAGTGCATTTCGGGCAGGCGCCGTGGGGGCTGTTGAAGCTGAAGGTGCGCGGCTCGATCTCGCCGATGGAGGTGCCGTCGTAGGGGCAGGCGAAGTGCTCGGAGAAGACCCTCTCCTCGGCGCCGACCACCGGGCCGCCCACCGCGGTTGCCGGCGCCACGATCATCGTGCCCTGACCAACCTTGAGCGCGGTCTCGACCGACTCGGCGATGCGACTGGTCGCGGTCGGGTCCGTGCCGGGTTCCGGCACGACGAGACGATCGACGACGACGTCGACGTCGTGGCGCCGCTTCTTGTCGAGGCCGATCTCCTCGTCGAGGTCGTACACCTTGCCGTCGACGCGCACGCGGACGAAGCCGGCACGGCGGGCCTCGTCGAGAATGCCGGCGTGCTCGCCCTTCTTGGCGCGGGTGACGGGCGCGAGGAGCAGGAGGCGGGCGCCCGGCGGGGAGGCGAGGGTCGCGTCGACGATCTGCTGGACCGTCTGGCGCTCGATCGGGCGGCCGCAGGTGGGGCAGTGGGGGCGGCCGGCGCGCGCCCAGAGGAGGCGCATGTAGTCGTAGATCTCAGTGACGGTGCCGACGGTGGAGCGGGGGTTGTTGGACGTGGACTTCTGGTCGATGGAGATGGCCGGGGAAAGGCCGTCGATGTGGTCGACGTCGGGCTTCTCCATGAGGCCGAGAAACTGGCGCGCGTAGGCGGAGAGCGACTCGACGTAGCGGCGTTGCCCCTCGGCGTAGATTGTGTCGAACGCCAGGGAGGACTTGCCGGAGCCAGAGAGGCCGGTGATGACGACGAGCCGGTCACGCGGGACGCGGACGTCGATGTTCTTGAGATTATGCTCGCGAGCGCCACGGACGAGGATGTGGTCGAGAGGCAAGGCGATCCACGCTGACTGGGCTGAGCGTCGGATCTCCCGGGGCGGAGACCAGACGGGTGAGAAAAAGTGTAGCCGAGTGCTCGCCCGGCTTCAGGCAGCGTAGCACACATAGAACGATTGTTCGACCAGGAGGGTGTGGTGCCAGCGCCCCCTTGGAGATCGCGCCGGCTGGCTCCATCGTTCGCGCGTCATGGCGTGTCCCCATCCGCCCGAGGAGCGGCAGCGTGTGTACGAGGGCCAGGTCGAACCGCGGCCGGACCGGAGCTACTGCGGGCTCTGCGGCACCGTCCTGTTCGCGCCCGCCCTGGCCGCGCCCGGCGTGCAGATCGGTGCCGGGACGAATGGCGAAGCGGGGGGCAGGCGTCGAATAGTAGGAGTATGAGGCTGCTGTCGCGGCACCAGCCGCCTGCGCCGGCAATCTCGCCGATGTCCTTCGGCGAGTGGGTGGCACGAGCCTTTGCGCGGGAGCAGTCGACGGCGGGCCTCGCCTTCGCGGCGCTTGAGCGGCTGTGCTGCAACGCGGCGTCGCTCCTCTGCGGGGCAGCCTTCGCCGAACCAGACTGGGCGAGAAGCTGTGAGGGCCTCGACGCGGAAGCGAGCGAGGCGGCGATCGTGGCGCGGCGTACGGGCGACGGATTCAAGGCCGCCCTGGCCGACCGTCAGAACACCGTCCTCGCCTGGCCGTGGGATCACCTGGGGACCCGCCTGGCGTGGCAGGCGACGCGCGGTGGTGCGACCGGTGAGCCGGCCCTGGGACAACGGCTGCAGGCACGCGCGGCCGCTTATGCGCTCAGGCACCACGAGCAGCTCGAAGCGGCACTCACCGGCTGGCAGGAGATCGCCCCGGCTTACCGGCAGGGCCACGGCGAGGCCCTCAGTCTTACGGCGATGGGTCGGCAGTCGCTGGCGCTCTACCGGGAGCAGGTTTCGCCTTAGACGCCGAGCAGGCCGTCGAGACCGGTGCCCGCGAGGACGGCGGCCATCCGTTCGAGCTTCCGTTCGCCGTCGAAGCGCGTCCTGTCCCAGAGGCCCTCGAGCGCGATGACGGTGTTCTCGGTGTCGGTGCGCGAGAGGAGAACCGGGATGCCGCGGGCGCCGGCGGCGTCGAACAGGTAGCCCGAGGGCCGGCGGCCGCCAGTCAGGACGAGGAACTCGGGCTCCGCCTGCATGGCCGCGAGGTGCATGTCCGTCTTGTCGAAGCGAACGACGACGGCCTTGGTGTCGAAGCGGCGGAAATAGGGCTGCCCGGCGTCTGAGCCGATGGGCGCGACGACCAGGTAGTCGCAGCTGGCAGGCTCGCGGCTGCCGTCGACCAGCAGCTCGGCGCTGAGGAGGCGCTGGACGTCGTCGAAGCTGAAGCCCGCGAGGGTGCGGTCCTCGGGGATCATGATCAGGTCACTCCGTTCGGGCCTGGCCGCGCCGGCGGGTACGGCGAGGACGACAGTGGCGGCCGGCTGCAGCCCGGCCGGGGGCGCTTCGGGTGCGACGCCACGGGCGACCAGGACGACAACGGCGCCCGGCACCGCGGCGGCAACCGCGGGGCCGGCCTCGGCGACGAGGACGGAGTCAGGGCCGGGGTCGCGGATCTCGTCAGCAGTCACGGTGGTTGCCGGGCTGCCGGGGACGAAGTCGAGCGTCGCGAACCAGGCGGCGTCCTCGAGGGCGTTGCCGAGGTCGTCCGTCGCCCGCAGGAGACGCACGGGCCGGCCCGTGTAGGCAATGCGGCGGGCGACGGCGGCGGCGACGCCAGTCTTGCCTTCGCCCGGGCGGCTGGAAGTGACCACGATCAGGGCCAAGATGGGGCTCCGGGCGCCGAGTGGCGCTCAGGCGATTGTGCCGCCGGTCACGAGTTCCAGCAAGGCGCGCTCAGCGGGATACCCAGTCCTTTATGTTGTCGCGACTGGCGGAGGAGACGAGCTCGACGCGCACACCATAGGCGTTGGTGAGGTAGGCGAATCCGCCGGGGGTGCCGTCGGGCAGGACGCTCGTCGCTTCGGTGACGAGGCCGAGCGCTTCGAGGCGCTGGCGCTCGGCGGCGACGTCGTCGACGAAGGCGCCGAGGTGGTGGATGCGCCCCGCCTGGGCGGCCGACCAGACACCGTCACCGAAGGCCTCGATCAGCTCGAAGTAAGGCGGTCCCTGGTGCGAGTAGGAGACGCGGACCTCGCAGGGCGTTATGCGCCCGGCCCGGTCGCGAACGGTGACGCGGGCGATCCGCTCAGGCGCCCAGGTGAGACCGAGCTGGTCGGTGAACTCGACCATCGCACGTTCCAGGCTGGGGACGACAAGCCCCATGTGGTAGACGTTCTCGTAGGGGATGGGGGAGCCGGCGAACGGGTTCACGATGTGCCTCCGGGGGCCCGGGTGACGGGCGGCATCCTACGCGTGATCGGCGACGGCGGCGAGTCACACACGCTTTCGCGGTTGGGGCGGCGGAGGTAATCTCGACAGGTAGCGTGTTTAGGCGGCGTTCTGGCCGAAAGGTCAAATCTATACGCCGTTCTGCGGAGGCTTCCCCTGGTCACTCCCGTCAGCATGAAGCAGCTTCTCGAGGCCGGCGTGCACTTCGGCCACCAGACGCGACGGTGGAACCCGAAGATGCGGCAGTTCATCTTCACCGAGCGCAACGGCATTCATATCATCGACTTGCAGCAGACGGTGACGCGGTTGGACGAGGCGATCACGTTCATCCGCGACACTGTGGCCGCGGGTGGCGACGTGCTGGTCATCGGTACGAAGAAGCAGGCACGCGAGACCGTCGAGATCGAGGCCGCGCGCGCGGGCCTGCCGTACGTCAACAACCGCTGGCTCGGCGGGACGCTGACGAACTTCCGCACGATCCAGAGCCGCATCCGCCACCTGACCAACCTCGAAGGATCGGTCGCGCGGGGCGAATTCTCGCGCCTGACGAAGAAGGAGCAGCTCGACATCGCGAACGAGATCGAGCGGCTGAACCGGTACTTCGGCGGCATAAAGAAGATGGACAGGCTGCCGGCCGCGGTCTTCATCATCGACACGGTGAAAGAGAGCATCGCCGTCTCGGAGTGCGTGCGCCTGAGCGTGCCGATCGTCTCGCTCGTGGACACGAACTGCGACCCGGACCCGGTGGCCTACCCGATCCCAAGCAACGACGACGCGATCCGGGCGATCAAGCTCATCCTCGGCAAGGTGGCCGACGCGGCGATCGAGGGCCGGGCTGCGCGCGAGTCGGGTGCGGGCGCAGGCGTGCACGCCGACGATCTGGCACGGCTGGCGGCTGAGGCGGCGCAGGGGCTGGCCTCGGGCAGCTACTCCGCCTCACCCGAGGAAGCGGCGGCCGGCGGCGGCGAAGCGTCGGTCACAGTCATCAGCGCGGCCCAACAGGCTGCCGCCAACAGCCAGGAAAGCCAGGAGTAGACAACCTCAGTGGAAATCACCACGGCGATGGTCAAGGAGCTGCGCGAGGCGTCGGGCGCGGGCGTCATGGACGCCAAGCGGGCGCTCGAAGAGGCGAAGGGTGACATGAAGCAGGCGGCGGCGATCCTGCGCGAACGGGGAGCGCTCGCTGCCGCCAAGCGGGCCGACCGTGAGACGCGGAACGGTGTCGTCGACAGCTACATCCACGCGGGCGGGCGCATCGGCGTGCTCGTGGAGCTGAACTGCGAGACGGACTTCGTGGCGAACACGCAGGACTTCCGCCAGCTGGCGCGGGACGTCGCGATGCAGGTGGCGGCGATGAGCCCAGCCGTCGTTTCGCCGACAGAGCGAGAGGGACGACCGGAGATCGAGGGCCCCGACGAAGAGGTGTGTCTGCTCGCACAGCATTTCATTCGCGACCCCTCCCGGACGATCGCCGACCTCGTGAAGGAGACGGCGGCGAAGACGGGCGAGAACGTCCGCGTGAGCAGGTTCGTGCGCTTCGAGCTCGGACGCTGACCGGCGAGGAGGGAATGGTGCCCGGCCGCGACCAACGGGCGCTCGTCAAGCTGAGCGGGGAGGCCCTGATGGGGCCGCGGAGCTTCGGCATCGACGCGGCTACCATCGACAACCTTGCCCGCCAGGTCGCCCGCGCCGTGGAAGAGGGGATCGAGGTTGCCGTCGTCGTCGGCGGCGGCAACTTCTGGCGGGGGGCGACGGTAGCGGAGACGGGTATGGACCGCGCGACCGCCGACTACGCGGGCATGCTGGCGACGCTCATGAACGCGCTCGCTTTGCAGGACGCTCTGGAGAAGGTGGGCGCGGTCGTGCGCACGCAGACGGCGCTCGCCATGTCACAGGTGGCGGAGCCCTATATAAGGAGAAGGGCGATGCGCCACCTGGAGAAGCAGCGCGTCGTGATCTTCGCCGCAGGGACGGGCAACCCCTACATGCCGACGGACCCGGCGGCTGCCCTGCGCGCCATCGAGGTGGACTGCGAGGCGTTGCTGATGGCGAAGAACGGCGTCGACGGCGTCTACGACGCGGACCCCGCGAAAGTGCCGACGGCGCGCCGTTTCGACCACCTGACCTACCTCGAGGCAATCCAGCTGCGGCTGCAGGTGATGGACAGCACGGCGCTGAGCCTCTGCATGGAGAACCACCTGCCCATCGTGGTCTTCGACGTGCGCGCGCCCGACGGCATCTACCACGCTCTCCGGGGCGACGCCGTGGGGACGATCGTCTCGGCGCACGCCGACGCGGCGCCAATTCGCGCGCGCTAGACCGAGGGCGGCCGGTCCCTCGAGGCATCTCGAATCTTCCCCGCGCCTCTGCTACGTTTCAGGAACCAGACGCAGACGCTGGAGACGCGGAGGAACGGGATGGCCGAGCCCGAAGAACTGCTCCTCGACGCTGACGAGCGCATGGACGGCGCCGTGCAGGCGCTCCGCCGCGAGCTGAACGGCGTGCGCACGGGCCGCGCCCACCCGAGCCTGGTGGAGACATTGCCTGTCGACTACTACGGTGCGATCACACCCCTCCGGCAGCTGGGCACGATCAACGCGCCGGAACCCCGGATGCTCACGATCCAGGTGTGGGACCGCGGCGCGGTGAAGGCGATCGAGAAGGCGATCCAGAGCTCCGAGCTGGGGCTCAACCCGGCGATCGACGGGCAGCTCATCCGCCTGCCCTTTCCGCCGTTGACCGAGCAGCGCCGCCGCGATCTCGTCAAGCTTGTCCATCACAAGGCAGAAGAGGCGCGCGTGGCGGTGCGCAACGTGCGGCGGCACGCCCACGACGAGCTGCGGAAGGCCGAGCGCGAGGGCGCTGTCTCGCAGGATGACCTGAAGCGGCACGAAGAGGAGCTGCAGAAGCTGACGGACCAGCACATCGCCACCATCGACGCAGAGGGGAAGAAGAAAGAGACGGAGCTCCTTGAAGTCTGACCAACAGAGCGCGGCCCCGGCGCCGGTGGCGGAGCTGCTCGGGGATCTCATCTCGCCCATCTCGGGCGGGCGCGTGCCGCGGCACGTGGCGATCATCATGGACGGCAACGGCCGTTGGGCCACGCAGCGGGGCCTGCCCCGCGTCGCCGGCCACCGGGCGGGCACGGAGAACATCCGCCGTGTGATCGAGCGGTTCGCGGACCACGGCGTCCAGTACCTGACGCTCTACGCTTTCAGCACGGAGAACTGGTCGCGGCCGCAGCGGGAGGTGCGCGCCCTTATCCGGCTGCTGCGCTACTTCCTCCGCCGCGAGCTCGACAACCTCCACCGCAACAACATCCGCCTGCAGATGCTGGGGCACATCGAGACCCTCCCCGAATGGCTGCAGCGGCAGGTGGGCGACGCCATCCTGCTGACCAGGGAGAACAGCCGGATGGCCCTGAACATCTGCTTCAGCTACGGCGGGCGGGACGACGTCGTCCTCGCCGTCCGACGGTTGCTGGCGGAGGGCGTGGCCGCAGACGACGTGACGGAGGAGGCGCTCGCGGCGCGCCTGCTGACGGCGGGCATGCCCGATCCGGACCTGCTCATCCGGACAGCGGGCGAACAGCGCATCTCGAACTTCCTGCTCTGGCAATCGGCCTACGCGGAGCTCTACTTCACCGACGCCTTCTGGCCGGACTTTGGCCGGGAGGACATCGACATGGCCCTGGCGGAGTATGGGCGCCGCAAACGGAAGTTCGGCGGGCTGCTTCCGGAAGACATCGAGGCACTGCGCGGGCGGTGAGCAGCTTGCCGGCGCTCGGCGTGGCGAACCCCCCAGGGCGGGCACGAAAGCACTCCAACCTCACACTCCGGCTGATGACGGCGGCGGTCGGCCTGCCGCTCGTCGCCGGCGTCATCTGGATAGGCGGCTGGGCCTTCGCGCTCGTCGCGGCGGCCATCGCGCTGCTGGCGGCGGCCGAGTTCACCCACGGCTGGCTCATCCCAAGCATGCCCGTGCGCGCGGTGCTACGCTTCGCCCCGTTCTTCGGCACCAGTGCGATCATGGTGGCGGGGGTGCACGCGAGCTACCACTTCCTCTGGCTCGGCGCCGGCGGCGTGCTGCTGACGGGGGCCGCCGGCTATAGCTGGAGCAACCGCTTCGGGCCGCGCAAGCCCTACCGCGTGCAGGCCTGGTGCCTCGTCTACGTCGGCTTCCTCATGTCGACGCTGGTGCTCGTGCGCGACATTGAGGACGGCCGCTCCTGGGTCTTGCTCGGCGTGCTTGTGACCTTCGCCGTCGACACCGGCGCGTACGCGGTTGGGCGGGCGATCGGCCGGCACAAGCTCGCTCCACGCATCAGCCCGGGGAAGACGCGCGAGGGTGCCGTAGGCGGCTGGGCGACGGGCACGGCCGCGGTCTTCGGTCTAAACGCCCTGTTCGACACCGGGGTGGACGCGGGCACGGTCGCGCCGTTCGCCGTTCTGATGCCGCTCGCCGCGCAGACGGGCGACCTGTTCGAGAGCTGGATGAAG
>JADLBJ010000086.1 GCA_020847765.1 Dehalococcoidia bacterium
AGCGACCTGCTCGACGGCGGCCGACGGGCACTCCAGGCGGTGGGCGAGCTCTACGTCGGATTGACGAACGAGAACCTGGAACGACCCTGTGCCGGGCACGCGCGGCTGCAGGCCGAGCTGACCGCGGCGGGCCGGGCGCCGGCCGAGGGCTGGCCACCGGCGACGATCGCGGCCACCCTTGCCCTCGCGCTCGGGCACGTCGATGAGCACGCCCGTGAACTGCGGCGGCTGGCAGGAGTTGCCGAGCCGGCCTGACGACGGGACGCGTCTCCGGACTCAGGCCAGGCCGAGGGCCTGGAACACCTCGACGAGCGCGTTCACGTTCCCGGGGTTGAAGTGCGGCACGACGTGGCGGACGAGCCCATCCTGGCCGACGATCACGGCCGCACGCCGCGACTTCGCTTCGTCGGCGTCCCAGAGGCCGTACGCCTTCACCGCGTCGCCGTAGAAGTCGCTGATCAAGGGGAAGGGGAAGCGGTCGCGCTCCTGAAAGCGCGTGTGCGAGCCGAGGCCGTTGGTGTTGACGCCGAAGACCCGAACGCCGGCCTCGGCGAGCAGTGGATGCTCCTGAGCGAAGGCCTTGAGCTCGCTCGTGCAGACGGGCATGCCGTCGTCCTGGTAAAAGAGGAGGAGCACCGGGCCCTCTGCGGCTGCCTGCGCGAGCGACACTGTCGTCTGCTCACCGTCGCTGGCGATGGCGGGCAGGACGAAGTCAGGGGCGCGCTCACCGACGGCGATTGGCTCTTCGCGCACGGCTCCCGACGCTCGCTCGCTCATGCGTCCTCCTCGAAGCCAGGCAGCAGGCCGGTCACGCCGCGCAGGGCGGCCAGCACCTGGACGCGGCCGAGACCGGCGCTGTCCGTCAGCGTCTGCAGGGCGCGGCGCCGGGCGAAGTACTCCGCCATGCTGTCCCGCGACGCTTCGACCGTCTGCCCCAGGCCGACGGCCGCGAGGAACGCCGCCTGGCTAACGGGCCCGCTGACGGTGAAGCCGGCCTCTTCGGCCGCGGCGGCGAGCTCGGAGAAGTTCACATGCGCCGTAAGGTCCTGCTCGCCAACGTGCTGGTAGGGGTCCTCATGGGCGGTGTGCCGATAGAAGCAGAGGAGGGTGCCCTGCGTCCGCCAGGGCGCCCAGAGCTGCTCCCGCGGGTAGCCGTAGTCGAAGACGAGGACGGCGCCCCGTTCGACCAGCCGGCAGAGCGCGACCATCGCCGGGTAGGCGTGCTGGTTCACCTCGAAACGCCCGCCTCTGGGCGCCTCGTCGATGGTGACGACTGGACCGGGTGCCTCCAGGAAGCGGTTGCCGTCCCAGCGGACGTAGATCTCTTGCGGCCCCCGCTCGGTCGCGTCGAACAGGCGCACGGGGAAGGCGTCGAACAGCTCGTTGGCGACGACCACGCCCGCACTGGCCGGCGACACCGGGGGCGAAACCCACTCGGCGCGGGGCTCGGCACCCCGTGCGTTTGGCTCGATGGCAACGTAGCGCAGGGCCTCGCGAAACTCTCCGCCGCGTCCCTCCGCCCAGTCCAGGATCGCCGTGGCGAGCGCGCCCGTGCCGGCACCGGCCTCGAACAACGTGAAGGGGCGTGGTCGCCCGAGGCGCTCCCAGAGGTCCCGGCACCAGCCGGCGACGGCCCAGCCGAACATCGGGTGAACGACGGGGCTCGTGAGGAAGTCGCCCTGCGGCCCAATCCGTCCCGGCCGGCGGTAATAGCCAAGGTCAGGGTGGTAGAGCGCGAGCTCCATGAAGCGTTCGAAGGGGATCGTGCCGCCCGCCATCTCGGTGACGATAGCGTTCACGAGTCGCGGATTGCCGAGGGCGGCGGCGCCAGGGTCGAGGTCGAGGGCCACGCTCCCAGTTTCCCATCCCGGTCGCCGCCTGTCGTGTGGGGGAGCGGCGGCTGGGTCCTAGCCTGCCTCTTCGTCGCCAACGACCACATTCCAGGAGCGGACAGACCAGTCTCTGACGAGCCCAGCGGCGACGTATGGGTCTGCGCGGACGAAGGCTTCCACGTCCTCGCGCGTGCCTTTGAACACGAAGACGGCCCCGTCGACCGGTTCGGCGAAGGCCCCCGCCAGGCGCACGACGCCGCGCGCGCGAAGGTCCTGGAGGAGGGCGAGATGAGCCGGGCGTAGCGGTCCTCGCCGTTCCAGGACCTCGGGCACGTAGTCGTAAAAGAGCAGCCACCACATGCGGTTGATCCCCTGGCCTCACCGGCCGCCGTAGCTGGCGGCCATGCCGGCGCGCGCGTCGGCCTGGATACCGTAGGGCGGAATCGGGTAGCGCAGGCCGTTCGCGGCCAGGCGCTCCATGCCCGCGACGGCGCGCGGCAGGAAACCGGGCGGAAGGGCGAGCAATAGCTCATCGTCGAGGACGCCGCCATAGCGGCGCTCGGCGAAGCACGGGATGGAGAGGCTCGGCTCGCCGGTGGCCAGGGCGCGGCCCCAGGAATCGGCACAGGAGGACTCTCCGACCACACCCCAGGCGAACTTCCGGTAGCCCGACCACTGCAGGCCGTTCAAGAGAATGATCATCTGTCCGGGGGTGGCGTAGACCAGGCAGACGTCAGGCGGGTCAAGACGACCGGCGGCGAGGGGTGAGACGACCAGGGCTGTGTAGCGGCCGAAGGGGACGACGTCCATCGCGGCCTGGTGCGCGGCTGCGTCCTCCGGCGTTTCGAACCAGACGCCGGCCATGGCGCGGCCGGATCGCCAGGACGCATCCTGGGGATGGAGGCCGACAACGGCGCCGCACTGGGCGCCCACGAGGTCCTCGGCGGTGGCGCCGACGGTCCAGCCGAGGCGCGCGGCCTGGGCGACGATCTGGTCAAGTGTGTGCACGGCACCGGGCCGGCGGACGCGCGGCACAGCCTCCATCGCGGCGACCGTTTCGAACAGCTTCATGCCGACGGGGGTGGTCTTCAGCCGCAGCAGGGCGTTGAGCCGGTCGACTAGTGCCGGCCAGTCGTGTTGCACCGGCTCCTCGGTCGCGACCTCGCCGGGTTCGATGACGGACATGTTCGGCCTCCTGACGTCGTTGGAGCGTACGCCAAAGGCCGAGGGGGGGACAGACGGCGTGGCCGAGGCGTGCCAGGCGTGGCTACACTGCCCCCATGGCAGAGGTCGATTGGGTAGCCGTTGCTCGCTCACTCGCTCCACGCTTCGCAGCGCGTGCGGCGCGGCACGACCGGGAGGGCAGCTTTCCCTTCGAGAACTTCGCGGAGCTGCGCGCGGCAGGGGTCCTGAGCATGACCGTTCCCCGTGCCTTCGGGGGCGGCGCGGCCTCGCTCGCCGACTTCCTGCGGCTCCAGGAGGAGATCGCCCGGGGCGACGGCTCAACTGCGCTGGCGCTGATGATGCATCTGAAGACGTTCGGCCAGGAGCGCGAGTCGCCGTCCTTCCCGCCAGAGTGGCTGGAGCGGATCGCCCGCGGCGCCGTCGAGCACGGCTGGCTCGTCAACTCGGTTGCTACCGAGGAGGGCCTTGGCAGCCCGGCGGGAGGAGGCCTTCCCGCGACGGCGGCCCTCCGGGTCGAAGGTGGCTGGGAGATAGACGGGCGGAAGACGTTCACGACGCTCGCCCCGCTTCTTCACTACTTCGTCGTGCTCGCCCGGGTGGACCAGCCGGACGGCGCGGCATCGCAGCTGGCGAACTTCGTGCTGCTGCGCGACGACCCCGGTCTGCGCGTCGAAGAGACGTGGGACTCCCTTGGCATGCGTGCCACAGGGAGCCACGACCTCGTCCTCGAGCACGTGCGCGTTCCTGCTGATCGCTTTCTGAACAACCGCGGCGCCGGCAGCTTCGGAGCGCGCGGCGCTGCGGGCATGGTCTGGTTCGCCCTTGGCGTAGCTGCCACCACGATCGGCGTGGCGACGGCGGCCCGCGACTACGCCGTCGCCTATGCGCGTGAACGGACGCCGACGAGCCAGCGCACCATCCGCGAGTACCCGGGCGTGCGCACGCGGATCGCGCGTGTCGACCTCCTTCTGCAACGAAGTCGGGCCCTGCTCTGGGATGCGGCGCGTGCCTGGGAAGAGCGTTCGCCGGAAGGTATGGCGCCCGTCGACCGCGTGGTCGTGGCCAAGATCGACACCCTGAACAACTGCGTCGAAGCAGTCGATCTGGCGATGCGCGTGGTCGGCGGCGTCAGTCTGCAGCGGAGCCGGCCGATAGAGCGCTACTTCCGGGATGTGCGCGCTGGCCTCCACAATCCGCCGCTCGAGGATCGCGCCCTCGAGACGCTCGCCCGGGCGGCGCTCGACGACCCCGCCTCGAACACCGGCTGAGCGTTCTGCTGGGGGGCCGAATGCCGGTCTCCTATCAGCTGCCGGGAATCTTGAAGTCCCGTCCGATGATGACGAGGACGTCCGGCTCGGTGCCGGTCTCCTTCTTCTGCAGGGTGACAACGGACTCGGGCACGCCGAGCCATTTCGCGACGTCTTTCGCCAGATCGCGTTTGCCGTTGTCGAACAGGACGATGGAGGTGGTCGGCTGGGCGGCAACGTCCGGGCCGACATCGACGGTCGGAAGGCCTTTGGAGTACTTCAGGTAACGACCGAGGGCAGCCGCACGCAGGCCGCCATCGTCGCCGTAGCCGTTTTGGACCTCGACGATCGACTGGGCGTACTGTGCCTTGGTGAACGCCTGGCTGAGCCAGTTCTGCACGTTCTCCGCGTTCCAGGTGAGGACGGAGGCGCCATCCGGAGTGGTGTAGCCCTCGACGGTCGGCGCGCCATTGACCGGATCGCCGAGGGAGAAGAGGTTCATGCGCCCGTTCGTCTCCTGCATGAGCGGGAGGATCGAGATCATCTTGGTATAGGACATGTCGGTGTGGATGGTGGCGCTAAACGCGTCCCAGAGCGATTTGACTTCGGTCAGATTCTGGAGGAGGCCGCGAGAGAAGATCTTCTTGACGGCCGTCTGGAGAACGAGCTGCTGACGTTTGACGCGGTAGAGGTCGCTGTCGTTCCGGTAGCGACCGAAGGCCACGGCGTTATAGCCGTCGAGATGCTGGGGCCCCGGCGGGAATGAGACGTAACGAGCGTGGACGTCATCGTCGCTATAGTACCACTGGGGCACCGAAAGCTCATGAGGGATGTCGACGTCGATACCGCCGAGTGTGTCGATGAGCTTTTCAACACCTTTGAAATCGAGCCAGAGCCAGTAATTGATCTCGATGCCGAAGTCCTTCTTCAGGTCGGTCTTCAGCTGTTCGGCACCGGCTTCGAAGGAGCCGCCGTTGTTCAAGAAACCGGCGGCATACGACGCATTGATCCGTCCTTTGTAGGAACCGCCCTGGGGCGGATGGATATCGATCCACATGTCGCGGGGAAAGCTGAGAATGCTCGAAACCTTCGAGAGGGGATCGACTGTGGCGACCATCAGCGTGTCGGTGTTGTAGGCGTCTTCGTCCCTGTCCCCCGGCCGCTTGTCGACACCAATGATCAACCAGTTGATCCGCTTGTTGAATGAGCTTTCGGCACCCGGGACAGCTGGCCGCACTGAGTCCGGCAGCGTGTCGATGACGCTGTCGACGATTGGGAGGCTGAAGGTCTTGCCCGGAAAAAGCGCCGGCGTCACGCGCGTGAGCAGAACGACGGAGTTGTAGAACGAGGCGAGCGCGAACGTGAGGAGGGCGAGCACGAAGAGGAACCGCTGGCCACCGCTGAGGTGGCGGTGGCGCACCGCCGCCCGGGCGCCGGCGGGAACGGTTCGCACCGGTAGCCCCATCTCATCCGCGCGACTCGTCATCTGAAAGCCAAGCTAGCGAGGGGCCGTTTCCCGGTCAACGCGCCGCCGCGCGACTGCGAGGAAGTCGCAAGCGGGCTTTTCGCCTGCTTTCCATTCTGCGCCTCAGCCCATGCCGAGCTCTTCGAGGCGGTCGTCGTCTATGCCGAAGTAGTGGCCGATCTCGTGGAGGACCGTCGTGCGAACTTGCGCGCGCACCTCGTCGTCGGTCTCGCAGACGCTCTCGATCGGTTCCTGGTAGACACTGATCTTGTCGGGTGGGACGAGGTTGTAGCTCTCGTGGCCCCGCGCGGTGAGGGGAATGCCATGGTAGAGCCCGAGCAGAAGATCGCCCGGGCCCACCCCCGCCGCCTTGCGGTCGGCGGCGGTCGGCCGCCGTTCGATCACGACGTCGACGTTGTGGACGCGGGCGAGCAACGCCGGCGGAAGCGAGGTAATCGCCTCGCGGACGAGGCGACGGAAGTGTGTGCGCTCCAGGGCTCAGCGGGGTGCGGGCGAGGCGCTCCAGAGCGTGCGGAAGCCCGTACCCAGGATGGCGGCGCGTTGCTGGCAGCGCTCAAGCGCTAGCAGCTCGTCGAGGGCCTGGCCGGCCTTCCTCACTGCGTCGACGTGGCCGGTCTCGGTCACCCGCTCCATCACGGCCTCCCAGACGCCGGTCGGCACGAGGGAGCTGGCAAAGCGCGGCCACCAGACCGAGACGATCTTCTCGGGAGCGCCAAAACGCGGCCGCAGACGCTCCAGGCTGCGGTACCGTTCTTCGACCGACTTTACCGGTTCGACCACCCGCACCATCGGGCCGTCGAGCTCGGTCGTCCTAAAATCGAGCAGGAGCCGGTGGCCGACGGCAACAAAACGGACGCTGATCACGTCGCTCGTGCGGATAGTCGTCGCGATATCCGAGAGGTCGATGCTGAAATCGTTGTCCACTGCGGGCAGTGTAACGCTCCCGTAACGGCTCGGCCAGCGTGCTTTACGCCTTTGCTGCACGCGTTTGCCACCCAAGATCGGCGGCGTGCTGGCCGACAACCATCGTGTGATGCAGTTCTTGCGCGCTCCGACCACCCGCCGACGCGTCGAGCGGCTTATCCGCCAGGGTGTCGGGGTGCGGGAAGCGGCCTGGCAGCTGCCGATCGACGACACCGACAACCGCCAAGCGCTCGTTGAGCAGATCCTCGCTTGGGTCCGCGACTCGATGGCGGCAATGCGCCGGCCCTACGGTATTGACCAGGTGGCGCTCGCTCTTGCCTGCCGTGACGCGGCTGGACGGGTCGTCTGCAGCAACTCGTTCGGAGTCGTGCACCCGGCGCTTTTCTACGGCGCGGAAGGCGCAGACCGCATTGCGTCATTCTTTGGCGACCTCGGCGCTGTTCCCTTGGCCTCGCGTCACGAGGTTGTCGGCGCCCTCCTCAGCCTGGGCGACATCGCCTATGAGCTGAGTCTGCCGCGGGCCGCGTGAGCGTTTCCCCGCAGGGTGCACCGTCGGTACAATCTGGCCGATGGCCCGCACGAAAGACCCGGCTCGCGCCCGCGCCGCCCTCGACCAGCAGATCCGACGCATCGCCTGGCTCCGTGGGACGGGCCCCAACCCGTTCGACTACGGCCAATGGGATGCCCGCACACGCGAAGTTCTGATCGACGTGTTTGGGCCTGAATCGGCCGAGTTGCAGCGCTACTTCGAGGCGGCCGGCGTCCGCGGGCACCTTCCCGGGGTACGCGGCCAGGCTGAGAACATGACCCTGAACATCCACGGCCAGTGGGGCATCCGCGGCCGTCTGGAGCGAGCGGAGGTCGTGCTGCGCGCCCTGGCCGAGAGCCTCCCCGCCTGACTCAGCCGGCGGCGAGGTCCATCCCTGCGATAGCCCCGGGGAGAAGTGCTTCCAGCTTCTGCTCCAGTGCCTCGATTCGGGTGCGGAAGGGCGCGCTCGCGAAAGCCTCTGTTGTCATGATCACGGCGTCTTCGCGGTTGTCCGCGTAGTACGCCTTGCGCGTGCCCACTTCGTAAAAGCCGTACTCGCGGTAGAGGCCGCGGGCGGGCGTGTTCGACACGCGGCACTCGAGGGTCGCCTCGTTCATGCCGGCGGCTTCGGCCAGGAGGACGAGGGCGTGCACGAGCAGCCGCCCATAGCCCTTCCCCCGCTCGGCCGGCGCCACCGCCACGGTCACGACGTGTGCCTCGTCGACCATCAACCAGAGGCCGGCGAAGCCGATGATCTGCGGCGGCAGCTCGTCGGTCCGCTCCAGCACCACGTAGCGGGCGAGGCCGTTATTGGCCAGCTCGTGGGCGAAGGCGGTCGCCGGCCAGCCGTTTGCGAACGACGCGCGTTCGACGACGGCGACTGCCCCCAGGTCGCGTTCGGCCATGGGCCGAACGCGGACCGCGGCGACTGGGACCTGCCCAGCGGAGTGCTTGGTCATGGCGCGATCGTATCGAACGAGGACGCTTTGTGTTGCGTCGCGGGCCTGGTCGGGCCACCATGCGGCGAGAAACCCCCGGGACTCGTCGGTGCGCGCGCTTGTCTTTGCCAACGGCGACCCTCCATCAGCGGTGCTGGCGGCCGCCCTGGCCGCGAACGCGGATCTGGTCGTCGGTGCCGACGGCGGAGCCGATCGCGCTCTGGCCCTCGGCGTGACCGTCGATCGCGTCGTCGGCGACCTCGACTCTGTGAGTGACGCGGCCCGAGCCGCCATCCCGGCCGGCCGCTTCCACCGGGCGCCGGCGCTCGACAAGACGGATCTCCAGAAAGCGATCGCGTTCTGCGTCGAGGCCGGCTGTGGGCGCATCGACGTGGTTTGCGCCGGTGGCGGCCGGGCAGACCATGCGCTCGCCAATCTCGCCGTGCTGCCCCTCTTTCGGGGTGAGGCCGAGGTGCGCGTCGTCGACGACCTCTTCGACATTCGTCTCGTCGATGGCGAAGCAGTGGTCGAGGGGCCCGCGGGCACGGTGGTGTCGCTCCTGGCGATCGGCCAATGCGAGGGCGTCACGACATCCGGGTTGCGCTGGGACCTCACCGACTTCGTTCTCGACTTCAGTCCATTGGGCGTGCACAACGAGGTTGTCTCGACGCCGGCCGTCGTCCGGGTGAGGAGTGGCCAACTGCTTCTATTCGAGGGCCACTGGGTGGAAAAGCACGGGTAAACGGGCACCAGCGCGGGACTGTAGGCGCGTCACCTCTGCACCGTGGACGGCCATTCCTATGGTGAGAGCGCCGGCGAAGCCGGCGCCATTCACGCAGAGGAGAACGACCGAGATGCACATCTCCCCGAAGAACCGCCTTCTCGCCCTCGGGCTGGCGGGCCTCCTGGCAGTCGGCGCGGTGGGTGCCGTACTGGCCGACAATCCGCCGGGCGGCGGTGGTGACGGGCCCACGACTGCTTCGGCGCAGGCGGCCGCCCATCACCCGCGCATCGTGCGTGCGACCGTCAAGGACATCATCACGCAATCCGGCCTGTCCGAGGACGACTTCAAGCAAGGCTTCAAGGACGGCAAGAGCGTCAACACCATCCTGACCGACAACGGCAAGGACCCGGGGGCCGTGCAAGCGGCCGTGCTGGCCGACATCAAGACAAAGCTCGACGAGCTCGTGGCCAACAAGACGCTCACGCAGGAGCAGGCAGACAAGGCCTACGCAAAGGCGCAGGAGCAGCTGCCGAAGCTCATGGAGCGCACGCCCGGCCCCGGCGCCAGGTTCCGCGCAGGCGTCCATGCGGGCATCAAAGAGCTGCTGAACGTGGCCGCCAACGACCTGAACATGGACGTGAAAGACCTGGCCCAGCAGCTGAAGAGCGGCAAGACGATCGCCCAGATCGCCACCGAGAAGGGCGTCGACGTCCAGACCGTCATCAACGACATGCAGAATGAAGCGCGCGCTCTCATGGAGACCGCGCAGGCGAAGTTGGACCAGCGTATCGTCGATTTCGTTAACAACGGACGCCAGTAGGCGCCGCCGATCCCGGGCGGGCCTCCGGCGCCCGCCCACTGCCCCGATCTGCGCCCGGGCCCTCCTGCCCGGGCGCCGGCGTTTGTATCAGCGGCCCCGTTCGGGGGCCGGCAGCCGCCCGGATCCTCCCCCCCTGCCTGCGCTACAATGCACCTCACCCCTTTGCCGGAGCACCCGCCATGGCCGAACTCGGCCGCCTGCTCACCGCGATGGTGACGCCCTACACGCCTGACGGCGCCGTCGATTACGCGCATGCCCGCCGCCTGGCGGCACACCTCGTCCGCGCCGGCAACGACGGCGTGGTCGTCACCGGGACTACCGGGGAGGCGCCGCTGCTCTCCGACGACGAGAAGACCCGCCTCTGGGAGGAGGTCCGACAGGAGCTGGGCGGCGCCGCGACCGTCGTTGCCGGCGCCGGGACGAACGACACCCACCACTCCGTCGCGCTCGCCCGCCGCGCCGAGCAGGCCGGCGTTGACGCTATCCTCGCCGTCGTTCCGTATTATTTGAAGCCGCCGCAGGAGGGCATTTTCCAGCACTTCCGAGCGATCGCCGAGAGCACGCACCTGCCGGTCATCCTTTACAACGTTCCCGGGCGCGTCGGCGTGAACATGACGGTCGACACCGTTCTGCGCTGCGCCGAAATCTCCAACGTGGTCGGCATCAAGGAGGCGAATGGCGACCTGGCACACAGCGCGGCCATCCTCGACGCCCGCCCCGGCTTCATCCTCTGGAGCGGAAACGACAACGACAACTTCCACCTCTGGTGTATGGGTGCCTGGGGGGCGATCAGCGTGACCGCTCACCTCGTCGCCGGTCAGCAGAGGGAGATGCTCGGCCACGTCCTCGCTGGCCGCCTGCCCGAGGCGGCGACGATCCATCGCCGTCTCTGCCGACTGACAGACGCCTGCTTTGCCAACGGCAGCCCGAGCACCATCCGTTACGTCCTTCGCCAGCTCGGCTTCGTCATCGGTGCGCCGCGCCTCCCCGTCGTCGAACCGGACGAGGCGGTCGGAGCCAGGGTGATGGCGGAAGTGCGCCGCCACCGTCTCGATGTCCCGGTCTCAGCCTGACCTCGGTTCGCCGACGGCTGACGGCGAGCGCTGGGCGGTCGCCTGGCGCGGGAGTCGGCGTGACCAGCTGGAGGCCGCGGGTCGGGCCCTGGACGCTCGTGCGATCCCGATGCGCATCGCCTCGGACGTGAGCTGCGGCCCTGGTGGCGCGCGCCTCCTCGTACCCGCCAGCCGTCTGGCAGAAGCGAAGCAGCTGGTGCCACGGGCGAGCATTGTCACTCGACTGGGGCGTGTTCTCGGCTGGCTCTTGCCGTTTCGCTGGCTGCCCGGGCGACGATGACCCGCGGACGCTCCGAGGAGGCGCGGGCCAACCGCAGGCGCGTCCACCGGCCCACGAGCTGGGTCGAGGTCTGGCGGGGGGACGGCGAAGCGCAGGCGGAGATCGTGGCGCAGGGGCGAGGCGCGTCCGGGGTGAGGACGCGGGTTCTCAGCTCGGCCCTGACGCTGCCGTACGGCGCCCAGCTCCAGATCAGTGCCTGGACCATCCTGGTCCCGGGACACGAAGCCGACCGCGCGCGCGAGCTGCTGCACGAGCGCCATGAAGGGGCGCGCGTGGTCAGCGGCGAAGCGGGCGCGGTCGCCGACAATTTCCGGCTGGTGCTGCGGCTGACAGCGCTCGCTGGCGCCCTGTTCGCGATGGTCGTCCTGCTGATGGCCCTGCGAGCGGCCTTGTAGCCGCTCAGGTGGTGATGGGCCGCGCCTGCAGGAGATAGAAGCGGCCCGCCCCGTCGTACGCGAACTCGATGTCAACCGGGCAACCATAGTGCTTTTCGATTGTCGCTGTGGTCGTCGCCACGCGGGCTATCTGCTCGTCGGCGAGGGCCGGCGCGTTCTGCAGGTTTGCGGGCGTTTCCTGTTTCTCGGTGCCGCCCGGCACGGCGACGACGCGCATGTGCTTTTCGAAGACGTCCTTCTTCGCCACCGTCCCGTCTTTGAGCGCGACGTAACTGTCGGGCGTGACGAGCCCGGAGACAATTGCCTCGCCGAGCCCCCAGGATGCGTTGATAAGGACCTCGTCGTGGGCGCCTGTGACGGGGTTGAGGCTGAAGGCGACGCCGCTGACGAAGCTCGGGACCGTCTGCATCACGACGACACCCATCGCCTCCTTGCGGTGGTCGATGCCTTTGATTGCGCGATAGTGGGCCGCACGGGGTTGCCAGAGGCAGTCGTAGCACTTGCGCACGGCGGCCAGAACGGCCTCAGCACCGCGCAGGTTCAGGTAGCTCTCGTAGAGGCCCGCGAAGCTGGCACCGGCGCTGTCCTCGCTGACACCGCTCGAGCGCACCGCGAACGTTGCGTCCGGCCCGGCGCGCTCCTCGAGGAGGGCGTAGGCTTCGGCCACGACGTCAGCGACGTCGCGGGGCATCGAACCGTTCTGAAGCTGCTCGAGGATCGGGGCGCAAGCATCGCGCACCTGAGCCGGAGAGGGGCGCCCGCCGCCCACGGCGAGGAGCGCCGCCATTGCGCTGTCGAGAGCGCAGTCGTCATGGAAGCGGCGATAGGCGTCGACGGTGATGGCGAAGCCGGGCGGCACGGGAAAGCCGGCGGCGCCGAGCCTGGCGAGGCTCGCCCCCTTGCCGCCAATACGGTTCGCGGTCGCCCCCTCGGGACTGTCCAACCAGGCGATCATGCCCGTCATGCTGCGCAAAGCCTCCTCACAACCTCATAGAGCACCTGCATCCCCAGGCGCAGGTTCTCGACGCTTATCCGCTCATTATGACCATGAATGCCGGCAAGCTCCTCTGCCTTGACCAGGCAGGGAACGAAACCGTAGGCGGACACGCCGCGGACGCGGTAGATGCGCGAGTCGGTGAAGCCGGTGGTCAACTCCGGCACGACGCGCGCGCCTTCGACGAGGTCGCTCACAACGGCGCGCACGGCCTGCAGGAACTCACCTTCGAGGGGGGAAGCGGCACCTTCGAAAGCGTTCAGGACATCGACGCCAACGCGGTCGTCTGCGATCACCTGGCGCAGCTCGCGCAGGAACTCCTCGGGGCGCACGTCGGGCAGCAGCCGGCAGTCCAGTGTGGCATGGGCTTCGGCGGGGATGACGTTCACCTTGACGCCGGTGGCGATGGTCGTCAGGGCAACCGTGTTGCCGAGGCGGGCGCGCAGGGCGGGGCTGCCCTCAGCGGCGCGCAGGATGGCACCGGGGTCGCTGTCGCGCAGGAAGCCGGCCCCGACCATGGCAAGGGCATGGGCTTCCATGATGGGCGTGAGGCGCAGCTTCTGGCGCCAGGCAGTGAGCCGCTGGAGGGCCGCCACCAGGTGGTCGGCGCAATTGTCGTCGTGCGGTACCGAGCCGTGGCCGGGGCGGCCGCGCACGCTCAGTCGCACCCACAGCGGGATCTTCTCGGTGGGTGCGACCTGGAAGACCGGCTGCTGGCCCGCACCCGGGGCGAGGCCGAAGGCGCCCTCATTGATCACCAGGTCGGCTTCCAGCCAGTCTGGCCGATGCTGGGCCAGCCAGCCGACACCGTAGCCGCTTCCTGCCTCCTCGTCGGCGGCGGCGAGGAAGCGCACGCCGCGGCGGAGGCGCACTCCCTGGCGCTGGAGCAGGAGCAGGACCATGAGCTCCATCACGGCCATGCCCTTCATGTCGAGGGCGCCCCGGCCCCAGACGACGCCTTCTCGCAGCTCACCGGCGAAGGGAGCGACCGACCAGTAGTCGGGCTCGGCGGGGACTACGTCCGTGTGGTTGAGGAGACAGACGCCCCCGTCCGGCGGGCCCAGGCTCGCCCGCAGATTCGCGCGGCCGGGAGCAGACGTGACCGTGTCGAAGGGGATACCCTCGTCCGTCAGGATCTGCGCCAGGAAGCGAACCGCCCGCTCCTCGTTCCCCGGGGGGTTCGAGGTGTCCAGGCGGAGGTACTCACGGAGCAGGTCTGTCGCCTCCCGGGTTACTGCCGACCAATCGACGTTCGCAGCCAAAGTGCTAACCTCCCCGGCGCCCGAGTGTAGCCCGAGACGCGAGGCGGCGCAGCAACAGGATGGGTCAGGCAGCGCTGGGCGACATCCCGTGCTACTTCTGGTAGCGGCGACGGCGGTCGCGGCCGCCGGCCTGGCTGCGGCCGTAGCGCAACGGGCCACCACCGCCGGCGACGGCCGCAAACGCGTGCAGCTCCTCTTCGTCGCTGCCGGCGAGCTGGCGCCGAAGATCGACGATCTGGTCGCGAAGCGCGGCAGCCTTTTCGAATTCGAGCGCTTTGGCGGCCGCCTTCATCTGCGTCTCCATCTCTTTGACCAGCCGGAGGAGATCGCCCTTTGGCAGGTCGGCGGCGCCGCCGGCGTCGTAGGTCGCCTTCTCCTCGGCGACCATGCGGACGTGGTCCGTGATGTCGCGGACGGCCTTCTGAATGCCCGCCGGTTCGATGCCGTGGTCGTGGTTGTACTGCTCCTGGATGGCCCGCCGGCGGTAGGTCTCGTCGATCGCGGTCTGCATGCTCGTCGTGACCTTGTCCGCGTACATGACGACGCGGCCCTCGAGGTGGCGGGCAGCGCGGCCGATCGTCTGCACGAGCGAGCGGTTCGATCGCAGATAGCCTTCCTTGTCGGCGTCGAGGATGCAGACGAGCGACACCTCGGGTAGATCCAGTCCCTCGCGCAGGAGGTTGATCCCCACGACCACGTCGTACACGCCCAGGCGGAGGTCGCGCAGGATCTCGACCCGGTCCAGCGTCTGCACCTCCGAATGGAGGTAGTGGGTCTTGATCCCCATCTCCGTCAGGTAGTCGGCGAGGTCCTCGGCCATCTTCTTGGTGAGCGTCGTGACGAGCACGCGCTGGCCGCGGTCGACCGTCAGCCGGATCTCCTCCATCAGGTCGTCAACCTGGTTCTTCGTCGGGCGGACCTCGACCTGCGGGTCGAGCACACCGGTCGGCCGAATGACCTGTTCGACAACCTGGGCCGAACGCTGGATCTCGTACTCGCCGGGTGTGGCGCTGACGAAGATCGCCTGGTTGACGTGGCGGTCGAATTCTTCGAAGGTCAGCGGCCGGTTGTCGAGGGCGCTGGGGAGGCGGAAGCCGAAGTCGACGAGCGTCTCCTTGCGTGCCCGGTCGCCGAAGTACTGCCCCTGCACCTGGGGAAGAGTGATGTGCGACTCGTCGACGACGAGCAGCCAGTCGTCGGGGAAGTAGTCGAGGAGGCACCAGGGAGTCGAACCGGCCTCGCGCGCCTGCAGGTGGCGCGAGTAGTTCTCGATGCCGGCGCAGTAGCCCGTCTCGCGCATCGACTCGAGGTCGTAGTGCGTGCGTTCCTCGAGGCGCGCGGCTTCCAGAACCTTGCCCTGCGAACGAAAGTGCTCAAGCTGGTCAGCCAGCTCCTGCTCGATGCCGGCGACCGCGTCGCGCATCCGGTCCTGGGTGGTGACGAAGTGTTTGGCCGGGAAGATGTCGATCTCCTCCCGTTCGGCGACGATCTCGCCCGTGAGGGGGTCGAGCTCGAGGATGCGTTCCACCTCGTCGCCGAAGAAGTCGACGCGGACGGCGAGCTCTTCGTAGCTGGGGAGGATGGTGAGCGAGTCACCGCGTATGCGGAACTTGCCGCGCACCACGTTCATGTCGTTCCGCTCATACTGCATGGAGACCATGCGGCGAACGGCGTCGCCGCGTTTGAATTGCTGGCCGCGGCGGAAGCTGAGGACGAATTCCTGGTATTGTTGCGGCTCGCCGAGGCCGTAGATGCAGCTGACGCTCGCGACGATGACGACGTCGCGACGCGTGAAGAGGGCGCGCGTGGCCGCGTGGCGGAGCTTGTCGATCTCCTCGTTTATGTCCGCGTCTTTGGCGATGTAGGTGTCCGTGCGAGGGATGTAGGCCTCGGGCTGGTAGTAGTCGTAGTAGGAGACGAAGTACTCAACCGCGTTGGCCGGGAAGAATTCCTTCAGCTCGCTGCAGAGCTGAGCGGCGAGCGTCTTGTTGTGAGCGAGGACGAGAGTGGGGCGGCCCGTGCGGGCGACGACGTTGGCGATCGTGAAGGTCTTGCCGGAGCCGGTGACGCCCAGCAGCGTCTGGTAGCGATCGCCTCGCTCCACGCCCTCGGCCAGCTGGTCGACGGCGGCCGGCTGGTCGCCGGTGGGGCCGAAATCCGAGACAAGGTCGAAGCGCGCGGGGAGGCGCGCCGAAGCCAGGGCCATGAAGCCAGTGTAGCAGACGAACAGACGTTCTGCCCGGGGCGGGGAGGAGGGGCGGGGAGGAAAGGCGCGGGAAATGGGAGACCTGCAAGAAACGATAAGCCGAAGGCTAAGAACTTGCGCTATACTCCGCATAGACCGTGTTCATCTTCGATCTCCAGATCTCCAACTACCGCAATTATGGGCGCGTGGGGCTGAACCTCGACCGCGGACTGAACCTGTTCGTCGGCGACAACGCGCAGGGCAAGAGCAACCTGCTCGAGGCCATCTATCTCCTTTCGACCCTCCGATCGAGCCGGGCGAGCTCCGACGCCGATCTCGTGCGCCGCGAGATTCTCCATACCGACTTCCCCGTGGCACGCCTGGCCTGCCAGGTGGAACGCTCGGCGGGCAATCTGCAGCTCGAGGTCGCGGTCGTTGGCCGCACGACCGACGCGTCCCACCGCGCCGGCAAGCGCGTGCGCGTCAACGGTGTGCCCAAGCGCGCCTCGGAAGCAGTGGGGCAGCTGGCGGCGGTGCTTTTCACCACGCTCGACATCGAGATAGTCGCCGGCCCGCCCCTGCTGCGCAGGCGCTATCTCGACATGATGATCTCGCAGGTGGACCGCGGCTACCTGCGCGCCATGCAGCGGTACGCCCGCGTACTCCAGCAGCGCAACAGCCTCCTCAAGCGCATCCAGGCGCGCGAGGCGAGCGCCGCCGAGCTTGGCTTCTGGGACCAGGAGCTCGCCCACGCCGGTGGGATAATCATGCAGGCGCGGGGCGACGCGCTCGGTCACCTGGTGGCGCAGGGCGCGCAGCAGATGGAGCGACTGAGCGACGGCATGGAAACCCTGCAGATGACCTACCGGCCGGCGCTCGGAGGCCTCGACGAGACGGACTGTCCCGTCGACGAGACCGAGTGGACGGCGCGCATGCTGCGGGCGCTCGCGAACCTCCGCTACCGCGAAATCAACGCCGGGGCGACGCTCGTCGGTCCGCACCGTGACGACGTGACAGTCGAGATCGACGGTATGCCGGCGGATTCGTTCGCGTCGCGGGCCCAGCAGCGCACCGCGGCGCTCTCCATGCGGCTGGCGGAGGCGAGCTACCTCCGCCGGGCGCTTGGCGACGATCCTGTGGTCCTCCTCGACGACGTCCTCAGCGAGCTCGACGCGCGCCGCCGGCGGGGCGTCCTCGAGTTCTTCGAAAGCTTCCAACAGACGATCGTCACGACTGCCGAGCCCGATCGCGTGCGCGACGTAATGATCCGCGCCTCCGGGCGTTTCGTCGTGGCGGCCGGCGCCATCACCCGCTTCGAAGGGGAGTAGCCATCCGGCGGCGGGGGACTGTGGCGGGCCTCGCCGCCGTCGCCGGGGCGCTCGCGTTCCTCGGTGGTGCTGCCTCGGCCCTGGCCCTTGTCGGCATCGAGGAAAGCGACCCGCAGACGCGTCTCTGGCGCATCAATGTCTTCGCCGGAAGCGCCGTCGTCTACCTCCTGCTCGGGGGCTTCCTCGTCGTGCAGGCGACCTCGGCGCTCGGCGGGGCGAGCTCGTCGCCCTGGCGGCTGCCCCGTCCGTGGCTCGCCCTGCCCCTCTTTCCCGCACTCGTCGCGGCCGGGCAATGGCTTGCACTCCACCCCGAGCGCCTCTCCTGGCTGTTCCCATTAGTGAACGTCGGGATGGTCTGCATCCCGTCGCTGGCGATCGCCGCGTTTGTCGCGCGGCGCTACGTCGCCCGCCACCCGCTCGCCTGGCCGATCAGCTGGCGGGAATGGACGACCGGCCTGATCTACGGTGCGATTGGTGCCACCACGATCGCTGGCGTCATCAACACCGCGTACCTGGTGGGCGTGGGAGCATGGCTGGTCAGCGTGAAGGGCCACGGCTTCGTCTTTCCGCTCGACGACGGCCTGCGCACCTTGCCCGCCGGGTGGGGCGTCTTCCTCGACCTGACGACGCTCTCCGTCGTCGCGCCGCTGAACGAGGAGCTCTGGAAGGCGCTCCTCGTCGCGCTTTTCTTCTTTCGGCGCGGTGGGGCGGCGCGCTGCTTCGTGTGGGGCGTGCTGGCCGGCACGGGCTTCAACCTGCTCGAGACGTTCCAGAACAGCCTCTCGGCGGTTAGCCCCGACGCGCTCGCCGAGCAGACGATCGGCAACTCGTGGTGGCTCTTCGCAACGGCCCGCGCGGGCACGGCGGCGATGCACGGGCTTGCCTCGGGGCTGTCAGCACTGGGCCTCTACGGGCTCCTGCGGCGACGACCGACGTTTCTCCTTGGCTACCCGGCTGGCGTGCTGCTCCACGGGACCTGGAACCTGCTCGTCTATGCCGTCGTCGGGGACGCCCTGTTGAGCGGCCGGGGGCCAGACAGCCGGCTCCTCGACGTCGTCGGTCTCGGCGGTCTCTTGCTTGTGTTCGCAGCCAGTTGCGGCATGCTATGGCTCCTGTCCGGACGGTTGCGAGACGAGGGGCCAGCGCCTATCTACCGCCTGCTCGGCATGCGCCCGGCTGTCGTTCGGTCTCCGGCCGAGGCGCACGCGCTCGCGGGCAGGGTGTCCCCCGGCGGCCGCGAGGCCGGCTAGCCGAGGAGCGGCGGCAGCGGCCCCGCCGGAACGCTGACCAGCAGTGCGCCCGGCTCGACGGAGAAGGTCATCGGCGTCTTTCCCGCCGGATCGCCGTCGAGCTGCACCGGGAAGCCCGGCGTTTCGAAGACGAGCTCCGGCACACGGGCCGCGATGACGCGCCCATCAGTGGCGAGGCGGCCGCGTAGGAGGCGCCAGGCGAGGCGAAACGCGTCGCCCGCACTCACCGGGCAGAGGGCGGCGACGTCGAGGAGACCGTCCCGCGCCCGTGCCTCGGGGCTGAAGCGGACGCGGCCGCCATAGAGGCGCGTGTTGCTCAGCACCATCAGCGCGAGCGGGGCCTCGTGCAGCACGATGCCCGTCCGCCATGAGGCAGGCCGCGCGCGCAAGCGGGGTGCCATCAGCCCGCCCTGCACCAGGTAGGCGGCGTCGCCCAGGCGGCGCTTCAGCGAGCTCGAGACGGCCGCCGCGACGGCGGCGTCCCAGCCGACGCCGGCCATCAGGAGGAAGCAGTCGTCGCCCGCCCGGCCTAGATCGACGCGCACTGTCTGGCCGCCAAGGTGGGCGGCCAGCGACGCGCGGAGACCGCGGGGGATGCCCGTCTCGCGCGCCCAGACGTTGACCGTCCCGGCGGGAACGGCTGCCAAGGCGGTGTTCGAGCCGGCGAGCCCGCGCGCCGCCGCGCGCAGCGTCCCGTCACCGCCCAGCGCGAACAAGAAGGCGTCGCTGCGGGTGGCGGCCTGCGCGGCCTCACGGGTTGCGCTGCCCGCACAGTCGGGCACGGCAACGTGTGTCTCCACGTCGTGGCGGCGGAGGTACGCGGCCACCGGAGAGGGGTCGAAGCCGCGGCGCAGGCCGCGGGCAGTCGGGTTTACGAGCAGGGTCGCGGAGCGTGCCGCGGTCATTTGCCGCCTTTCCGGGAGGCACCCTACCATACGCGCGCCCACCCATCTTCCGGAGCTGGCCGTGATCCCCATCAAACGCGTCGACCACATCAGCATGGCTGCGCCTCGCTGGCGGGAGCAGGCCGACCGGCTGGAACGGCTGCTCGGATTCCGCTTCCTCTATTCCTTCCAGGAAACGGCGGCCGCGGGCTTCGACGGCTGCGTCAGCCAGGTCCCGGGGACGGAGATCGAGTTCGAGGTGATCGCGCCGCTCGCCGGCGGGGGATTCGTCCAGCGCTTCCTCGACGAGGAGGGACCGGGGCTCCACCACGTCACCGTCGAGGTGAGCGACGTCGACGAGGCGGCCGCCGCGCTCGAGCGGCTCGGCATTCGCCCGTTTGGCGGGGTAACCGACGACGGCATGTGGCGACTCACCTATGTCCATCCCAGGGACAGCGGCGGCATCCTCTGGCAGCTGTTCGCGCCCTACAAGTTCCCGCCCGAAGCGGACCGCCGCACGGATGGCGGTGCCGTTGGATTGCGCCGAATGGACCACGTCTCCATGGCGGTAGCCGACCTGGAACGGCAGATCGACTGGCAGGCGTGTGTCTTCGGCATGCAGGTCGAGGGCCGCTGGCGAGACGACGTTCTCGGCTACGACGGTGCCGTCATGACGATCCCCGGCAGCCAGCTGAAGTTCGAGATCGTATCTCCAGCGCGCACCGACAGCTTTGTCCAGCGGTTCCTGGAGACGCGGCGGCCGGGCATGCACCACCTCTGCTGCGAGGTGGAATCAGTTGAACGCGCCGCTGAGGCGCTGCGCCGCGAGGGGATCGAGCCGTTCGGTGGCGTCATCGAGAGCGACTGGAAGCGGCACACGTTCCTCCACCCGCGGGACAGCGGCGGAGTGCTGGTGCAGCTGTTCGAAGAACCGCGGTGAGCTGACTCAGCCCTCGCCCGCCGCCGCCACCAGCGCTTGGAAGAGGCGCATAGCCGCCGCGTCCCCCGCGACTGCCATGTCCTCCGGGTGCCACTGCACGGCCAGTGCAAAGCGGCGGCCGGGAAGCTCCAGGCCCTCGACGACGCCGTCGGGGGACCAGGCAACGGGCACGAGGCCGTCGCCTAGCCGGGCGACCGCCTGGTGGTGCCGCGAGTTCACGCGGAAGCGGTCGCCGCCGAGCACTGCCGCGAGCCTGCTTTCGGGCTCGACCCGCACCTCATGGAGGTGGTTGTCGCCCTCGTCCCTGCCGGCGTGGGCGACGGCGTGCGGCAGTGCCGAAGGGATGTCCTGGCAGAGGCTGCCGCCACGGGCGACGTTGAGCATCTGCTGGCCGCGGCAGACGGCGAGGATGGGGAGGTTCCGGGCGATGGCGTCGCGGACGACTTCCTCTTCCAGCGCGTCTCGCTCCGGCAGGTCGCCTTCCACCGTCGGGTGGCGCTCTTCGCCGTAGCGCGCCGGATCGACGTCCCCGCCGCCGGTGAGAACGACCGCCTGAAGCCGGCCCAGGAGGCCACTGAGGGCGCGGGGGCCGAGGCTCGGCGGCAGGAGAACGGGCAGGCCGCCGGCTCGCTCGACCGCCTGGATGTAGGCGACGTTCAACTGGGCGCGGACGGGCGCACGCATGGCGAGCGAGGTCGTCAGGCCGACGAGGGGCACCACAGTCCCATGGTAACGCAGGTCCCGGCCGGTTTGACGCGGCTCGGAGCAGCGGGCAGCATGCCCGCCATGGCAAGCGCAGAGGCAAACGGCATCCGCATCGAGTACGAAACGTTCGGCAGCCGCGCAGGGCGGCCGCTGGTCCTCGTCAGTGGCCTGGGATCGCAGCTGCTCGGCTACCATGAGGATCTCTGCCGCATGCTGGTCGGCCTGGGGCATTTCGTCGTGCGTTTCGACAACCGCGACGTGGGCCTGTCCACCAGGCTCGACGAGGCCGGCATCCCGAGTCTGAAGGCGATCAGCGAGGCGCGGCGCCGGGGCGAACCCCCGCCCGTCCCCTACCTGCTCGGCGCTATGGCGGACGATCTGGCTGGGCTGCTCGACGCGCTCTCCCTCGGCGCCACGCACGTCGTCGGGACGTCGATGGGCGGGATGATCGTGCAGGCGTTCGCCATCCGTCATCCCGAGCGGGTGCTCTCGCTAACGTCCATCATGTCGACCACCGGGAACCCGGCTTTACCTCCGTCCCGGCCCGAGGCGCTCGCCCGGCTGACGACGCCGGCGCCGGCCGAGCGCGCCGCCTACGTCGAGCATTACGTGGGTTCAGCGCGGGTCTTCGGCAGCCCGCCGCCGTACTTCGAAGAGGAGCGGATCCGGGAAATGGCCGGGCGGGCGTTCGATCGGGCCTTCTACCCGCCAGGCACGGCCCGCCAGTACGCGGCGATCGTGGCCTCCGGAAGTCGCAAGGAGGCGCTGGCCGCCGTGCGGGCGCCGGCGCTCGTCATCCACGGCGCGCTAGACCCGCTGGTGCCCGTGGAGGGTGGGATCGACACGGCCGCGGCGATTCCGGGGGCCGAGCTCCTGATCGTCGAAGGCATGGCCCATGACCTGCCGCGCGCGCTGTGGCCGCGGCTCACCGAAGCGATCGGCCGACACACCGCGCGGGTGCCGGCGCGGGCATGAACGCCGTCAGCCGAGGACCCGGTCGAGCTCGTTCATCGTGCCGTCGTAGCGCTCGGCGGCGGCCGTTCCGTGGAACCGGCGGGCCCGCAGCCAGGAATGCCGGTTGAACTGCATGAAGACGTGGGCGAAGACGAGCGCAGTGACGAGTGAGCGGCTGAAGACCTCCATCACACGCAGGGCGGCGTCCCACGGCTTGAGCAGCGACCCGTCGCCGGTGCCCACCAGGCTGACCCCGTTTACGTCGGCCGTCAGGGCCCAGACGACGATCAGGATCAGTGCGCCAAGCCAGACGAGCGACGAGATGCGCTGCGCCTTTATCAGCCCGAGCCGGTCCCCGTAGGTGGTCAGCGGGTCGATGTAGGAGCGCGCAAAGATGACGTACAGCCACGGCGAGAAGGCGAAGAGGGCCAGGCCGAGGATGAGCAGCGCGTTGCCGGCGATCTGGTCGATGACGATGAAGGCTACGAGAGCGAACAGCGAGTAGAAGGGCGCCACTGCCACAAGAAACCAGCCGGGCAACGTCGATTCGGGGAGGAGTGCTTTGACGCGCAGGCAGCCGGAGAGAACCCCCGAGGGGATGGACACGATCGTGGGGATGAGGGTGATGGCGTAGTTCAGGGCGAGGAGGACGCCCGCCAGGAACATCGTCGTCGCGCGCTCGTCGGCGCTCAGGTCGCTGTCGTCGAGCATCCAGCTGGCGGGGATGAGGGCAAGGAGGACCGGCGTGACAGTGGCGGCGGCCCAGGCGCCGGTGATCAGGCGTTGCGACAGGCGGAGCTTCGACCAGCGCACGAGGGCGGCGGCCGCTGCCACCGGCAGCAGGCAGAGGGTGATCGGCGGGCCCACCTGGACGAGGACGCCGAGCCCGGTCAGCCCGGCGGTGTCCATGTCGGCCAGGTCGACGATGGCGAGGATGGCTGTGATGAGGAGGGGGACGAGGGCGACCGCGAGCGCACTCCGGCGCCAGGCAAAATAGCGCTGCGCCGTGTCGGTGCGCACGCCTTCGTCGAGCAGACGGGCGCGCTCGGCCTCGGTGACCGCGGTGTCGGCGAGGTTCCAGGCGAAGGCTCGCCGAACATGAAATGCGAGCCCCCGGCCGAGGGTGGCTGCCTGCTCGGCGTAGGCGGACTGGGCTTCTGTCATCGTGTTCCTCTCGGCCGCGGCGCGGGTCCGCGGCGGCGCGCGAAAGGTAACGCCCTCTTTCCTGAGCGGCAAGCCGCCCCGCGAACCATCGGCCAGGCCGATAGCAGAGGAACGCAGGGATTGGAGGCCTCGCCTCGAGTTATTGGTCAGGCACGAGGGTTCAGCCCCGGTTGGTACCATTCAGACTATAGATGGCTAAGATCCAGCTATGGATTTCACGTTTCCCGCGGCGACGCGGCAATGGCGCAACGACCTGAGGGAGTTCCTGCGCACGGAGCTTCCGCCCGGCTTTTCCGGGTCAGACGACTTCTTCGACGACATCGAGCAGGTGCCTTTCGCCAAGGAGTTCATGCGCAAGCTCGGCGCGCGTCGCTGGCTAGCGCCTGCCTGGCCGGAGCAGTACGGCGGCATGGGCAAGACCATGCTCGAACAGATGATCCTGAACGAGGAGCTGGCCTGGCATCGGGCGCCGTCGGGCGGCCGCCTCTTCACCCTTGGCATCACTGGCCCCACGATGCTCATCCACGCGACGGAGGAGCAGAAGGCGCGCTGGTTGCCGTCGATGGCCTCGGGCGACGACTGGTACTGCCAGGGCTTCAGCGAGCCGGGCGCCGGAAGCGACCTCGCGAGCATGCAGACGCGTGCCGTCCGCGATGGTGACGACTACCTCATCACAGGCCAGAAGATCTGGAGCTCTAACGCCCACGTGGCCGACAAGATGATGCTGCTCGCCCGCACCGACCCGGACGCGCCCAAGCACAAGGGCATCAGCGCCTTCGTCGTCGACATGGACACGCCGGGGATCACCGTCGGTGCCATCGACAACATTGCCTATCGCCACGACTTCAACGAGGTCTTCTTCGAAGACGTGCGCGTGCCGGCGGCGAACCTCTTCGGCGGGGAGAACCGCGGCTGGTATGTCGCGGCGACCACGTTGGACTTCGAGCGCTCGAACATCGCCGCGATCAGTGGGGCGCGCCGAACGGTCTACGACCTCGTCTGCTGGGCGAAACAGCAGCACCCGGGTGGGCGCCCGTGGGATCGCGCCGAGGTGCGCCACAAGCTCTCCGAGCTGGTGGTCGAGGCGGAAGTGGGACGGCTGCTTGCCTATCGCACGGCCTGGCTGCAGGCAAAGGGCGCGGTGCCCAACTACGAGGCAAGCATCGGCAAGGTCTGGATGGCCCAGCTCGGGATCAAGGTCGCCAACGCGGGCATCAACCTGATGGGGGGCTACGGCCAGCTGCAGCCGTCCTCACCCTGGGCGCAGCTCCACGGCCGCGTGCTGACTTCCTACCTGCTGGCGGCGTCAGGGCCGATCGCCGGCGGCACAGCGGAAGTGCAGCGCAACATCATCGCCACGCGCGGGCTCGGGCTGCCGCGCGGCTGACGCGGCTCAGTTCGCCAAGCTGTTCGTCAGGTCCCGAAGGCGAACGGCCGTTTCGTCGATCGCTTTGTTCCAGTCGCGGTAGTTCGTGACGTTTCGCTGACGGACGGCCTCGCGGCCACGTTCGAGCGTCGCCAGGTAGTCGTCGAGGACGGGTGCGAGCTTCTGCTGGAACTCAGTCAGCCGGGGTGGCGCGGCGAGCTTGCGCATGTCGCCGGCGAGGCAGCCGGCCAGCCCGGCGTAGGTAGCGAAATCGGCGCGGAACTCTGGCTTGGACGAGAACTTGTTGCCGGGCCAGGCGGCGCGAAAGTCCGCGAGCAGCCGCGCCAGCCGGTCCGTGCCGTCTCCGATTGCCCTCCGGTAGCGGAACTCCTGGGCAGCGGCGGCGCTCAGATTCGGACGAGCAGTGGGCACCGGCGTTGGGGCGCTGCACGGCGGCACGTCGGGCAGTGCGGTCTGATTGCCGCAAGCGGTGACAAACGGGACCGCCAGCGTGGCCGTCAATGCCAGGTGCATGGCCCGTGTCCATTCGCGGCGCGTCATAGGAGAGCCCTCGCGAGGAAGTTCGCCGCAGCGCGCACGGCCTGACCACGATGACTCGCCCGGTCCTTCTCGTCTGCTGGCAACATCGCAGCAGTGCGGCCGTCGGGCAGGACGAACACGGGGTCGTAGCCGAAGCCGCCGTCGCCGCTCGGCGCGCACGCGATCGTTCCCGCGACGCTTCCTTCGAACGTGACGACGCCGCCGGGCTGGACGGCGCGCCCGTCATGGTCCGCGGGGGCGGCGAGGGCGACGACGGCACGGTAGCGTGCCCCGCGATTCCTTTCTGGCACGGCATGCAGCTCGCGGAGCAGCAGTTCGAAACGACCGCGGTCGTCGAGGTCGGGGCCGCCGTAGCGCGCGGAGCGGACGCCGGGGCGACCTCCGAGCGCGTCCACTTCGAGCCCAGAGTCGTCGGCGAGGGCGAGACAGCCTCCGGCGGCGGCGAACGCGCGTGCTTTGGCGATGGCGTTTTCGGCGTAAGTGTCGCCGTCCTCCGGCACGTCGAGCGAGAGGCCGAGCTCCGCAGGCGTCACCAGCCTTAGCGGCAGCCCGGCCAGCAGGCGCCTGAGCTCGCGAAGCTTTCCCGGGTTGCCGGTGGCGAGCAGCAGGCACTCCACAGATGGAGTTTCCCGCCTCTCGGCGCACGGCAGCAAGTCCTCCGGAGGGTCGGACCGCCGGCCGTCGGGCGGCGACGCGGCGGAGAAATCAGTGCTCGGCGTGCGCCTGGCCGCTGGGCACCTGATCGCCGTAGTCGCCTTCGTCGGGGAACTCCCGGCTGGGCATCACGGTGATCGGAGCGACCCATCGGGGGTTCCGGGGGAAGCCGCCAATGCGCCGCTTGAACAGGTAGAACATGCCGAAGACCACGGCGAAGATGGCGATCCCCACAACGGTCCACACGGCGCCCGGCACGACGTCGGTGCCGTCGCCCGCTTCGCCCCCCTGGGCCGAGGCGAGGAATACCGGAAGCGCTGCGACGACGGCCACCAGGATGCTGACGACGAGAAGGGTGACCTGTGATTGGAGAGTTCTCATTCCAGGGCCAAGTCTAGGGAGCGAGACGTGCCGGTCAAGGCGAACGATTTTACAGACACTGCCTTGAAAGAGGCATTAGGGGGTGCTAA